>CANJYE010000015.1 GCA_947479055.1 Erythrobacteraceae bacterium
CCATGCGATCGCGGGAAAAATGGCTTGATCCGGCGCATCTGCACCTCGCTCAGCATAAACAGATCGTCCACAAGCAGCACCTCCTGGTGCCACCATTGAATCAACCCTCAGCCCATCATGCAAGCAATTTAACAGGTCCTGACCCTAAGTCAGCATCAAACATGACCCACAGGAAGGGGTCTTGAAATGCAAGATAATGCATTCTGACATTATGTGCACTTGGGGGAAGTTTTCGACTGGGGTGAAGTAGTGTTACAAACTTTACTTCTTATTGAGGAATGACAACATCCTCTTCTGTCGTAAGAATTTCAAAGGGGTTACACGCCGCCAAAATAAAGAGAGGCATCAGCCGTAATACCGATGTGACCTTCATGCTCACCCCCGCCCCCCGAACAGCGCACTCCCCACCCGCACATGCGTTGCGCCCAGCATGATGGCAGTCTCGAAATCCTCGCTCATCCCCATGCTCAGCCCGGTCAGCCCATTGTCTGCCGCCAGCTTGTCGGTGAGGGCGAAGAACGGGGCGGGTTCGATGCCGGCCGGCGGCACGCACATCAGGCCGATGACGGGGATATCCGCCGCGCGCGCCTGTTCGAGCAGGTCCGGCAGCTCGGCAATCGCGCAGCCGCCCTTCTGTTCCTCCGCGCCGATGTTGACCTGGATGAAGCAGGGCAGCCTGCGCCCGGCCTTCGCCATCGCCGCGCCGAGCGCTTTGACCAGGCTGGGCCGGTCGAGCGAATGGATGCAGTCGAACAGCGCCACTGCTTCCTCCGCCTTGTTGGACTGAAGCTGGCCGACGAGGTGCAGTTCCACATCGGGGTAGCGCGCGCGCAGTTCCGGCCATTTGGCGGCGGCTTCCTGCACCCGGTTTTCGCCGAACACGCGCTGGCCCTGTGCCAGCAGCGGCGCGATCGCTTCTGCCTCGTGGGTCTTGCTGACCGCGACCAGCGTGATCTCCTCCGGCCTGCGCCCGGCGACTTGGGCAGCGGCGGCGATGCGGGCGCGGATGGCGGCAAGAGGGGTGGCTGGCTGATCCATGGCGCGCTGCTATAGCGGGCGGATGCCCATGCGCCACCCTTTCAAGCAGCTTTGGCCCTTCCCGCAGCTCTGGCTGGTCAGCGACGCGCGCAACGATGCGGTGCTGGAACGCGCGCTGCGCCGCCTGCCGCGCGGTGCGGGCTTCATTTTCCGCCATTACCATCTGGAACCGGACGCGCGGCGTGCGCGCTGGCGCCAGCTTGTCGCCATCGCCCGGGCGCGCGGGCTGGTCACGATCCTCGCTGCGAGTCCCGCGCTGGCCCGGCGCTGGGGCGCGGATGGGAGCTATGGCCCGGCGGCGGGGCATGGATTGTTCCGCCTCGCCACAGCCCATTCGCTGCGCGAGATCGGCCGGGCCAACCGCGCGCGCGCCGATGGCGTGCTGCTCTCGCCCGTCTATCCGACCCGCTCCCACCCCGACGCAGCGGCGCTTGGCCCGGTGCGCTTCCGCCTGCTGGCCGCGCGCGCGAGGATGCCGGTGATCGCGCTGGGCGGGATGGACCGGCGCGGCGCACGGCGGCTTGGCCCGGCCTGCTGGGCGGCGATCGACGGGTTGTCCTGAATGTGGCGCGACTCGCCAGAATTCCCAAGGATTCTTGACGCGGAGTCACTCCAGGGCGCATGATGGGCGTTCAGGCGGCAGAGGGACGATGTGAGCATGGCTACCAGGGCAATCGGCGCGTCAGGCCGCAAGTCTGCCCCTGCCGACTGGCGGGCGGCGTTCCGCCGTTCGCTGCGCCGCGCGTTGCAGATGGGCGCGGCGGTGCTACTGTTCGCCGGGATGATCGCGCTCGCGCTGGCGCTGGTGAGCTATCACCAGACCGATCCGTCCGCCTCCACCGCGGCGGGCGGGACGGTCCAGAACTGGCTCGGCCTGGGCGGAGCATGGGTGGCGGAACGGGCGCTGTTCCTGTTCGGCATGGCCTGCGTGCTGTTCCTGCCGCTGCTCTATGCCTTCTCGCGCAAGCTGTGGCGCGACGCCGACGAGGAGGAGACCCCGCATGGCCTGCGCTGGTGGCGCGCGGTCGGCATGCTGCTAGCGGCGATGGCGCTGCTGGCGACGGTGCTGAGCCTCGCCTTCACCTCGCCCGGCGGCTCGCTGCCGGCCTCGCCGGGCGGGATCACCGGGCTGCTGGGGGCCGGCGCCGTGCGCGCGCTGGCCGCGCTGCTGCCCGAACCGGCGCAGGGCTGGACCATCCTCGGCATCGCGCTGGCCTTCCTGCTGGCGGGCATATTGCTGGCCGGACGGGTGTTCGCGATCGACTGGGCGCAGCTGCTCACCCTGCCCGCGATGCTGCGCAACCCGCGCAGCCTGACCGCGCCGGAGATTCCCTTCGTTAGCCGCCGCGCAAAGCCCACGCCGGAACCGCGCGCCATTCCGCTTGCCGACCATCCCGCCCGCAAGCCGCCCGAAATCACCGATCCCACCACCGCACCCAAACCGGCGGAATTTTCCGGCAAGTCGAAGCAGAAGGACCTGTTCGATCGATACGAACTGCCCGGCATTGACCTGCTGACCGATCCGCCGAAAACGGAAGCGCCGAAAATCGACAAGCTGGCGCTGGAACGCAATGCCCGCCTGCTCGAAACGGTGCTCGACGATTTCAACGTCAAGGGCGAGATCACCGCGGTGCGCACCGGCCCGGTCGTCACCATGTACGAGCTCGAACCGGCCCCCGGCATCAAGGCCAGCCGGGTGATTGGCCTGGCTGAAGACATCGCGCGCAACATGAGCGCGATTTCCGCGCGCGTTTCCTCCATCCCCGGCAAGACCGTGATGGGGATCGAACTGCCCAACAAGGACCGCCAGATGGTGGTGTTGAAGGAACTGATCGCCTGCGAGGCTTTTGCCCATCACAAGGGCATGCTGCCGATCATCCTGGGCAAGGATATCGCGGGCGAACCGATCGTGGCCGATCTTGCCGCCATGCCGCATCTGCTGGTGGCGGGCACCACCGGTTCGGGCAAGTCGGTCGGGCTCAACACCATCCTGTTGTCGCTGCTCTATCGCCTGTCCCCGCGCGATTGCCGCCTGATCCTGATCGATCCCAAGGTGCTGGAGCTGAAAAGCTACGACGATATCCCCCACCTGCTCAGCCCGGTGGTGACCGAGCCGCCCAAGGCGGTCCGCGCCTTGAAATGGGCGGTCGAGGAGATGGAACGGCGTTACCGGATGATGAGCGCGATCGGCGCGCGCAATCTCACCGGTTTCAATGAACGGGTGAAGACCGCCGCCGCCAAGGGCAAACCGCTCGGCCGCCGGGTGCAGATCGGGTTCGATCCCGATACGGGTGAGGAGCTGTTCGAGGAAGAACAGCTCGATTACCAGACCCTGCCGCAGATCGTGCTGATCGTGGACGAGCTGGCCGATCTGATGGTCACTGTCGGCAAGGACATCGAAGTGCTGATCCAGCGGCTCAGCCAGAAAAGCCGCGCGGCCGGCATCCACCTGATCATGGCGACGCAGCGCCCCTCGGTCGATGTCATCACCGGGGTAATCAAGGCCAATTTGCCCACTCGTGTCAGCTTCCACGTCACCAGCCGGATCGACAGCCGCACCATCCTGGGCGAACAGGGCGCCGAACAGCTGCTGGGCAAGGGCGACATGCTCTACAAGCCGTCCAGCGGCGCGCTGGTCCGTGTCCACGGCCCGTTCGTGTCGGACGAGGAGGTGGAACTGGTCGCCAGGCACTGGCGCGGGCAAGGCTCGCCCGAATATGTCGACAGCGTCACCGAGGAGCCGGAAGACGGCAGCTTCAGTTTCGACGATGAACTGACCGCTTCCGACAACCCGGAAGAACGCAAATACCGCCAGGCCTGCCAGTTCGTGTTCGAAAGCCAGAAGGCCTCGGGTTCATGGCTCCAGCGCCAGATGGGGGTGGGCTACAACACGGCGGCCAAATGGATCGAGCGGATGGAGGAAGACGGCTTCGTCGGCCCGGCCAACCACGTCGGCAAGCGGGAGATCTACCGCGACAAGGATGGGAATCCGCTGTGAGGGGAACCCGCGGGATACCTGGTCATCTCCACGATAGCTGATTTTTGGGCAGGCGACCGCTCGGATCAAAAACTGCTGCGCGTGTCGGCAAATCCGGCCCCCAGCGCCAGAGGACGAGATTGAAATTTCCTCCACCCGCGCCGGGTGCGAAGCTTGGGACGAGCATTCCGGCAAAGCCAGCCGCCTTCAAAGCGTCAACCACGAGCCATGACGGTGCATCTCTGTCCGCGCGCATAAATACTAACCATGCGCACGCCAGATCGTCGATTGTGATCCCTAGCGCAATCCTGCCTGCATCAGTGCGGAGATCGGCAATCGGCTCGCAGTCGATGTCATATTCGCAGATCGTGAGCGGCTGGAGCCGCTGGCTCAGGCCTTGCGAGCATTCGTTGACGGCAGTTGTGATATCCAGAGCCAGATACAGCGTCGGCTCGCCCTTGCGGTTGAACCTGCCACCGGCTTTTGCAGCTCCGTCGCCTGAAATCGGCGAGAACGACCACTTCGGGTCGTGCGCGCGGTAACACGTGCCCTCGAACTTCAAGCGAAGCCGCCCAGGGCGAGATGATCGAGATAATCACGCACCGCACCCGCTTCGCCCGCTTTGACCAAAGCCTCCGGCGTCCGCCCGTCCAGCGCCGGGATCGGTTGCGAGCGATACCACGCCATCGCCTGCGTCTCGCCACCGGCCCATTCGCGGATCCTTGCGACAATCTCAAGCATCTCCCGAACACGTGACTGCGTTCGCGGAGCCATCCGACGTTGCGCTTTGCCGATCGTGGCCGCGCCGAGACCAACTGTTTCGGCGAGCTGGCCTTTGGTCATACGGAACGTATCCGCGACACGCTCAACATCGACGATGCCGCCCTTGTCGATAAAATGGGTCACAAAGCCAGAGCCAGCGTAGATCACTGCCTGCGCATCCACCGCCACGAGCTTTTTGCGCGCACGCGTACCCGCAATTCGCTTGCCGCTATCGCCCTTTGCCACAATAGTCATGTCCGATCCTTTGTCTCATATTAGGGCATAATATGGGACATAATTCGCATGTGATCAAGTAGCGATCTCTCCATCTCACTCCACCGGCCAGGTCTTCCGCTTCAGCTCGAACTGGTCGCTGCTGCGGATATAGCCGCCGAAGCCGAACTGGCGAGCGATGAGGTGCATCGCGGGGGTGTCGATCCGCAGCTTGCCGCCTTCTTCCGACGCGAAGCGATCATCGACATGCATCGCCACGATCTCGCCCAGCACGATCGCGGAATTGCGCGCCGGCTCGATCAGCTGGAACAGGCGGCATTCGAAATTGACCGGGGCCGACGCGATCAGCGGCGCGGCGATTTTGCTGGCAGGGCGGGTGGCGACGCCGGCCAGCGCCAGTTCGTCCACCCCGCGCGGGGCTTCGGCGGCAGTCAGGTTCATCGCCTCGACATCGGCTTCGCACACCATCGCGATGGTGAACTCGCCCGTTTCGCGGATCGCTCGCAGCGTGTCCTTTTCCTTCTCCTCGCCCCGCACGAGGTCCGGCCCGATGCCAACCGCCAGGATCGGCGGGGTCGCCATCATCGCGTTGAAGAAACTGAACGGCGCGGCGTTGCAGATGCCCGCCGCGTCTTGCGTCACCACCCAGGCGACCGGGCGGGGCGAGACTGTGTTGAGCATCAGCCTGTAACGCTCCGCCCCGGTTATGGCGGAAAAATCAAATTGCATCGGTCGGTCCTCATTTCGGATTGGCCTTCCCCATGACATGCCCGCGCACGGCGGGAAAGTCCTGCCCGCCTGCCCGCACTGTCCTACAGGACCGGAGTTTGCTAAGGAAATGCAAGGTTGATCGCGAACGGGAAATCCAAAGTGTCACTTTCGGAACCTGTTCCCATGATATTGTTTTAATATTCTATCTTGCCCAAGAATCGGGTGACGCGCTGTCACCTTTGTCACCCAGACAGGAGCGAACCCATGATTGTCGGCTGCCCACGCGAGATCAAGAATCACGAATACCGCGTCGGCCTGACGCCGGAGAGCGCCCACGAGCTGGTCGCGCATGGCCACGAGGTGTGGATCGAGAGCGGCGCTGGCGAGGGTATCGGCGCGAGCGATGCCGATTACGAAGCCGCCGGAGCGGTGGTCAAATCCGATGCAGGCGCGATCTTCGCAGGGAGCGAGTTGATCGTGAAGGTCAAGGAACCACAGCCGCAGGAACGCGCGATGCTGCGCGCTGGCCAGGTGCTTTACACCTATCTCCACCTTGCCCCGGACCCCGAACAGACTGTCGATCTGGTTCAATCCGGCGTCACCGCTATCGCCTATGAAACCGTCACGGGCCCCGGCGGGACGCTGCCGCTGCTCAAGCCGATGAGCCAGGTGGCAGGACGGATGGCGATCCAGGCGGGGGCCACCGCGCTGGAAAAGGCCCATGGTGGGCGCGGAGTACTGCTGGGCGGAGTGCCGGGCGTGCTGCCGGCGAAAGTGGCCGTTCTGGGCGGCGGCGTGGTCGGCTTCAACGCCGCCCAGATGGCGGTTGGGCTGGGGGCGGATGTCACCATCCTCGACCGCAACCCGGAAGTGCTCGAAAAACTTGGCATTCATTTCGAAAGCCGTGCCAAGACCCGCTTCGCCAACCGCGCCAACATAGCCGAAAGTGTGGCCGAAGCGGATCTGGTGATCGGGGCCGTGCTGATCCCCGGCGGCGCCGCGCCCAAGCTGGTGACGCGCGACATGCTCGGCACGATGATGCGCGGCGCGGTGCTGGTCGATGTCGCGATTGACCAGGGTGGCTGTTTCGAAACCAGCCACCCGACCACTCATGCCGAGCCGACTTTCGTGGTGGAGGGGATCGTCCATTACTGCGTCGCCAACATGCCCGGCGCGGTGGCAAGGACCAGCACCTATGCGCTCAACAACGTCACGCTGCCGCATGCGCTGGCGATCGCCGACCTCGGCTGGAAAGCGGCATTGCGCGCCAATCCGCACCTCACCGCCGGGCTCAATGTCCATGCCGGACAGGTGACCTGCGAGGCGGTGGCCCGGGAACTGGGCTACGAATGGACCGATCCGTTGAAGATTCTTTCCTGAAACCAAGATGCTAGGTATCAATTCCGGCAGGGTCGGGCTTAACCCGAAATAAGAACTTTCACCCTAGAACCAGCAGCATGGACATGGGGATCTTGCGCCGATTGCTGGCCGCAATGGCAGGACTGTGGCTGCTGCTGGCGGCCGCCCCTGCGCTCGCCCAGTCCTTTGCCCCCGGTTCGACTTGTCACGCCACTGGTGCACAGCGCGATGGTTTCGACGCGATCGCCGTCCAATCCGACCGCTGGACATGCGCCGACAGGAACTGGTCGATCGCCAGCGAGCGCGCCTTCCTGCGCTTCGACCTGCGCAACAGGCAAGGGCCCGAACCGACCCGCTTCATCACCCGGCTGACCCGCTTCGACGCCATGCGGCTGGTTGCAATCGGCGCGAACGGGGCAACAGCCAATCGCCGGATTGCCGAAGCCGACATGGTGCCGGGGACAGCCGACTGGGTCATGAGCACCGAACTTCCCCGCATTGGTGAGCCGCTGGTGGCCATCGGCGTGGAAATCAACCAGCCGCGCCACGTCGGCATGCTTTCCGATGCGGCGCTGACCACTGCGGCAGGCACTCCCGGCGGACCAGTCAACTTCGAGCTCCTGATCGCGGGGCTGTGCGGCATGCTGTGCGTGGTGCTGCTGTTCAATTTCGCCTTCTACCGCGTCCTTCGGGCTCGCTTCCTGATCTGGCATGGGGCAGCCGTGCTGTTCATGCTGGTGCAGACCTTCTTCGCGTCGGGCATGGTCAACCGCTTTGCCGACCTGCCGCTTTCTGCGCTGACCTTTTTGTCGGCCAGCAGCTTCGGGATCGGCGTCTGCGCGGCGATGCTGTTTTCCGCCGACCTGATCGAGCCCGGCAAGCTCGATCCGCTGCATCGCCGGTTGCTGCGGACATCCGGGCTGTGGGTGATGGGATGGACCGGCTATTATCTGTTTGCCGACGGACCACTGCGTGCCACCGCACCGACCTTCTATTTCGCGTCCTTTATCCCGGTGCTGGCGATGTTCGTCTGGGTGATGGCGGTGGCGGCATCGCGCGCTAGCCGCGCTGTACGGTTCCAGATCGCCGCGTGGCTACCGCTCATGCTGACGGGTACGGTGCGGATCGCATCGGCAATCGGACTGGGCGAAGTCCCGCTCGAGCTCCAGACCGAACAGCACATCTCGATCGCGCTGGAAATCATCATCACCACCTTCGGCGTAGCCGACCGGCTGATGACAGTGCGGCGCGAACGCGACTTTGCCCGGGCGGAAGCCCGCTCGCTCGAAGGTCAGGCGGAGCGCGATCCCCTGACCGGCCTGCTCAACCGGCGGGTGATCGAAGAACGCTTCCCGAAATTGTTCGCAGCAGGCTTTCGCTCCATGGCGGTGCTCGATCTCGATCACTTCAAGTCGATCAACGACTCCCATGGTCATTCAACGGGTGATGAAGTCCTGCGGGCCGTGGCCGAGGCGCTTGGCCCGGATGAATCCACGCTTGCGGTGCGGATGGGCGGCGAGGAATTCCTGCTACTGATGAGCGGAGATGACGCCGCCCGCCGCGCAGAACAGCGCCGCCAGGCCATCGCCACGCGGATCGCCAGCCAGGTGCCGGGGCTGAACCGGATCGTCACTGCCAGCATGGGCCTGGTCGAACTGCCAGAAGGCCCGATGCAGGCCGAATTCCGCCTGCTCTACGCCCATTGCGACCGCCTGTTGTACGAAGCGAAATCCGCCGGACGTAATCGCACCATGAGCGAACGGATGCGCAGCTTCAGGCCGCCCCGACACAAGGCCGTGGCCTGACGCCAGCCCGTCAGTCTGCCACGCCCAGCTGCCACAGGATGAAAGCAAACTCCTCCGCGGTTTCGCGCAAGGACTCGAACCGGCCGGACTTGCCGCCATGGCCGGCACCCATGTTGGTCTTGAGGATCAGTTCATTGCCATCGGTCTTCAGCTCGCGCAGCCTGGCAACCCATTTGGCCGGTTCCCAATAGGTCACGCGCGGATCGTTCAGCCCGGCAGTGACCATCAGCGGCGGATAGGGCTGGGACCTGACCTGATCATAGGGCGAATAGGACTGGATCAGCTCGAAAGCGGCCTTGTCCTCGATCGGGTTACCCCATTCCGGCCACTCGCCCGGCGTCAGCGGCAGCGTTTCATCGAGCATGGTGGCCAGCACATCGACAAACGGCACATGCGCCACCACCGCGCCCCACAGGCCGGGGTTTGAATTGATCACCGCGCCCATCAGTTCGCCCCCGGCCGAACCGCCCGAGATGCTGATCCGGCCCGCCTGGGTATAGCCGCGTTCGATCAGGCCGTTCGCGACATCAACGAAATCGGTAAAGGTGTTGGTCCGCCGTTCCAGCTTGCCTGCCTTGTACCAGGCCCGGCCCAGATCATCACCGCCCCGGATATGGGCGATGGCATAGGCAAAACCGCGATCCACCAGGCTGAGCCGCGAAGTTGAGAAACCGGGATCGATAGCGATGCCATAGGCGCCATAGCCATAGAGATGGAGCGGCCCTTGGCCAACGCGATCCTTCCGCATGACGATGCTGACCGGAATGGCAGTGCCATCGCGCGCTGCAATCTCCAAACGTTCCGTCACATAAAGCGACGCATCGTAGCCTGACGGGATTTCCTGCGCCTTGAGCAGGTCCAGCTGCCGTTCGGCCACGTGGTAATCATAGGTGCTGGCCGGGCTGACCATGCTTTCATAGGAAACCCGCAGCCGCTCCATCGCCCATTCGGGATTGTCACCAAGCCCGGCGGAATAGCTCGCTTCGGGGAAGGCGATCGGCTCGATCCGGGACGGATCATCGTAATAATGGACGGCGATCTGATCGAGCCCGGCCAGCCGCCCTTCGACCATGAAGAAATCGCGGAACAGCTCGAAGCCGGTCAGGTAGAATACGTCCGTACCCTCGATCAGCGTGGACCATTCCCCCGGATTGTCGAGCCGAGCCGTGGCGAGGCGGAAATTCTCGTGAGTGTCGTTGGTGTGGATGAACAACGTGCCCTCGCGCTCGTCCACGTCATATTCGACGCCCTTCTGCCGGGGTTTGACCAGGATCGGCACCGCAAGCGGATCGGCGACAGGGACCAGTCGGCATTCGCTGGTTTCATGGTCCCCGCTGGCGACGACCAGCCATTGCTCGTTGGCGGAAAGCGATGCCCCGACCCGGAAGCCTTCGTCATCCTCGTGATAGAGCTCGACATCGTCCGAAAGCGGCTTGCCCAGCCAGTGCAACCGGGCGTTGTCGGTCCGCCAGTTCTCGTTAGCGAGGCTGTAAACCAGACCGGTATTGCCTGCGACCCATACGAGACCGGACAGCGTTCCCGGAATCTCGTCCGGCAGCAGTTCGCCCGTTGCCAGCAGCTTGATTCGCGCGGTGAAGCGTTCCGAGCCATTGTCATCGACCGAGAAGGCCAGCAGCCTGCCGTCGTTGGATACGGAAATCGCGCCGAGCCGGAAATACTCTTTGCCCTGCGCCAGCGCGACCTCGTCGAGGATCAGCTCGTCCGGTCCGCCGCTGACAGGCCGGCGCCACCACTTCTTGTATTCCGCTCCTTCCTCGAACTCGATCCAGTAGAGCCAGTCGCCGTCCTTCTGCGGCACGGATTTGTCCGCTTCCTTGATCCGGGCGCGCATTTCCCTGAACAGCGCCTCGATCCGGTCCTGCTGCGGAGCCATCCGCGCTTCGAACCAGGCATTCTCGGCCTCAAGATGGGCGAGGATCGCCTTGTCGGTCACTTCCGGGTAGCCGGGATCACGCAGCCAGGCGTAATCATCGGTCACTCTGATGCCGTGGTGGGTGATGCTGGAGGGTTTTTTCGGCGCGCGCGGCGGGGCGGGACTTGTGGTATCGGTCATGGATGGCATCTATGGTGGGCAATGAAGGACCGCAAGCCATGCTGATGAATGCTTACGAAGCCCGGCTCGATGCGCTGCGGCAGGAACTTGCCCGCCGCGGCCTCGACGGTTTCGTCGTGCCGATCTCGGACGAGCACCTGTCGGAATATGTCGGCGCTTATGCCCAGCGGCTGCAATGGCTGACCGGGTTCAACGGCTCGGCCGGGACCGCCGTGGTGCTGGCGCAGAAGGCAGCGATCTTTGTCGATGGCCGCTACACGCTGCAAGTGCGCGACCAGGTGGACGGCAGGCTGTGGGATTACGAGAATGTTCCCGCCACCAGCCCCGCCAAATGGCTGGGCGAGCATGCGCCCGAAGGCGCCCGCATCGGTTATGATACGTGGCTGCATTCGAAAGGCTGGGCGGAAGCGGTCGGCAAGGAACTTGCGAAGCGCAATGCCACGCTGGTCGCGGTCGAGGGCAATGCCATCGATGCCGTCTGGCAAGACCAACCCACCCCCTCAGCCGCCCCGGCGATCGTCCATGACGATGCCCATGCCGGCCGCTCCAGCCCGGAAAAGCGCGCGGCACTGGCAGAATGGCTGACGGCAGAGAGACTCGACGCCGCTGTCATTTCCCCGCTCGATTCGATTGCCTGGCTGTTCAACATCCGGGGCAGCGACGTCGATCGCACCCCCGTGGTGCTGTCCTATGCCATCGCCCATGCCGACGGCAGCGCCGATCTCTATATCGCCCCCGGCAAGGTCACGCCCGACTTGGTCGCCCATCTCGGCGATGCGGTGCGGCTTCACCCGCGGGACGATTTTGCCGGAGCGCTGGCGGCGCTCCAGGGGAAGCGGGTCGGGGTCGACCGCGACCGTTCGGTGGCCGCCATCTTCGAGGCGCTGGCAAAGGGCGGCGCACAATTGGTCGAAAAGACCGATCCCTGCGTCTTGCCCAAGGCGGTCAAGAACCCGGTCGAGCAGGCCGGGCACCGCGCCGCGCAGGCGCGCGACGGTGCAGCCATGGCGCGGTTCCTGCACTGGCTTTCGGTCGAAACTCCCGAGGGCAGCACCATGGAGATCGACGCGGCCGAACGACTCCACCAGTTCCGCCGAGACACCGGCGAACTGCGCGATCTCTCCTTCGACACGATTTCCGGGTCCGGCCCCAATGGCGCGATCGTCCATTACCGGGTGAGCGAGGAATCCAACAGGCTTCTCGCACCCGGCAGCGTCTATCTGGTCGATTCGGGCGGGCAATATCCCGATGGAACGACCGATATCACCCGCACGGTCTGGATCGGACCGGCTGAGGCACCCGCTGAAGTGAAGGATCGCTATACCCGCGTGCTCAAGGGCCATATCGCGTTGGCCCGCGCCACCTTTCCCAAGGGCACTGATGGCGCGCAACTGGATACGCTGGCCCGGCAATTCCTTTGGGCGGCCGGGATCGACTATGCCCATGGCACCGGCCATGGCGTCGGGAGCTTCCTGTCGGTGCATGAAGGGCCGCAAAGAATCGCCAAGACTGGCAACGGGCAGGAATTGCTGCCTGGTATGATCGTTTCGAACGAGCCCGGTTATTACCGGACCGGCGAATACGGCATCCGGATCGAGAACCTGCTGCTGGTGGAACCCCGCGAGATCGCCAGCAGCGAGGGCGATTGGCTCGGCTTTGAGACGCTCACTCTGGTGCCGATCGACAAGGCGCTGGTGGATGCTTCGCTGCTGGACGCGGCGGAACTTGGCTGGTGGAACGCTTATCACGCGCGGGTGCGCGAAGTGCTCGCGCCGCAACTTGATGGCCCAGCGCGCGATTGGCTCGAAAACGCCTGCGCCCCGCTGGGTTGATCGGCCCGCGGTTCAGCATTCGCTAAGGCGCGGCAGGACATGACCAGCCCAATTCCGGCGCGCAAGCCCCTCACCCGAGACAGGACCGCGCCGCCAGACAGGAAGCCACACCATGCGTAAACTGACCCTGATGATTTCCGCCGCCGTGCTGATGGCCGGTGGCGGTGCCGCTTATGCCCATGATCGTGGCATGATGATGGACGGCGATATGACCCGCACCGAAGCGCAACAGCATGCCGAAGATATGTTCGCAAAAATGGATGCCAATGGCGATGGCCTGCTGAACGAGGCAGATCGCACGGCACGGATCGCCGCGCATTTCGATGCGCTGGACAGCAACAAGGATGGCGCGATCAGCCGCGAGGAATTCGCAGCTGGCCATGTTGACCAAGGCGGCCATGATGGCCCGGGCGACGAAATGGGTCACGGCATGAACCACGGAATGGGGATGCGCGACCACGGCAAGATGATGATGGAAATGGCCGACACCAACAAGGACGAAGCCGTTTCGGCCGCCGAATTCACCGCTGCCTGCCTCGCCATGTTCGACAAGGCCGATGCCAACAAGGACGGGACGGTGACCAGCGCCGAACATCGCGCCGCGATGGAAAGCATGCATGACGACCATGACATGAAGGGCATGCACGACATGAAGGGAATGCCGGACATGCCGGGCATGGGACATGATCATCACCCGGATGCCCCCGCCGGCAAATAGACTGATTCCCTTCTGACCGGCCTCTCCTGGGACCGGTTCGGGCTGGCCCCCGGTGGATGCGCTCCGCCGGGGGCCTGTCCTATCAGCGCATCAGGCCGCCAATGAGGTTGCGGGCGAAGCGGCCGAGACCGGGAATGCCGATCGCCTTGCCGATCTCGGTCGCGATCGTGCCGGCAACAGCCGAGCTGGCGCTGGCCTTGGGGTTGGCCCGGCTGGTTCTGCCGGTCAGTTTGCCGGCAAGGATCGATCCGGCGCTGGCCGCCGCGGCCCCTGCTGCTGCCTTGGCAACCTTGCCGCCCAGCCCGTCCCACAGCGAGGTCGACTTGCGTTCGCGCTTGCCCACTTCCTCCTCGCCGCTCGCCGCCACTTCCTCGGCAGTGGCAGCCGCATCGGCGATTTTCTGCGCGATCACTTCCTCGGCGCTCTCGCGATCGACCCGCTGGTCATATTTGCCATCAACCGGAGAAATCGAGCGGATGATCGCCCGCTCCTTCTCACTGACCGGCCCCAGCCGTGAGCGCGGCGGCTTGATCAGAGTGCGCTGGACCACCGAGGGTGAGCCATCCTCCTGCAGTGTAGAGACCAGCGCCTCGCCCACTTTCAGTTCGGTGATCGCGGTCTCGACATCGAGATCGGGATTGATCCGGAAGGTTTCCGCCGCTGCCCTGATCGCCTTCTGGTCGCGCGGGGTGAAGGCGCGCAAGGCGTGCTGAACCCGGTTGCCCAGCTGGCCCGCAACCTTCTCGGGAATGTCGATCGGATTCTGGGTGATGAAATAGACGCCCACGCCCTTGGATCGGATCAGGCGGACGACCTGTTCGACCTTCTCTTCCAACGCCTTTGGGGCATCGGTGAACAGCAGATGCGCTTCGTCGAAGAAGAACACCAGCTTCGGCTTGTCCGGATCGCCCACTTCCGGCAGCACTTCGAACAATTCGGCCAGCAGCCACAGCAGGAAGGTGGCATAGAGCTTCGGGCTGCGCATCAGCTTGTCGGCGGCAAGCACATTGATATATCCGCGCCCCTGCTCGTCGCATTTGAGAAAATCAGTGATTTCCAGCGCGGGTTCTCCGAAGAATTGCGCTGCGCCCTGGCTGTCCAAGGACAGCAGCTGGCGCTGGATCGTGCCGACACTGGCCCTGGTGACATTGCCGTAATTCGCGCTCAGTTCATCGGCATGGTCGGCGGCATAGGCCAGCATTGCCTGCAAATCCTCCAGCTCGAGCAGCAGCAGGCCCTGTTCATCGGCATAGCGGAAGACGATGTTGAGCACGCCTTCCTGGGTCTCGTTCAAATCGAGCAGACGGGCCAGCAACAATGGCCCCATCTCGCTGATTGTGGTGCGGATCGGATGGCCCTGTTCGCCATAGAGATCCCAGAACACCGCCGGATTGTCCGAATAGGCATAGTCCTCCATGCCCAGTTCCTTTGCCCGGCCTTCCAGCACGTCGGCATGCTTGAAATTCGGTGAGCCAGCCATCGAAATGCCGGCAAGGTCTCCCTTCACGTCTGCCACGAACACCGGCACGCCCTCTGCCGAGAAGCTTTCCGCCAGCGCCTGCAGGGTCACCGTCTTGCCGGTGCCGGTGGCGCCCGCGATCAACCCGTGGCGATTGGCCCGGCCCAGTTCAAGAAACTGCTTCTCGCCATTGGCAGCCAGGCCGATGAAGATTTGCGCCATTGTGTCCAGACTCCCGCTCAATTTCCGAGTTTTGCGTTGTTGCGCGGTCGATCCTTGCCGGTCAAGCGCTCGACTTGATCGCGCAAGCGGCTAATGCGGGCCGATGACCACGCGCGAACCCTTCGTCCTGCTCGATGACGCCCGGGTGCAAGGTGCCAGCGAGGCACGGCATTACACCCGGCCGCGCGCAATCTTCGTGGCGCAGCGGGCGGATGAAGTGGCGGCCGTGCTGGCAGCGGCCGAAGTGGCCCGCAAGGAAAGCGGACTGACCCTGGCCGGTTATCTCGCCTACGAAGCCGGTCTTGCGCTGGAGCCGCGGCTCGCTCCTCTGGCGGATGCGCGCAGCGGGGCGGACGGGCCGCTCGTCTGGCTGGGACTGTTCGAACAGGAAGAGCGGATAGCGGCTGGTGAAATACCCCGATGGCTGGCCGCACAGGCATCCGGACCTGCCTCGATCGGACCGCTCGAACCGCAGATCGCGCTGGGTGACTATGCCCGCGCCTTTGCCAGATTGCAGGAGGCGATCCGGGCCGGAGACATCTTTCAGGCAAACCTGACCTTCCCGCTGGCCGGCAGCTATCGCGGCGATCCGCTCGCGCTCTACGCCGCGATCCGCCAGACCGCAGCCGCCGGATATGGCGGGGCGATATTCGATGGTTCGCACTGGCTGCTGAGCTTTTCGCCCGAACTGTTTGTCTCGCTGAAAGGCGATGCAGCCCGGGTCAAGCCCATGAAAGGCACGCGCCCGCGCGGTCGCGATCCGGCCGATGACGCGCGGCTGGCCGCAGAGCTGGCCGGATCAGCCAAGGACCGGGCCGAGAACCTGATGATCGTCGACCTGATGCGCAATGATCTCTCGCGTGTCGCCAGTCCCGGCAGCGTGCGGGTGGAACAGCCTTTCGCGATCGAGAGCTATCCGACGGTCCACCAGATGGTTTCGACCGTATCCGCCACGCTCCAGCACGGAATGGGGGCGATTGACCTCCTGCGCGCGCTGTTTCCCTGCGGCTCGATTACCGGGGCGCCCAAGATCCGGGCGATGGAACTGATCGCCGAGGTGGAACGTGATGCGCGCGGGCCTTATTGCGGGGCGATCGGGCGGATCGACGGGACTGGTGAGGCGGCGTTCAATGTGGCAATCCGGACCCTGCGGCTGACTCCGGAAGAGAACGGGCGGGGCCGCGCGGTGCTTGGCGTGGGTTCGGCGATCGTTGCGGATTCGCAGATGTTGCCGGAATGGCGCGAGTGCCTGGTGAAAGGGGGATTCGTGCGTCAATCCATGTCGGCCCAATCCGAGGCAGGCGAAGTATCGTCGGAAAGGGCCGGAGCCGGTTTCGATCTGATCGAGACAATGGCCTTCGATCCCGAAGGCGGGATTCCGCTGCTCGAACTCCATCTCGAACGGCTGAAGGCCAGCGCTGACGAGTTGGGCTTCTCTTTTGACCGCCACGCCGCGCGCAACCAGATCCAGGCGCTGTGCTTTGAAATAGACCAGCCCTCGAAGCTGCGGCTGGTGCTGGCAAGAAGTGGTGCCACCGCGCTGGAAGCCGCGCCGCTGCCCTCCGCGCTGCCGCAGCCGGTCCCTTGCGCGATACTGCCCCTGCCGGTCGATCCGGGTGACTGGCGGCTGCGTCACAAGTCCAGCGACCGCGGCTTTTACGAGGCCGGCCTGCGCCTTGCCCGCAAGGCCGGTGCCGCAGAGGTGCTGCTCCTGCGCGACGACTGGTTGGTGACCGAAGGCAGTTTCACCAATATCTTCGTGAAACGCGGCGGCAAGTTGCTGACCCCGCCCGCAGCGCTTGGCCTGCTGCCCGGCGTGCTGCGCCGCTCGCTGCTGGAATCGGGCCGGGCCGAAGAAGCCGAATTGCGCACCGACGATCTGGCCGACGGATTTCTGATCGGCAATGCCCTGCGCGGGCTCATGAAAGCGAATCTCCTCCCATGATCAGCGAAGCACTGCAACGGATCGCCCCGTCTCGCACCACGGCGATGACCGACCGCGCCACCCAGCTGCGAGCGGAAGGCAGGGACATCATCTCGCTGTCGGTGGGCGAACCCGACTTCGCCACCCCGCCCCATGTGCTGGATGCAGCCCGCCGCGCGCTGGACGAAGGGCAGACGAAATATACCCCGGTCGGCGGCACTGCTGCGCTGAAGAAGGCCGCTGCCCTGCATTTCCGCCGCGATCTGGCGATCGACGTGCCAGCCAACCAGGTCACGGTCAGCGCGGGCGGCAAGCAATGCATCTTCCATGCGTTGATGGCCACGGTCGGCCATGGCGACGAAGTGATCGTGCCCGCGCCGTGGTGGGTCAGCTATCCCGAGATCGTCCGCTTCGCCGGCGGGCAGGTGGTGCCGATCGTCACCGGCGCGGCGCATCAGTTCCGCTTTACCCCCGGCCAGCTCGAAGCCGCCATCGGCCCGCGGACGAAATGGCTGATGCTCAACAGTCCCGGCAATCCGACCGGCGCGACCTACCCGGCCGAAATGCTGCTGGGGCTGGCCGATGTGCTGCGCCGCCACCCGCAAGTGATGGTGATGAGCGACGATATTTACGCCACGCTCAATTACACCCATGCACCCTACGCCACGCTGGCCGCACTCGCTCCGGATCTCGCTGACCGCATCCTCACCGTCTCGGGCGTGTCGAAAAGCCATGCGATGACCGGCTTCCGCATCGGCGTTGCTGCCGGGCCGGAATGGCTGATCAAGGCGATGGAGCGACTGCAATCGCATTCCTCGGGCAATCCTTGCTCGATCAGCCAGGCGGCGGCGGTCGCTGCGTTCGAGGGGCCACAGGATTTCCTGCTCGACTGGCGGGAGATCTTCCGCACCCGGCGCGATCTGGTGGTGGCGGCGGTCAACGCCATCCCCGGCCTGTCCTGCCCGGTGCCGGACGGTGCATTCTACTGCTTCATCGACGCCGCGCCGCTGATAAAGCGCTTCGGCGATGACGAAAAGCTGGCGCTCCACCTGCTTGATCATGGCGTGGCGATCGTCGCGGCCTCAGCCTTTGGTGGGCGGGACGGTTTCCGTATCAGCTTTGCCGCAAGCGAGGAGACGCTGCGCGAAGCGCTGCGTCGCATCGCCGTGGCGCTGACGTGAGCGCGCTCCCGATCCTGTTCGAGGATGGCGAAGCCTTGGTGATCGACAAGCCGGCCGGCCTGCCAGTCGATCGGCCTCGTTCAGGTGCCGCAAGCCTGCACGACCGGCTCGACGGGTTGAAGCTCGGTTTCCAGTGGCCCCCCGCCCCGGTCCACCGGCTCGATCAGGACACCTCCGGTTGCCTGCTTCTGGCCCGCAACCCCAAGGCACTCAAGCGATTCAGCGCGGCGTTCGAAGCCAGGCAGGTCGAAAAGACTTATCTCGGGCTGGTCGCGGGCGAAGTGGCGGAAGAAAGTGGCACGATCGAGCTGTCGCTCGCCAAGATCAGCAGCGCCAGCGACGGCTGGCGGATGATCCCAGCGAAGAAGGGCAAGCCCGCCATAACCCATTGGACCCGGCTGGCAGTGTGTGACGGCATCTCGCTGGTCCAGTTCAGCCCGGTTACCGGGCGGACCCACCAGATCCGCATCCATGCGCTGGCGGGCCTTGGCTTCGCGCTGGTCGGCGACCCGATCTATGGTTCGCCCGACAGCCGCGCCGGGCGGACGATGCTGCATGCCTCCAGCCTGGTAGTCCAGCGCGGGATCAAGCCACCGATTTCTGCCACGGCGCCCTTTCCCGCCGATTTCCGCGCGCTGGGGTTCGAACCAGTGCCATGACCGAGGAGGATGTCGTCCCCCGGGCCATGGCGCTGGTCGAGGAAAGCTTCATCACCTCGTCCGGGCCAGGCGGACAGAACGTCAACAAGGTGGCAACCGCCGTGCAATTGCGGCTCGATGTCTTCGCCCTGCGGCTGACGCCGCCGGTGTTTCATCGCCTGAAGACGCTGGCGGGCAGCCGGATGAACGCGAGGGGCGAAATCGTCCTCACCGCGCGTAATCACCGCACCCAGGAAGCGAATCGCACCGATGCGCGCGAGCGGCTGACAGAGCTGATCGAACAGGCGCTGCTCGAACCCAAAGCGCGCAAGAAAAGCCGGCTCAACCGCGTCGGAAAGGTCCAGCGGCTGCAATCCAAGAAGAAACGCGGTGAAGTGAAGGCCGGGCGCGGCAAGATCGATTGGTAGCGCGGCTTGACTTTTCACCCCCGTTGCCGCAATGGCCCGCCCGGAAAAGGCGGTGTAGCCTCAATCGCGTCTCCCCCTCGGGGATAGGTTGGCATGCACCGCTTTCGTGTTTTCGGCCGTCATCTGCGGCCCGGTCAAAGTTCAGACCGATCAAATTTAGGATAACGCCATGGCGAAGCCCGCAACCGTCAAGATCCGGCTGGTCTCCACCGCCGACACCGGATTCTTCTATGTCACCAAGAAGAATCCGCGCAACATCACCGAGAAGATGACCTTCCGCAAATATGACCCGGTCGCGCGCAAGCACGTCGAGTTCAAGGAAGCGAAGATCAAGTAAGAACCCGGAGGGTTCACACGGAGTTCAAGCCGGGCATGCAAGGAAGCAAGGCATGAACCGTTTGAAAATTCCCGCCTCACGATCGCTGCCCGCCATTTTGGCCTTGGCGCTTGTCGCCTCTGCAACTGGTGGTGCACTGCTGCCCGCTGCTCTGGCGCGGGCCGAAGCCACCAGCGATCCCGCCAATTCCAACCTCGCTGCGGCTGTCGCGGCGGTCCGCGCCATCTCGACGATGCAGGCCAATTTCGTCCAGACGGACCGCAATGGCCAGCGCATTTCCGGCGTGCTGACGCTGAAGCGACCCGGCAAGATCCGCTTCCAGTACGAAAAAAGCGTGCCGATGCTGATCGTGTCGGACGGTCGGGCCCTGACCCTGATCGATTACGAGGTGAAGCAGGTCCAGCGCTGGCCGATCAAGAATTCGCCACTCGGCGCGCTGCTCGATCCCGACCGCGACATCGCCCGCTATGGCACGCTCCGCCCGACCGGCAACGACGAAGTCGTCAGCGTCGAAGTGCGCGATCCGAAAAAGCCCGAATATGGCACCATCACCATGGTGATGGTGCGCAAGCCTTCGGCCCCCGGCGGGCTTGAGCTTTACAGCTGGGTCTCGCTCGATTCGCAGAACACCCGCACGGTCGTGCGGCTGTCAGACCATCGTTATTGCATGGATGTGCCCGACAGCACGTTCAAATACCGCGATCCGCGCCCTTCGGTTACCGGTCCTTCGCATCGCTGACGTGGCCCACCGCTGACCCGCACCTGTCTGCCGCCATTTTGTTTCCACCATGCGCCGAGATGCAAGGAAGCGTTCATCCGCCAGAAAGCCGGGACCGGCTAGACGGGTTTCACCGAGACGGTCGAGGCTGGTTTCCCCCCTGTTGCCCATGCCTCTCCCCAAGACCGTCACGGTAGCGTGACGAACGCTCGAAGGAACCCTCGTCCCATTGCCCCCGGGACGAGGGTTTTTCTTTTGCCGGGCCGAAGCTGCCCGGAATTCGACGATAGGCGCGTTGCGCGGCGGCCCGCCTCCTCCTAAACCCCCCGGCAATGATCAAGATTGCTTCCTGGAACATCAATTCGGTGCGCCTGCGCATCGGCCTCGTCGAACGCCTGCTCATGGAGGAGGCGCCCGACATCCTGTGCCTGCAGGAGATCAAGACGGTGGCCGAAACCTTTCCCTTCGAAGCCTTCAATGCCCTCGGCTACACCCATCACGCGGTGCACGGGCAGAAGGGTTATCACGGGGTCGCCACGATCAGCCGCATCCCGATTCGCGAAATTTCCCGCCACGACTGGCAGGACAACGGCGAAGCCCGCCATGTCGGGGTCGAAGTGCTCGGCCCGGGACAGGGCATGGTGCTGGAAAATGTCTATGTCCCCGCAGGCGGCGACATCCCCGACCGGGAGGAGAACCCGAAGTTTGGGCAGAAGCTCGATTTCCTCGCCCGGATGACCCGATGGGCCGAAACAATCGACCGCCCGACCCTGATCGTTGGCGATTTCAACATCGCCCCGCTGGAAAGCGACGTCTGGAATCACAAGCAACTGCTGAAGGTGGTCAGCCACACTCCGATCGAGGTCGAAACGCTTCAGCGGTTCAAGGACGCGCATGGCTGGGTCGATATCGGCCGCGAGCTCATCCGCGCGCCGGAACGCTATTACAGCTGGTGGAGCTACCGGGCAAAAGACTGGAAGGATGGCGATCGCGGTCGTCGGCTCGATCATATGTGGGCCTCGCCCGAACTGGCGAACCAGGCCACCGGCCACAAGGTGCTGGAACAGGCGCGCGATTGGGAGCAGCCGTCCGACCATGTCCCGCTGATCACGGAGTTTGCGCTCTGAGCAGCCCGACCCCTTCGCGCAGAGTGGCGCAGGCGATTGACGCCTTGCGCCACGGCTGGCCGCTCGCCTTTCCCGGCGGGCCAGTGTTGCTGCCGGTCGAAACCGCCGTGGCCCCCGATGCCCATTCCCGCTCCATGCTCATTTCGGCAGCCCGCGCAGCCACGCTCAAGCTCGCCAACCAGCGCGAGGCGGCAGAGCCGCATGCCCCGGTGCTGATCCACGGCGCCGAGCCCTTCGATCTTGCCAGCGGACGACCGATTGCGGACCCGGCGATGGACCTCAATGCCCCGCTCAAGGGCCCGTTCAAGGCCGATTCTCTCGATTGGCGCGCGGCGGCTGAAGCGGCGATGGAACTGGCCCGGCTCGCGGGCGTGTTGCCTGCCTTCCTGGTCGATCCCGAAAATCCTGGTGAAGCGGCCATCGTGGAGACCGGCGACCTTGCCGCCTGGACCGACACCACCCGTCTCATTATCGCCACCCGCGCTCACCTGCCGGTGGCGGCGGCGGAGGACGCGGAAATCGTCGCCTTCCGCAGCGCCGATGACACTCGTGAACATGTCGCACTGGTGATCGGCCAGCAGGACAGTGGCCGCGCGCCGCTCGTAAGGCTCCATTCGGAATGCCTGACGGGCGACATTCTCGGCAGCCTGAAATGCGATTGCGGCCCGCAGCTTGACGCGGCGTTGAGGGCGATGGCGGACGAAGCCGCGCAGGGCGGCTGGGGCGTGCTGCTCTACCTGCGGCAGGAAGGGCGCGGGATCGGTCTCGTCAACAAGCTGCGCGCCTATCGCCTGCAGGATCAGGGCTTCGACACGCTGGACGCCAACCGCCGCCTCGGCCTGCCGGACGAGGCGCGCGATTTCCCGGTGGCGGCGCGGATGCTACGCCTGCTGGGTGTGCGGGCGATCCGGCTGATGACGAACAACCCGGCCAAGGTTGCCGCGCTGGAAGTCGAAGGGGTGACTGTGGCCGAGCGCGTGCCGCACCAACTGCCGCCCAACCCGCACAATGCCCGCTATCTCGATACCAAGCGCGACCGCGCCGGGCATCTGCTGGATTAGCGGCGCTCGAACCGCTTGATCCCCGCGCCGAGCCGGTTCTCGCCGATTGCCAGCCGGTCGCCCGACCAGTCGGCCACGAACACCGTAGTCCAGTCCACCGAAGGCGCGAGCCGGGCATCGTTACCGGCAATCTGCAGGCCATCGGCACTGTTATCATGGCTTTCGGCCGCGATCGCGATCAGGGCCGAGTGGTTTTCATGGTCCGAGCCCTGCACGAACCAGTTGTTAGTGACCTGCCCGGTCGATCCGGCCGGCAGGTCGATCATGTAATTGCTCCACTTGCCCTGCGAATCATCGAAGCTGTTGGAAGCAATCTCGACCCGGGCCGATCGGCTCTTGAGATAATGCCCGCCCCGGCCGATCTCGAACCGGCTGCGGGTGACGCGCAGGGATCCATAGTGGCCGATGTAGATCGAGTGGGCACAACCGGCCGAAAACTCGCAGGTGCCGAGCCTGGTGAAAGTCGATTTGTCAACCACGATCCGGCCAGTGGGATCGTTGGCCGACAGGATGCCCTGCTGGCTGTCCTTGAACCAGCTCTGCGCGACGGTCAGGTTGCCGCGTTCGATCCTGATGCCCGCTCCATTCCCGGAATAGGGCGACTTCATGTTCTGGAAGACGAGACCCGAAACCGTCGCACTACGCCCGCGAAACACCAGCGCGGCCTTGTCCTCGCAGATGTCTCCGTCAAACACGGTCGAGCCTGGCTGCGCGGCCATGAAGGAAACATCGCCCTCTGATTGCACGGCACAATCGGCGTAGCGGCCTGGCGCAATGCTGATCGTGCCCTTGCCGCCACCGATCGCGTTGACCGCATCCTGAAGGCGGGAATAGGACTTGCCCGTTTCCGTGACCGTGTAGGGAGCCTGCCCGCTTTCGGCAAACAGCGCACCCGCCGGAATTGCCGCCAGCGCAAGCGTCGCGAGCAGCAGCGGCAGGACTAGCGATCGGCTGGCGAAGGGCAGGCGGGCGTGATCTTCCATGGTGGCGGAACCTAGCGCGGCAAGGTTAACGAGCCGCAAAGGGCGTTGGGCTTCGTTGTCGGCAAAGGAATTCGGACAGGCGTTGAAATTTTCGCCCTAGGTGGCGCGGGCAAGTGCCGATAGTGTCAAGGCCATCATACAGGTCGGGAGATTGAGATGCTGGATATCAAGCTTGATTCGCGCTCGCACAACAAGTCGGGCCGGGAATTCGCCCTGGAGGACGAAGAACTGGTCAGTCGCAAGACGATCTATGCGCCCGACATGATGGCAGGCAAACGCGTGCTGGTGTCGGGCGGCGGCACGGGAATCGGCAAGGCCACCGCCCTGCTTTTCGCGCGCCTTGGCGCTGATGTGGCGATCTGCGGTCGGCGCGAGGAACTGCTCGACAATGCCGCCGAACTGATCGTCGGCGCGACGGGCCGCAAGGTGATGACGCGCGTGCTCAACATTCGCGATGCGGATGCGGTGGAACGCATGGTCGCCGAAACGCATGAGGAACTGGGCGGGATCGATATCCTGATCAACAATGCCGGCGGTCAATATGTCCAGGACGCGGTCGATATTTCGCGCAAGGGCTGGATGTCGGTCATCGAAACCAACCTCAACGGCACCTGGTGGATGATGCAGGAAGCCGCCAAGCAGTGGATCGCCCGCAAGCAACCCGGCAGCATCATCAATGTCGTCTGCGTGGTGGAACGTGGCTGCCCGCAGGTGGTGCACACCTGCGCCTCGCGCGCTGGCGTGATCTACGCTTCCAAATCGGTGGCAGTGGAATGGGCGCCGCACAATATCCGGGTCAATTGCCTCGCCCCCGGCGCGACCCGGACCGAAGGTTTCCGCCAATATCCGGAAGAAAACCTCGACCAGTTCTACCAGAACCCGATGCGCGCCACGTCCGACGCGTTCGAGATGGCCGAAACCATGGCCTACATGTCATCACCGGCCGCCGCCTTCATGACCGGCGAACTGATCGCGCTCGATGGCGGGCAGCAGCTGTGGGGCAATTCCTGGCTCTATGGCCGGCCCAAATGGTACAGCGACGACTGGCGCGAGGCGTGATCGTTCAGCGGGTGACGAAGGTGACACCCCGACACGCAGGAATTTTACACGTTCCCCCTGTTTCTCAACGCCTTGGTGTGCCAGGGGGCGGGTGACACTTCGCCAGACCAAAACGGCTGGGGACTGACAATGGCAAAGAGCCGTCGAGACCTGGCAGGTGATCGGCGTGTAGGAAAGTGCATTTGTCCTAATACTGCCGGATCACCGCCAGGAAGGCGTCGCCATAGGCTTCGAGCTTCTTCGCGCCGACGCCCGACAATGCCCCCAGCGCGGCTAGGCCCTGCGGGCGCTGTGCCGCCATTTCGCGCAGGGTGGCATCGTGGAAGATCACATAGGGCGGCACCTGCGCCTCGCTCGCCAGTTCGCGGCGCAACGCGCGCAGCGATTCAAACAGCGGATCGCCCAGCGGATTGGGTGAACTGTCGGCCCGCCGCTTGCGCCGCTGTTCGCGCTGCGGCGGGATGACGATCTCCACCGTCCGTTCGCCCTTGAGGATTGCCAGGGCATCGCCGCCCAGCGCCAGCCCGCCATGCTCGGTCGATACCAGGCTGCCGCGCGCCTGCAAGGCCCGCGCCAGCGGCTTGAGCAGCCGCGCTTCGTCCGCCGCGACAATGCCGAACACGCTCAGCCGGTCATGGCCGCGCTGGACCACGCGATCCTCGGCCTCGCCGGTCAGCACCTTTTCGAGGTGGCCCAGACCAAAGCTCTGCCCGGTACGATAGGCCGCGCTCAGCAGCTTGCGCGCCAGTTCGGACACATCGACCACACCCACCGGTTCAAGGCAATTGTCGCAATTGCCGCAGGTCGCGGGCGGATCCTCGCCGAAGTGGCGCAGCAGGATCGCGCGGCGGCAGCCCGGCGTTTCGACCAGCGCGGCGAGCGCATCCAGCCGGGTGCGTTCGCCGCGCTGTCGGCTTTCGTCCAGTTCGCCCAGCCGCTGGCGGGCGCGGGCGAAATCTTCCGCACCCCACAGCATCAGCGCCAGCGCCGGATCGCCATCGCGGCCTGCGCGGCCAGTTTCCTGGTAATAGCCTTCCACCGATTTGGGGATGCCGGCATGGGCGACAAAGCGCACGTCAGGCTTGTCGATCCCCATCCCGAAAGCGACCGTGGCGACCATCACCATCTCTTCGCTGGCAACGAATGCGGCCTGGTTGGCGGCGCGCACATCCGGGTCCAGCCCGGCATGATAAGGAAGCACCGGCCTGCCACCTTCGCCCAGCTGCGCGGCCAGCCGCTCCACCTGCGCGCGGGTCTGGGCATAGACGATGCCGGGGCCGGGCTGGTCCTGCAACAGGCGGCGCAGCTGCTGCACCGCTCCGTCGCGCGGGCGGATGGTGTAGCGGATGTTCGGCCGGTCGAACCCGGCCAGCACCAGCCCTTCGTCCGGAATGGCGAACTGGCCAAGGATATCGGCGCGGGTATGTTCATCCGCCGTGGCGGTCAGGGCCAGGCGGGGGACTTGCGGGAATGCGTCCAGGAGCGGGCGCAGCATGCGATAGTCGGGGCGGAAATCATGGCCCCATTCGGAGACGCAATGCGCTTCGTCGATCGCGAACAGGCAGACCCGGCTGCTCTCCAGCAGCTCGCGGAAATGCGGCTGGCTGGCCCGTTCCGGCGCGACATAGAGCAGGTCGAGTTCGCCATTGCGAAAGGCTTCGATCGTCTGCGCCCGGTCGGCATCGACACTGGTCAGAGTGGCGGCGCGGATGCCGTTGGCACGGGCAGAGCGCAACTGATCGTGCATCAGCGCGATCAGCGGAGAGACGACCACGCAGGTCCCCTCCAGCATCACTGCCGGCAGCTGATAGGTCAGCGACTTGCCCGCCCCGGTCGGCATCACTCCCAGAGTGGAGCGGCCGGCCAGCACACGCTCGACCACGTCTTCCTGCACGCCGCGAAAGCGCGAAAAGCCGAAGACGCGCGCCAGCGCCTCCCGCGCCGCAGGCATTGCAAGGTCAGTCATGGCAGGATTCGGCCGGGCGATCAGATCTCGGAATAGTCCACCACCGGCCGGTCTTCACGCGTGCCGCGATAGCGCACATCGGGCTTCAGGGGATCAGCCGCGATGATGACATGATCCTCATGCACTTCCAGCAGCGTGCCGACGAACGGCCAGTCCGCCAGACTGCCGGTGACGCGATAGCTGACCACGTCGCCGACCTTGAAAGTGGCCGGATCGAAATTGAATTCGAAGGGGCAATTGCCTTCGCCCATTCCCTGCATCGTGAAATTCCTCTCGACTATGCCGCCAGTCTAGCCGCTGGCGGCACCCTTGCCAATTTCCACGTGCAGGAAATTTGATCCAGATCAATTTTCGGCACACACAGCCCCCCTACCGTCCAGCACGGAAGGAATGCGCGATGATCCCGACTCGCTATGACTACTACAAGGCCCGCTCGCGCGAGCACCGTCGCCTTGCGCTGCGCGCCGGTTGCGCGGAAGATCGCGCAATGCATGAACGCCTGGTCGAAGCCTATGCCGGACTGGCGCGCAAATATTCGCTCAAGCAGGTCGTCAGCCTGCGCGCCGATGCACGTACTGCAGTGGCAGCGTAACCGCTAAAGCACGAAATCCGTCAGCGTCACGCTGGTGATCCCGGTCAGTTCGATGGCGAATTCCGCATCCGGGTCGGCATCGGTATTGCCGTAGAGAACGCCGCCGTCCATTTTCAGCTGGCCCGCCGCGCTGAAGGCCACGGCGCTGCCGATGATCGCCGTGAAAGGATCATCGGCAACCGTGGAGCTGTCGGCATCGATCGTTGAAAGATCGATCCGGTCGTGGCCCGTACTGAAATCCTTGATCACGTCCCAGGTCGTGTTGGTCAGTCCCGATTCGCCAACCGCGTTGAAATCGAAGACATCGTTGCCCAACCCGCCGGTCAGGATGTCCCGCCCGCCGCCGCCGATAAGCCGGTCCGCTCCGGCCTGCCCATCCAGGGTGTCGTTCCCGCCGATGCCGTTCAGCGTATTGGCGGCAGCATTGCCGATGAGATTGTTGGCGCTGGCGTTGCCGCTCAGGTTCAGCTTGCTGGAACCCGTCTCGCTGGCATTGATGTTTTCCACCTGAGCCAGGCCAAGATTGAGTGCAATCACCACCGGGGCGGCATTGGTCGACGCGCCGGTCAGCTTCAGCGTGTCGATTTCCGAAGCCACGGCGCTGGTTTCCGTGACGGTATCCTCCAGAGCGCCGGCCGCAGTCAGGCCCACGACATAGGTGTCCTTGCCCGTGCCACCGGTCAGGCTGTCGACCCCGGTGCCGCCGATCAGCGTATCATTGCCGGCCCCGCCGTCGAGCGTATCATTGCCCGCTGCACCATCGAGCGAATCAGCCAGATCACCGCCGGTCAGCGTATTGGCCGCGCCCGTCCCGGTCAGGACATATTGCAGCCGCGATTCGAAATTGGCTTCCGTCAGCGCGACCGATGGGGTGACGAAAGTCACGGCAATGTCGCCGGCATCGTTGAACAGGTTGTTGTTGGTCTGGTTCAGCTCGACCAGACCGGTCGCGGTCGAGAAAGCGGTCTTGCTGCCGGCCACATCCGCTCCGGCTGCACCGATCGTCGTATCGGTGCCGTGAACGAAGCTGGCGACATTGGTGGCGACGATCCGCAGATTGTCTTCAGCAAGACTGAAATTGGTCAGCTTGTCCTGCCCGGTATCGTTGTTCGACCCGATCACCACCACGCGTCCCGAATCCGAGGACGTGCCGACCACGGCATTGATGACGATGACATCGGCGCCATTGCCCCCGTCACTCGTATCCGCACCCGCCCCGCCGATCAGGATATCGTTGCCATCCATGCCCTTGAGTTGATTGGCACCCGCATTGCCGGTGATGACATTGGCCAGAACATTGCCTGTGCCATTGAGACCGGCTGAGCCGGTCAGAACGAGATTCTCGAGGTTGTTGCCCAGCGTGTAGGAACTGGATGAGCGCACAGTATCGGTGCCGGCACCAGCATTTTCGGTGATGATGTCGCTGCGGTTGATGACATAGGTGTCATTGCCCGCGCCGCCCTTCAGGGTATCCTTGAGCAGCGGATTGGCAACGCGGAAGACATCGCTGAACGTGCCGTTGGCATCGGTTCCCGCCAGGTTCGTCGCACCGCTTTCAAACACGATCCAGTCTCCGCCTGCGGAGATTTCGGCATTGCCGGAGGCCTGGTTCGCCTGGCCGCTTCCGGCCGGCCTGGAAACCACCGCGATGGCGCCGGTGACCAGGTCCTTGACGAAGACATCGCCATAGCCGTTGGTGTCGCTGGACAGCAGGGCAGACGAATCGTTGCTGCTGAAGACGACAAAGCGGCCATCGGCGGAAATCGCCGCGTCAGCGCTGCTGAGCCCGCTCTGGGCACCGGTGGCGGAGGTCGAGACGCGCTCGAAATGGCCATCGGCGATAAAGTAGGCGTAGATGTCGGTGGCGTTGTCGGTGTCGGAAGCGATCAGCCCCTTCGGGGTCTGGAACACGACCACCCCGCCGTAGATCCCGTCCGCGCCGACATCGGGGCTGGCGGAGGAATTGTTGAGGTTGGTCAAACCGCCTGCCGTCAGATTCCGCAGCGTATCCGTCTGCCGGTCCCACAGGTAGATGTCGATATATCCGGAGCCAGTCTCGGTCCCGGTCAAGTTATTGGCCGAACTCGCGAAGACGACATAGCGGCCATCGGCCGAAATCCTGGGATCGAGGCAGTCCCCGTTGGCGTCACCATTGGTGACGCTCGTGGAAACGCGACGGATTTCGCCGGTCTGCATGTCCTTGACATAGATGTCCCAGTAATTGGTGTCTGCGTTGGCGCCTGCCAGATTGGTCGCCCAGCTGCGAAACACCACATAACGCCCGTCAGCGGAAATATCGGGATCGGCGGTCGGTGCCCCGGCATCGGCGCCTGCGGCCGTTTCGGACGCCACCTTGATCTCGTTGGTTTGCGTGTTGGCCACGAAGATCTGGTTGGTGCTGGCATCGACCAGCGGTGCGTTGCTCCAGAAGGCGAGCCATTTGCCATCCGCCGAAATCATCGGATCGGCGCTGCCCGAATTGCCCATTACGCCGGTGGCGGACTGATGTTCATCGCTGACGGCACCGGTCAGCATATTCTTGACGAACACGTCGGTTGCGTTGTTGTTGGTGCTGCCGAATTCGGTCCACCCGCCAAAAAAGGCGACGAACTGGCCATCTGCGGACACCGTAGGGGAATTGGTAGGCGTTGGCGAACCCACGCCATTGACCGTGGCGACATGGACGAGGGCGGGAAGCCCGTCATTGCCGACAAGCCAGTCATCGCCGCTGCCGGTCTGGACGATATCGGCCCCGCCCAGCCCCCAGACCTAGTTCCCGACCGTGGAGCTGCCGAGCGTGTAGCGCTGACCATACCAGTCGGCCACAGTGTTGGTCGTGCCATCGCCCAGCGCCAGGTAACTGCCGTTGGCGAAGGTCACGTTGGTGAGCGAGATCTGGCCCAGGCTGGTGCCGCCCAGCGTAATGGTCTTGCCCGCATAGGTCAGCGTCAGCCCGGCACCGGTGCTGCCCAGCCGCACCAGCGCGGCGTGATCGGCCGTTGCGCTGAAATTCAGCAGGTCGGTGGCAGGGGCAAAGGAAAGAACGGCACCATTCGCCAGGCCCGAGAAAGTATAGCTGGTCACGTCGACATCCTCTTATGGCTTCGTGCGCCAGCCGGAACCGGCTGACGGCAGGAACGGCTGGTATGCGCGACCTTTTCTTTCGGTAGCTTGTTCAACCGAGCAGGCGCGATGTCAATCGCCCTCGGGAGAAATCGCTCGGACGACCTGCCCGCCCTTTCAGAGCCCGATCTCCGCAGCAATCCTGCGCAGCAGTTCGACATGCGCCTTGCCACCACCGCCTTTGGCGCCGAAGCGCATCGTATCGATGCAGACGCTGTCGGCACCTTCCTTCTCCCAGATGAAGACATCGGCGGCGACATCTTCCAGCCTGCGCGGCTCGGGCGCTTCATAGGGGCAGCAGAAGATCAGGTTTTCGAACCTGACGCGGGCCGGATCGCGGCCGTTGGCCTTGATCTCGTCGCGGAAGGTGCCGATCGTCTCGGCGGCCGTGGCCGAATCGAGCAGCGGAAACCAGCCATCCCCGATCCGCGCGGCGCGGCGCATGGCGGCTGGGGAAAAACCGCCGATCCAGATCGGAATTGGCTGCTGCACCGGCAGCGGATATATCCCGGCCTCGACGATCTTGTAATCCGGCCCCTCGTCCGAGAAGCTGCGTTCGGTCCACAAACGGCGCAGCAGGCGGATCTGATCGTTCATCCGTTCCGAGCGGCCATCGAACGACACGCCCAGCGCGTCATATTCGATCGTGTTCCAGCCCAGCCCGACCGCAACCCGCAGCCGCCCGTTCGACACCACGTCCAGCGTTGCCGCCTGCTTGCCAAACAGCACGACCTGGCGCTGCGGCAGGATGATCACGCCGGTGCTGAGGCCGATCGTGCTGGTGCAGCCGGCCAGATAGGAAAAGAGCGTGATCGGTTCCTGGAACATGCTGTCAAGGTGATAGGGCATGAACCAGTCGGGCCGGTTGGTGAGGTCCGCCCCCAGCACATGGTCATAGGCGACCAGATGGCTGAAGCCGAGCTCCTCGGCAGCCTGCGCGAAATCGCGGAACGCACCGTGATCGGCCCCGATCTCGGTTTGCGGAAAAACGACACCGACCGGAATTTTCGGCTTGGCCATGCTCAATCTCCGAAGTTGGTGCGGCTCAGGCTTCCGGCGCAATGGTGAGCGCGAGGCCCTCGAAATCGTCGGTCACCTGCAACTGGCAGGACAGGCGCGAAGACTCATTGCGGTACGGCGCAAGGCTGAGCATTTCCTCCTCATCCTCGCCCATCGGCGGCAGGCGGTCGATCCATTCGGCAGCGACGTGGACATGGCAGGTACCGCAGGATGCACAGCCACCGCACAGGGCGAGAACTTCGGTGTTACCGGCGGCCTTGAGGTTTTCCATCAGCGAAATGCCATTGTTGACCGAAACGGTCGCCTGGCTGCCATCGCGGCTGGTCACTTGGATATTCGGCATTGCAGCAATTCCCGTGATTGAAGTTTAGACATTCCAATTGAGCCGAAGCTCGCGAACCTGATTCAGTGGCAGCGCCTGCAACCGGGGCGGATGGTCCGGATCGATCCGGACTTGCGGCATGCGGGTCAACCATTCCTCCAGGAAAATCCTGATCTCCTCGCGCGCCAGCAAGGCCCCGGCACAGGCATGCGGACCGGAACCGAACGATACATGGCGCTTGTTGGCACGCGCGAAGTCCACCTCTTCGGGGCTTTCCCGGCCTTCGTCCAGATTGAAAAAGGCGATTGGCATGATGATCATGTCGCCCTTCTTCAAGGTGATATTATCATGGATGAAATCGCGGACGACGCGGCGGCTGGGATTGACGATGGTGAAACGGCGCAGGAATTCCTGCACGATCTGGTGCATCGCATCCTCATCGCCAAGACGGCTGCGGACATAGTCAGCCTGCTCCGGATAGCGGGCGAGGTGGAGCACGATGAAACCGAGCATGCCCGCCACCGTATCGAGCCCGGCGGCCATGTGCTGGCGGACATTGCCGCGCATTTCCGAGCGGGTGTAAGGCCGCCCATTGATCGTGAAGCGGGTGATGGCGGTGATCGCATCATCGCGCGGCCGGGCGATCCGTTCGTCGATGGCGCGGTCAATATAGGCTTCCAGTTCCAGCGCGGCGGCGGTTTTCTTTTCCACTTCGGCGCTGTCGGTGAAGGCTTCCGACAGGCGGCGCAGATACATCCGGTCGGCATCGGGCAGGCCCATCATCCGCAGGAAGATACCAAGCGGGAAGCGGAAAGCGAAATCCATCACGAATTCGCATTGGCCCAGCGGCCGCAGCTCCTCGATCAGTTCGACACACAATTCGCGCACGTCAGGGGCCATCGCATCGACCGCATCGGAGGTGAAGAACGCCATCACATTGCGGCGATAGTCGCCATGGGCGGGCGGATCGGACTGGTTGGGGATCAACGCATCGCCCATGTCGACCGGCGGGATGCTGAGTTGCAACGCCGACAGATTCTCGAAATCGCGCAGGAAGCGGAACACCGCCTCGGGCGTGTTGGCGATCCAGTGACCGCCGTTGCGCGGCGACCAGCTGAGCGACCCCGGCCCCTGCAACGCGCGCCAGGCGCATTGCGGATCGGCCTCGCCGCCGGGCAGATTGTAGATATCGGCGTCCACGACGAGTTCTGCAGGAACATGATCCGGCCTGGCCTGCACAAGATCGTCCATCACCCTTTCCTCCCCGACAAGACCGGCCGTGCGATCAGACGTCCCACCGCAGCGGCAGCGTCATCACCTGGTTGAGCGGCAGCGCCCGCGCCTCTGGCGGGTGGTCCGGATCGAGCCGGAACTCGGGAATCCGGGCCAGCCATTCCTCCAGGAAAATCCGGATCTCCTTGCGCGCCAGCAACGCCCCGGCGCAGGTATGCGGTCCGGATCCGAAAGTGACATGCTTGGTGGTTGCCCGCTGGAAATCGACCGCGTCGGGATTGTCGATCCGTTCCGGGTCCATGTTGAAGATCGAGGTCGGCAGCAGAACCATGTCGCCCTTCTTCAGCTGGGTGCCGTGATATTCGTAATCCGCGCCCATGATCCGGCCGAGATTGGCGATGGCAAAGCGGCGCAGCAGTTCCTGCGCGACATTGTGCATCGCCGTCTCGTCGCCAATCTGGGTGCGGATATAGGCGGCATGATCCGGCCGCTGGGCCAGATGCAGGGTGATGAACGACAGGAACCCCGCCACCGTGTCCAGCCCGGCAAACAGCAGCAGGATGATGGTGCCCTTCATCTCGTCGCGGGAGTAGGGGCGCCCTTCGAAGGTGGCGTTGAGGATCATCGTCGTTGCATCGTCGCGCGGATTGGCCACCCGCTGGTCCAGCGCGCGGTCGATATAGGCGTGGAGTTCGGCCTCCATCGCAATCTTCACGTCGAGATCGGGCGAAGTGACAAACCGTTCGACCAGATCGCGCAGGTACATCCGGTCCTCGTCCGGCAGGCCCATCATCTTGAGGAAAATGCCGAGTGGGAACTTGAAGGCGAAATCCTGGATGAATTCGCATCGGCCGCTGGCACGGAATTCCTCGATCAGCTCGACACACAGCGCGCGCGCCTGTTCGCCCAGCGCATCGACCGCATCGGAAGTGAACAGCGGCATGATGGTCTTGCGGTAGGCGGCGTGATCGGGCGGGTCCATCTCGATCGGGGCCATCCGGATCTTGCCCTCGATCTTGGGAATGGCGACATATTCGCTCGAAAAATGTTTCGCGTCGCGCAGCAGTTCGAACACCGCATCGCCGGTGGTGGCGATCCAGTGCCCGCCATTGCGGGGCGACCAGCTGAGCGGCCCGCGCGTCTGGAGATCGCGCCAGGCACCTTGCGCATCCTCGCGCCCGCCGGGGATGTCGTACATGTCGACATCGACCACCAGATCGGCCGGGACATGGTCCGGCACGCTATAACCGCGGGTAATCTGGTCCATCGTCTCCCACTCCAGCTCCAGCCCGGTCCTTTGGTGGACACGCGGCATTATCGTTTCGGCATAGCCATGCTGTAGCACCCGCCGGGAGATCGTCGCGAGCGAAATATTGACCCAGCCCGCAGCGCGTCAGTCCTTCTCCAGCAGCCCTGCTTCAAGGAAGCTCTGCTGGATCACCATCCGGCCCGCGCTGGCGGCGGGAAAGCCTGCATAGGCGGTGGCGTGATAGATGAGCTCTTCCAGTTCCTTGACCGTGCAGCCGTTCTCCAGCGCGATCCGGGCATGGATCGCCAGCTCCTCATGGCTGCCCAGCGCCACCAGCATCGCCACCGTGATCAGGCTGCGATCGCGCCGGTTCAGCCCCTCGCGCAGCCATAGCGCGAGATAGGCGTTGCGCATGGCCAGATCGCCCATTTCCGCACCGAACGGCTGGGAGGCGGTAAAGCTGCGCAGCCGTTCGGCCATGGCGGGGGAAAATTGCTCGGCAATGATGGCAAGATCGGCATCCCGCTGCGCAGCCGCATTGTCATCCATGGTCATCCCCTTTCGCGCCTCGTTCAGCTGTCGGCCAGCCGGACCAGCAATGTGCCCCGGTTCCCGCCCGTGAACAGCTCCGGAAAGATTGCCGGCAGGTTCTCCAGCCCGTCGCGCACATCCTCGCGATGCTTGAACAGGCCGGCATCGATCCAGCCCTTGATCTCGGCCAGTGCGGCAGGAATTTCATCCCGCCATCGCACCGCAATGAAGCCCTGCATCTTGATCGCACCGTGGACGATGCGCATGAAATTGGACGGACCGGGCATATCGCCATAGCCGGGATAGTTCGCCAGCATGCCGCACAGCGCGATCCGACCGTTCGGCGCCATGTTGTCGAAAGCTGCCTGCAGCAGCGGCATGCCGACATTGTCGAAATAGATGTCGATGCGGTTGTGATAGCGTTCGGCCAGCACGGCTGCGACATCCTCGGCCTTGTAGTCGATGACGTCGTCCAGCCCGCATTCCTCGCGAAGCCACGCGCATTTTTCCGCGCCCCCGGCGATCCCGACGACAGTGCAGCCCTTGATCTTGCCGATCTGCGCCGCCGCCGATCCGGTCGAACCCGCAGCCCCGGACACGACGAGCAGATCGCCCGGCTTGGGTTCGCCCACCTTGACCATGCCGAAATAGGCGGCAAGCTGGTTCATGCCGAGAACGCCAATGGCTTTGATCGGGTCCGTCCCTTCGGGGTAGGGCACGAGAGGCACGTAGAGCTTCGCCACATCAAGCAGCGCGTAATCACACCACCCGCCCATTGTGAAGGAGACCATGCCGGGCGTGTAGTCCGGATGGGTCGAGGCGACGATCCGGCTGACATTGGGGCTCGACACCGTGTCGCCCAGCGCCATCGGCGGATGGAAGTTGACCTTCTCGTTCATCCAGTTGCGCTGGTCGGGCGCGCACAATGTCACCATATTGCGCACCAGAACATGGCCGGGCGGCAGCGCGTCCGGATCGATCGTATCATGGACCAGTTCGAAATCGTCCGGCACGGGAATGCCATTCGGGCGGCGTTTCAATGTCCAGCGACGATTGCGCAGCAATTCGGCCATTTCACTCTCCCCAAGCCGACCGCATGCCGAGTCAGCACTTAGTCGAGATTAGGCCGCAACCAGCGTTCGGCAACCGCCAAATCGATCCCGCGCCGGCCTGCGTAATCTTCCAGCTGGTCCCGTCCGATCCGGGCCACGCCGAAGTACTGGCTTTCGGGATGGCCGAAATAGAAGCCACTCACCGCGCTGGTCGGCAGCATCGCCTGACTTTCCGTCAGGGTGATCCCGGCGGTTTCCTGCGCCTTGAGCAGATCGAACAGGATCGGCTTCAGGCTGTGATCGGGGCAGGCGGGATAGCCCGGCGCGGGGCGGATGCCGCGATATTCCTCGCGGATCAGCGCCTCGTTGGTCAGCTGCTCGCCCGGGGCATAGCCCCACAGCGCGGTCCGTACGTGGCTGTGCAGCCGTTCGGCAAAGGCTTCGGCAAAGCGGTCGGCAAGCGCTTTCAGCAGGATTTCGCTGTAATCGTCATGGCCCGCCTTGAAGCGGGCGAGATGCGGCTCGATCCCGTGGATGCCGACGGCAAAGCCGCCGATCCAGTCGCCAGCGGGATCGATGAAATCGGTCAGGCAGAAATTGGCCCGCTCACGACTCTTCTTCACTTGCTGGCGCAGAAACGGCAGACGGGTGCCGCTGTCGAGGACAACATCGTCCCCTTCGGCATGGCACGGCCAGAAGGCGCAGACGCCCTTGGCGACCAGCCATTTTTCCACGACGATCCGGTCGAGCATCGCCTGTGCATCGGCAAAAAGCGCGCTCGCGCTCGCCCCCACCACTTCGTCGGTCAGGATTGCCGGGAAATTGCCGGCCAGCTCCCAGGCGCGGAAGAACGGGGTCCAGTCGAACAACTCGCGCAGATCGGCCAGGTCCCAGTCGGGGAATACATGCGGGCCGGGGTTCACTGGCGCACCGGGCTTGTCGGCGAAATCGGGCCGATAGGCATTGGCGCGCGCTTCCGCGATCGGCAGCAGGTCAGTCTGTCCCTTGCCCTCGCGCGCTTCGCGGATCTTGCGATATTCGGCGGCGGTCGCGGCGACAAAGGGGTCGCGCTGCGTGTCCGAAAGCAGTTGCGAGGCAACACCGACCGCGCGGCTGGCGTCGAGCACATGGATTACCGGGCCGGAATAGGCCGGCTCGATCCTGAGCGCGGTATGGACCTTGCTGGTGGTGGCCCCGCCGATCAGCAGCGGCATGGTGAAACCGGCGCGGCTCATTTCCTCGGCCACGGTCACCATTTCATCGAGCGAGGGGGTAATGAGGCCTGAAAGTCCGATCATGTCGGCATCGCGTTCGCGCGCGGTCTCAAGGATGGTCGACCACGGCACCATCACGCCCAGATCGATCACCTCGTAGCCGTTGCACTGGAGCACCACGCCAACGATGTTCTTGCCGATATCGTGGACGTCACCCTTGACGGTTGCCATCACGATCCGGCCCTTGGGCCGGGCGCCTTCTTCCTTTTCCGCTTCGATGAAGGGAATGAGATGGGCCACTGCCTTCTTCATCACCCGGGCACTTTTCACCACCTGCGGCAGGAACATCTTGCCGCTGCCGAACAGGTCGCCAACCACGTTCATCCCGTCCATCAGCGGGCCTTCGATCACTTCGATCGGGCGGCCCTTGCGGGCGAGCACCGCCTGGCGAGCTTCTTCGGTATCCTCGACGATATGGGCGTCGATCCCCCGGACGAGAGCATGTTCGATCCGTCTGGTCACTTCCCAGCCGCGCCATTCCTCGGCGGCCTTTTCAGCGACGGCATCCTTGCCCTTGAAGCTTTCGGCCAGTTCGATCAGCCGTTCCGTCGCGTCCGGACGGCGCATCAGGATCACATCCTCGCATGCCTCGCGCAGGATGGGGTCGATCTGGTCATAGACATCGAGCTGGCCGGCATTGACGATCGCCATGTCCAGCCCGGCGGGGATGGCGTGATAGAGGAACACGCTGTGCATCGCGCGGCGCACCGTCTCGTTGCCGCGGAAGCTGAACGAGAGGTTGGACAATCCGCCCGAAAAATGGACATGGGGGCAGCGCGCCTTGATTTCCGCCACGGCCTCGATGAAATCGAGCGCATAGCGATCATGCTCCTCGATGCCGGTCGCGATGGCGAAGATATTGGCATCGAAGATGATATCCTCGGGCGGGAAGCCGATGCCGGTGAGCAGCTTGTAGGCCCGCTCGCAGATGGCGACCTTGCGTTCCTTCGTATCGGCCTGGCCCTGCTCGTCAAAGGCCATCACCACCACAGCCGCGCCATAGGCCATGCATTTGCGGGCATGTTCGAGGAAAGCTTCCTCGCCTTCCTTCATGCTGATCGAATTGACGATCGGCTTGCCGGAGACGCATTTCAGCCCTTCCTCGATCACGTTCCACTTGGAACTGTCGATCATCACCGGCACGCGGGCGATGTCGGGTTCCGCCATGATCAGCTTGAGGAAGGTGGTCATGGCGTGGACCGCATCGAGCAGCCCTTCGTCCATGTTGACGTCGATCACCTGCGCGCCGTTTTCCACCTGCTGGCGCGCGACTTCCACTGCGGCGGCATAATCGTCCGCCATGATCAGCTTCTTGAACGCCGCCGATCCGGTGACGTTCGTGCGCTCGCCAATGTTGACGAACATCGCGCCGCTGGTGGGGGGGGTGTCGGTTCCGGTCATCAGGCCGCCATCACGAAGGGTTCAAGCCCGGCAAGCCGCGTTTTCGCTGCAAGCTCTGGCACCCGGCGCGGCGGCAGGCCCGCCACTGCCCTGGCGATGGCAGCGATATGGGCGGGCGTGGTGCCGCAGCAGCCGCCGACCATGTTGACCAGCCCGTCGTCCACCCACTGGCGGATCAGTTCGGCGGTGCGCTCGGGCAGTTCGTCATACTGGCCCAGCTCGTTGGGCAGGCCGGCATTGGGATAGGCCAGGATCAGCGCGTCGGTGTCTTTCGCCAGTTCGGCCAGATAGGGCCGCAGCCGATCGGCCCCGAAGGCGCAATTGGCGCCGATCGTCAGTGGCTTGAGATGGCGCAGCGTATACCAGAAGGCCATGATCGTATGGCCCGAAAGGTTGCGCCCGCTCATGTCGGTGATGGTGAAACTGAGCATCAGCGGCACATCCCGCCCCGCCGCCGCTTCCGCCTCGCGCGCGGCCATGCCGGCGGCCTTGGCGTTCAGCGTGTCAAAGCAGGTTTCGACCAGCAGGAAATCCACCCCGCCTTCGATCAGCGCGTCGCATTGCTCGCGATAGGTGGCCTTGAGCGTATCGAAATCGACCTCGCGGAAACCGGGGTCGTTGACCTGCGGCGAGAGCGACAGGGTCTTGTTGGTCGGCCCGATCGACCCCGCAACGAAGCGGCGCTGGCCGTCCTTCGCACTTGCTGCATCGCAGGCATCGCGCGCCAGCTTAGCGGCGGCCAGATTGATTTCGCGCACCAGATGTTCGCAGCCGTAATCGGCCATGGCGATCCGGGTGGAGCTGAATGTATTGGTTTCGATCATGTCCGCGCCGGCTTCCAGATAGGCCATGTGGATGGCGCTGATGACATCGGGCCGGGTCAGGCAGAGCAGGTCGTTGTTGCCCTTCTGGTCGAGATCGAGCGGCAATTCGCCGCGATAATCGGCTTCGCTCAGTCCGTATTTCTGGATGGCCGTGCCATAGCCGCCATCGAACACCAGGATCTTGCGGGCCGCCAGCGCGCGGAAATCGGCTTCGGCGCTCATTTTGTGCCTCCTTGGCCATCGCCGGGCCGCACGCCCAGCAAGTGGCAGATCGCGTAGGACAGTTCCGCCCGGTTGAGCGTGTAGAAGTGGAACTGCCGCACATCCCCGGCATAGAGTCGGCGGACCAGTTCAGCGGTCAGCGTGGCCGCCACCAGTTCGCGGGCCTGCGGCTTTTCGTCCAGCCCTTCGAACAGATCGGCCAGCCAGCCGGGAATGGCGGTTCCGCACAGCTTGCTCATCCGGCTGACCGCCGCAAAGCTGGTCACCGGCATGATCCCCGGCACGATTTCCGCATCGATCCTCGCCGCTGACGCGGCATCGCGGAACCGGAAGAAAGTGTCGGGTTCAAAGAAGAACTGGGTGATCGCACGCACCGCCCCCGCATCGAGCTTGCGCTTGAGATTGTCGAGATCAGCAGCGCGATTGGCCGAATCCGGATGGCATTCAGGATAGGCCGCCACCGAAATCTCGAACGGCGCGATCCGGCTCAACCCCGCCACCAGTTCGGCAGCGTTGGCATAGCCATCGGGGTGGGGAACGAACTTCGTGCCCGGCCCGGCCGGCGGATCACCGCGCAAGGCCACGATATGGCGCACCCCGGCTTGCCAATATTCCCGCGCAACCTCGTCCACTTCGGCCCGCGATGCTTCCACGCAGGTGAGGTGAGCGGCTGCCGGAATGGCGGTTTCCCGCGCGATCCGCGCCACTGTGGCATGGGTTCGCTCGCGGGTGGAGCCGCCTGCGCCATAAGTCACGGAAACGAAGCGCGGCCGCAGCGGGGCAAGGGTTTCGATCGCATTCCACAGCGCCAATTCCATCTTCTCGCTCTTGGGCGGGAAGAATTCGAAGGACACGGCAATATCGCCCGGCAAGCCTGCGAACAGCGGCTCGCCTTTCGCGGTATGCGCTTCGCGCTCTTCTTGGCTGGTGGTGGTCACGCGCAGGCCCTGGATGGTTGCAAATGCTTCGGCAAGGCCTGAACCGGGCAGGCCTTTGCAGGGCCGATATAGTGATGGAAGCAGACCGGCAAGGGCCATGGGGCCGGTCAGAAAATGTGAATTGGCATTTGCCCGACGGCCCTGGGTCCTTTACCAATCAGGGCAGCGCGATGCCGCTGGACCAGCGACTTCGCCCGGCAGATGCACAATTCCGAGGGAACCCCATGAAGAAGATTGCCTGTTTTGCCATCCTTTCCGCCGCTTCTCTGGCTCTTGCCGGCTGCGGCAGTTCCGGTGACGCCTCCGAAGACGCCAAGGCCGACAATGTCGAAATGCCCGCTGACAAGGCGATGGCGGGTGCGACCGAAGCGCCGGCAGCAGATGCCGATGCCAACGCCGCAGACGAAGCCGATGCCAACGCGGGCGACGAAGCCGTTGATCCGGCCGAGGCTGCCGGAGAGGCCGCAGCGGATGCGGCTGCCGATGTCGCCGCAGCGGCCGGCAATGACGAACCCAGCGACGACACTCAGAACAGTCAGTAAGTTCAGGCAGTAGCTCGGCCGGACAACAGCCGGGCACTGACCGGTGGCGAGGCGGGTGGAACCGGGTGTTCCGCCCGCTTTGTTGTTTGCGGATTGCAGGCTATGATCGGAGCATGCCTGTCATGATCCCGTCGCGCGCCGCGTGCACCGCACTTGCCCTCATGCAGCTGGCGGCGTGCAGCCCGGCCGACAACGATCCCGGCCCGGGTGGGGTCAGCGTGGGGGAGGCCCGGGCGCTCGATGAAGCGGCCGCGATGATCGAGCAGCAATCAACGCCCCCGGCCGATCCAGCTGCACCTGCCGAGAAAGCGCCGGTGGGGAAAGGCCAGTAGCCCGTCGGCTCTCCGTCGCTGTCAGCGCAGCGCCAGCCAGGCGATCGCTGCGGCGCCGGCCACGATCCGGTACCAGGCGAAGGGGGCAAAGCCTGCTCGGCCGACATAGGCGACAAAGACCCTGATCACGCCCAGCGCTACGATGAACGACACCACGAAGCCGATGGCAATTTCCCTCCAGCCGACGCTGGTGGCACCGGCCATCAGCTCGTCGCCCTTGAAGATCAGTTCGAACGCGGTCGCGCCCACCATCGTCGGCACGGCGAGAAAGAAGGAAAACTCCGCCGCCGTCCGCCGCTCGATCCCCATCGCCAGCGCCCCCATGATCGTCGCGCCTGAGCGGCTGACACCGGGGATCATCGCCAGGCACTGGGCGAAGCCGACCCCCAGCGCCTGCCGCAATGGCAGGGCGCTGACCGGACAGTAGCTGCCAGGCCGAACCACCCGTTCCATCCCAACGATGACGATGCCGCCCACCAGCAGGGTCCAGCCGACAAGCATCGGGCTGCCCAGCATCGCTTCGATCTGGTCCTTGAAGATCACCGCCAGCACGGCCGACGGCATGAACGCCACCAGCAGGTTGCGCGCGAAGCACAGCCCATCCCGTTCCAGCTTCAGGACGCCAAGCCCCGCGCGCCAGAACGTGCCCCAATATTGCACCACCACCGCCAGGATCGCGCCCAGCTGGATGATCACATTGAACATTGCCCATTCATGCGCATCATATCCGAACAGCTCAGTGGCCAGGATCAGATGCCCGGTCGAGGAGACCGGGATGAATTCAGTGAGGCCCTCGACAATGCCGAGGAGGATCGCGGTGAGTGTGTGGTCCATGGCTGCCGGGTGATGGCGGGCAGGAACGGCAAGTCAAGCGAAACAGCGACCTGCCCCCTGGATTTCACCAGATCCGCACGCGCTTTTCCGGCGGCAGGTACAGCTTGTTGCCCGGCCCGACGTTGAAGGCGCGGTACCAGGCATCAATATTCCGCACCGCGCCGTTGACCCGGAATTCCGCCGGGGAATGCGGATCGGTCATCAGCCGCTGGCGCAGCGCGTCCTGCCGCATCGCCACGCGCCAGACCTGCGCCCACGACAGGAAGAAGCGCTGGTCGCCGGTCAGCCCGTCGATCACCGGCGCTTCCTTGCCGCCCAGCGACATCCGGTAAGCGCGCCAGGCGATGTTCAGCCCATTCAGATCGCCGATATTCTCGCCCAGCGTCAGCCGTCCGTTGACGCAGGTCTTGCCATTGTCGAGTGGGCAGAAGTGGTTGAACTGGTCCACCAACCGGTCCCCGCGCGCGGTGAAGGCGGCCTGATCGCGCTTCGTCCACCAGTCGCGCATCAATCCGGTGCCGTCGTATTTCGCGCCCTGATCGTCGAAGCCATGGCCGATCTCGTGGCCGATCACCGCGCCGATGCCGCCATAATTCACCGCCGGATCGGCGCTCAGCCCGAAGAACGGCGGCTGGAGGATCGCGGCCGGGAAGACGATTTCGTTGAGCGAGGGATCGTAATATGCGTTCACCGTCTGTGGCAGCATGCCCCATTCGGTCCGGTCGATCGGCCCGCCCAATTTGGCCAGATCGTGATGCCACGACCAGTTGCCGGCCGCGATCGCGTTTTCGAGCGGCTTGCCCGGCCGGATGACCAGCCCTTCATAGGTTTCGAACTTGTCGGGATAACCGATCTTGGTGGTGAAGTGGTCAAGCTTGGCCCGAGCTTCGGCCTTGGTCGCCGCGCTCATCCAGTCGTTCTGCGCCAGTGCCTCGCCCATCGCGATCTTGAGATTGCCGACCAGATCGACCATCGCCGCCTTGTTGGCCGCCGGGAAATGGCGTTCGACATAGGCCTTGCCCAGCACTTCGCCGAGCTGACCCTCGACCGTATCGATCGCCCGCTTCCAGCGCGGGCGCTGTTCCTGCTGACCGTTCAGCAGCTTGCCATAGAAGGTGAAACTGGCCTGGTCGATCTCGCCCGGCAGCACATCGGCATTGGCGGATAGGAAATGCGCCGCCATCCACGCCTGCAAGGTGGCGGGCGAAGTTTCGGCCAGCAGCGCGAACATCGCGGGGAAACCACCGCCGAGCGCGGCAAGATCGGCAGGCGTCAGGCCCAGTCGCTTCGCCTCGTCCGCGCTGGGGGGCAATTCGCCCAGCAGGAATTCCCCGGCCTGGCCGAGATCGGACGCGGCCAGCATCGCATCGAGCGGGAACTGGCCCGAAAGCGCCAGCAACTGGTCACGGGTGAGTTTGTGGTAGGTGAGATCGCGGTTGCGCGACACCGCGCGATCCCAGCCCAGCCGGGCGAATTTATATTCGAGCTGATAGACCGCCTTCGCCGCGTTCTGCGGATCGGCATAACCCGCCTTGCCCAGCAGGAAGGCGAGATATTCGCGGTACTTTGCCTGGATTTCGAGCGCATGTGCATCGCTCTTGAGGTAATATTCGCGATCCGGCAGGCCAAGCCCGTCGATCCCCATGGCAATGATGTAGCGATCGGGCTGCTTGTCATCGATTGTCACCCCGGCGCCAAACGGCGAAGGCAGCCCCGGCTTGCCGAACAGCGCGGACAATTGGGCAAGGTCCTTTGCGGCGAAGATTTCGTCGAGCCAGGGCCTGGCGGGTGCAAGGCCAGCGGCGTCGATCGCGGCGGTATCGAGATAGGACTGGTAGGAATCTGCGATCCGCCGCTCCGCCGTGCCCGGCGCGGGGTTGGCGGCAACCAGTTCATCGACCAGCCTGCGCACATCGGCCTGCGCATTCTCATCCAGCATGGCGAAGGCACCATAGCTGCTGCGCTCTGCCGGAATGGGCGTGCTGGCGATCCACTTGCCATTGACATAGGCAAAGAAATCATCGCCCGGCGCGACCGCCGGATCAAGCTGGGTCAGGTCGAGCCCCCAGGACCCGAAGCTCATCTGCGGCGCGCTGACCATGGCCGGGGGCGGTGCCGCTTCCTCGGCGTGGGCAGGCAGGGCAATGGCCAGCGCAAGCGCGATGCTGGCAAGAAGCTTCAGGCAAATCTTGGTCATGGCGTCATTTCCTATCGGGCCTGCCTGAACGTCTGATGAAAAACGGCCTGTGTGCAGAACTGTCAGATATCCTCGCGCGGGACATCCTGGAACTGGAGCGCCGCCAGCCTTGCATAAAGGCCGCCGGCAGCGGCCAGTTCGGCATGGGTGCCCTGCTCCACGATCCGGCCCTGGTCCATCACCACGATCCGGTCGGCGGCGCGGATGGTGGCGAGCCGGTGAGCGATGACCAGCGTCGTACGGGTGGCCATCAGCCGGTCCAGCGCATCCTGCACCAGCCGTTCGCTTTCGGCATCGAGCGCGCTGGTCGCTTCGTCCAGCAGCAGGATCGGCGCATCGCGCAGCAGCGCGCGGGCAATCGCCACCCGCTGACGCTGGCCGCCGGACAGCCGTGCCCCGCCTTCGCCCAGGAAGGTATCGAGACCTTCGGGCAGCGCGCGCAGGAAATCTTCGGCATTGGCGGCGCGGGCCGCGTCCCAGATCGCCTCGTCGCTGGCAGTCCAGTTGCCGTAGCGCAGATTGTCGCGGGCGTCGGCAGCAAACAACACGCCTTCCTGCGGCACCAGCGCGATCCGGTGGCGGATCGCGGCGGGATCGGCGCTGGTATATGGCACGCCGTCGATCCGGATGGTACCGGCATGCGGATCGTAAAACCGCTCTGCCAGCTGGAAGATGGTCGACTTGCCCGCACCTGACGGGCCGACGATCGCCACTGTCTCGCCCGGTTCGACCGCCAGACTGAAATCATGCAGCGCAGCAGCATCGGGCCGGGTCGGGTAGCGGAAAGTGACGTTCTGGAACGCCAGGCCGCCACGCGGCGGCTCGGGCAGGGCCTGTGGGCGGGCTGGCGGGGCGATCTCGGGCCGGGCCTGCAAAAGTTCGTTGAGCCGCCCCGCCGCCCCTGCCGCCCGCAGCAGGTCGCCGTAGGTCTCGGTCAGCGCCCCGAGCGCGCCGGCAATCAATGCCCCGGTCAGGACGAAGGCAGCGATCGTGCCGCCGCTGATCGATCCGGTCGAAACGGCCATGGCTCCGCGCCACATCAGCACGGTGATCGCGCCGAAAATCAGGAAGATGACTATCGCCGTCATCACCGCGCGCAACAGTATGCGGCGCTTGGCGGTGGCGAAAATCTGCTCGACCGCAACGGCGAAGCGATCCCGCTCGCGCCCTTCCTGGTTGAAGGCCTGCACCACTTTCATCGCGCCGAGCACTTCGGACACCATCGCGCCGACATCGGCCACCCGGTCCTGGCTGGTACGCGAGACCTTGCGCAGCCGCCGCCCGAACCAGGTGATCGGCAGGACGATCAGCGGAATCGCCACGAGCAGTCCGGCAGTGAGCCTTGGTGCAAGGAAGAACAGGTACGTGATGCCGCCCAGCCCGGTAATCGCGTTGCGCAAGGCAACCGAGACTGTCGTCCCCACCACCTGTTCGATGATCGCAGTGTCCGAGGTCATGCGCGAGGAGATTTCCTTGGGACTGTTTTCCTCGAAGAAACCCGGCGGCATGCGCAGCAGATTGGTCTGTACTCTCAAGCGGATGTCACCCACCACCCGTTCGCCCAGCCAGGACACGAAATAGAACCGCACCGCCGTTGCCAGACCCAGCACGACCACGATCATCAGCAGATATTCGAAGGAGTTGTCGATGCTGGCCGGATCGGCATGGGGCCCGAAGGCCTTGTCGATGATCGTGCGGAAGCGGGCCGGAATGGCAATGGTCGCCGCCGAAGTGGTCAGCAGCGCGCCAAGGGCAATTGCCACCTGCCGGGGATACTTCAGCACTTCGCGCGCGATCATGCCCAATGGGCCGAGTGAACGGGCGGGTTGCGGAGCGGAATCGGACGGCGGAGGCGGGGGAGCAGCTACCATTTCGCGCGCCTAGGCATTCCTGCGTCGTTGCGCAACGGGCCGCAGCAGCGATGCGATGAACAACATTTCGCATTTTCTTGCACTGCAATGATTTTGCTGCATTGCACCACACTCCGATTCACGGCAAGGTGCAACCATAGCGGCCCTCCGGGTCGATCCATCAGGGGAGCGCAGACCGTGCTTTACCATGCCTATGAATTGCAGCGCGCCTTGCTCAAGGGTGCCAGCGCCTGGGCCTCGATCGGGGCGGAAATGCTGTCCAACCCGCGCAATCCCATGGGTTATCTCGGGGTCGGGCCGGTCATGGCTTCAGCGCTGGACGTCTTCGCCCACGCTGCCGCGCCGCGCGGCAAGCCGCATTTCGGAATTGAAACCGTCGAAGTCGATGGCAAGTTTCATCGAGTCGATGAAACCATCGTCCTGCCCCGTCCGTTCGGATCGCTGCTGCGCTTCCGTCATGCTGGCTTGCCCAGGGATGCCCAGAAGTTGCTGATCGTCGCCCCGATGAGTGGCCATTATGCCACGCTACTGCGCGGCACGGTGGAACGACTGCTGGAGCGGCACGAGGTCTACATCACCGACTGGGCCGACGCGAAGATGGTGCCGCAAAGCGCCGGTCGCTTCGATCTGGACGATTACATCGACTATATCATCGAGTTCCTCGACCACATCGGTCCGGGCACGCATCTGCTTGCGGTGTGCCAGCCTTCGGTGCCCTCGCTGGCGGCAACGGCAGTGATGGGGGCCAGCCGCCATCCCGCCCGCCCAGCCACGCTGACCATGATGGGCGGGCCGATCGACACCCGCTGTTCACCCACCGTCGTCAACGAAATGGCAAAGCAGCGCCCACTCGCCTGGTTCCGCAACAATGTGATCGCGACGGTCCCGCTGCAATATGCGGGTGCCGGGCGGCGGGTCTATCCGGGCTTCCTCCAGCTCGCCAGCTTCATGAGCATGAACCTGGGCAACCATCTGATGAGCCATTACGAGCTGTTCAAGCATATGGTAGTCGGCGATGGCGAAAGTGCCTCTGCGACCAAGAAGTTCTACGAGGAATATCGTTCGGTCTGCGACATGACCGGCGAATTCTACCTCCAGACGGTGGAACACGTCTTCCAGAACCATTCACTGCCCAAGGGCGAACTGGTCCATCGCGGCACGCCGGTCGATCTCGGCGCGATCACCGACACCGCGATCCTGGCGATCGAGGGCGAGCGGGATGATATCTCGGGCCTGGGCCAGACCCGCGCCGCGCTGGACCTCGCCACCGGCCTGGCGGAAGAACGCAAGAAATATCATATGGCGATGGAAGTCGGCCATTACGGCATCTTCAACGGCAGCAAATGGCGCAATCGCATCGCACCGGTGGTGGAAGAATGGCTGGTCACCCATGCACGGGCGCGGTTGCAGGCTGTCGCCTGATTCAGGGCCCCTGATTCAGTATATTTGCGTCAAAAACGCCAGAGCATCATCCATTCGCACAGGAGCGCGGGGGTTTCGTGCCCTTCGATCTCCACGACCATTTCGCGCGTTTCCAGCCATTCGCCGGGCCGTTTCTCCACCAGCGACAAGGCGCGGAACCTCGCCCGCACCCGGCTGCCGACAGGAACGGGCGCAAGGAAGCGCAGGCGATCGGTCCCGTAATTGAGGCCGTATTGCTGCCCCGCAGGTTCCGGCAAGTCGGCGGTGGCCATGAATGCCGTCATCAGTGAGAGCGTAAAGAAGCCATGGGCGATGGTAGTGCCAAACGGCGTATCCTTCGCGCGTTCGGGATCAACATGGATGAACAGGTGATCGTGGGCAAGGTCGGCGAAGCGATCGATGCGCTGCTGGTCGATCAGTTCCCAGTCGGACACGCCGATGGTTTGGCCCGCCATGGCCGCAAGTTCATCCAGCGTCACGATACTTGTCATCGCCCATCCGATCCTTCAGTGCCCGTCTGCATTTGCCCGACCAAGGAGGTCAGGACAAGGCGGAGACCGGGACGGGAGAGGGTGGCCCCGCCGCTTCGCGCGGTCAGGCGCGTCCAGCCGGTGCAGGTAGCTCCACAGCGCGCATTGCAGCCCGATCAGCATGTAGACGAACGGCTGAAAGGCGATGCCGACGAAGAACGAGCCAAGCAGATAGACGAACTGCCCCTGCTGCAGTGCCGTCGCCAGCGGGGCCTGCCACTGGTGGTCCGGCCCCTCGCGCTTCGACCAGCGCCGGCGGAGCAGTTCCATCTGCCAGATGCCGAGGCCCTGCAACAGCAGCCACATGGCGAGGCCCGGCCAGCCCTGTTCGCCCAGCATCTCGAAATAGCTGGAATGATAGGCGCGGCCCTTGTCGGTCATCTTCTGGGTTTCAACCACGGTCGTGCTGCCAATAGTCTTGGCGGTCTGTGTTTCGAAGGTCAGCTCGTCACCGAGATAGGCGTTGAAGCCGCCGCCCATCGGGTGGGACTTCACATAGTCGAGCGTCCACTGCCACACCGCGATGCGGGTAGAGGCGGACTGGTCGGACTTGTGCGATTCAATCGTGCTCATCCGTTCGGTGAAGCTCTTGGGCAGGAACGGCACTGCTACCAACAGGCCAATCCCGGCGAGGGCAGCATAGAGGAACTTGTTCTTCACGCTGCGCATCATCAGCACGCCCAGCAAGCCGATGCAAAGCAATCCGGTCCGGGCCTCTGTGCCGACCGGGATAAGCATCGCCGCAAAGATCAGGGCGGCGGCGAACAGCTTGACCCGCCAGTCGGGCGGAAAGACCGTGCCGTGCTTCGCCAGCCACAGGATCAGCGGGATCACCGCCACGGCCACGCAGGAAATGATCGAATCCTCGTAAAGTCCGCTGTCATCCCGGACCATGAAGGTCAGCGTGCCATAGCCCCCGCCGGCCAGCGCCGTCTTGAGTCCGCCGTTGATGATGATCGCCCCGACCGACAGGACCATCACCAGCACCGCACCTTCCAGCCGCAACCGGGTGGTGAGCGTCAGCGGCAGGAAGGTAGCGAACACCAGCGCCTTCCAGACCCAAGCCCATTTCTCGGCCGCTTCCACCGGGAAATCGGCGGTCAGCGTGGTCACCCCGCAATAGACCAGCAGCAACACCATCAGCCCCTGGCGGAAGGTAAACCGCCCGCCTTCCTTCCGATCGACCAGCACCCAGCCCGCAAAGGCAGCCAGGAAGGCCACAAACGAAACAGGCAGTGCTGCCATCAGCGACCAGCCGATCTTCTGCGGCGCGACGATATCGACGTAGAGATAGGTCAGAACCCACACGAAGGGATGCCGCACGCCCATCAGCATCAGCAAGCCGAAGAAGCAGAGAAGGAAGAAATCAAGCACCGGGCTGCCCCTGCCCGGAAGGTTTGTCCGGCTCACCCCGGCGCTGCCGCCTGGGTTTGCGGCCGGTGCCTTCACCCGCGACGTCGAGATCCTCACGCATCAGCAGCCGCACGATCGCGATCGCGATCAGGCCATGCGTCAGGAACAGGGAAAAGATGTCGATCAAGCTGGCTCGCCCGGCGCAATGGTCTGGTCCTGCGGGACTTAGCAGCGGCCGGTTGACGCCCCGTTAAGCTTGTCGTGCCATTCGTGTCCTTGCCATGAGCCGGATCCTGCACATCCTTGACCACTCGCTGCCGCTGCACAGCGGCTACACCTTCCGCACCCGCGCCATCCTTACGGCGCAACAGGCGGCAGGCCATGAAATTCGCGGCATCACCGGCCTGCGCCAAATGGCCGACGGGCCGGAATGCGAAGAAGTGGATGGCCTGACCTTTCATCGCACCCGCATCCCCAAATCACCGCGCAAGGGAGCAGGCCTGCCCGGCCTGCGCGAATGGCAGGAGATCAACGCGCTGGCCGGAGCGATCGAGGAGTTGTGCCTGCGCTGGCGGCCTGAAATCCTCCACGCCCATTCCCCGGCACTTTGCGGGATGGCCGCGCTAAAGGCCTCGCGCCGTCTCGGCATTCCGCTGGTCTATGAAATTCGTGCCTTCTGGGAGGACGCGGCGGTCGGCAACGGCACCGGCAGCGAGGGCTCGCTCAAATATCGTCTGACCCGCGCGCTCGAAAGCCGTGTCGTGGCGGAGTCCGACGCGGTGATGACAATCTGCCACGGGCTGCGTGACGACCTGATCGCGCGCAGTGTACCGCCAGGCAAGATCGGGATCATGCCCAATGGGGTCGACCTTCAGCTGTTCGGCACGCCTGTACCAAGGGATCCCGCGCTGGCACGCGAACTGGGCCTCGGCGATGGACCGGTGATCGGCTTCATCGGCAGCTTCTATGATTACGAAGGGATCGACGATCTGATCGCGGCCATGCCCGCGCTGATCGCCGCGCATCCCGAAGCACGGCTGCTGCTGGTCGGCGGCGGGCCCATGACCGGGCGCTTGCAGGCGCAGGCCGATTCCAGCCCGGCCAGTCCGGCAATCCGCTTTGTCGGGCGCGTACCGCACGACCAGGTCGAGCGCTATTACGCGCTGGCTGACATCATGGCCTATCCGCGCAAGGCCAGCCGGCTGACCAATCTGGTCACCCCGCTCAAGCCGCTGGAGGCGATGGCGCAGGGCAAGTTGGTCGCCGCTGCCAATGTCGGTGGGCATCGTGAACTGATGACCGACGGCGTGACCGGCGTGCTGTTTGCTCCCGACGACCCCCCTGCCTGCGCCGCTGCCCTGACCGGCCTGCTTGACCGCCGGGAACGCTGGGACGCCATCCGCCACGCTGCCCGCACCCATGTCGAGCAGAACCACGACTGGGCCCGTAATGTGCGTCGTTATCAAGACGTTTACCAAACGCTGCTAGGCAAAGTCCCTGATATCCGGCTCCCCCGGGCAGAACTAACGCACGGGGCGATCCGGAAACGAGGTTGAACAGGGGTAAGAAAAGCGTGGGCCAATTGAAAAGCAAGGCCGGTTCCGGCAAGCCCAAACAGGCGACGCCGATCAGTTCGCACCGGTTTTTCCCGGCGATCGTGGCGCTCTGGTTTGCGGCGCTTTTCGGTCTGGGCAGCTTGGTCCTGCCGGCTGCCCTGTTCGACGAGATCGCCTCCGCAAGCCATATCGGCGCTCTGATTCCGGCCATGGCGCCCCCGCTGGGTCTGACCGCGCGGATGTTGATTGCTCTGGCTGCAGCGGTCGGCGGGACAATGGCCGGCCTTTGGCTTGCCCGCAAGGTCGTGGCGGCACAGGCTGTCGCCCCGATCCGTCGCCGGGATCCGGCCGGATCGAGTCGGCAGCCCCGCAATGATTATTTTGCCGATCCCGGCACGCGCCGCCCGCTTTCCGCCAGCGAGGACCTCCACCTCGATTCGCTCGACAGCGAGGCTCCGTTCGTAGGCGATGACAACGCCAATCGCCGCAGAGGCCTGGCCACGACCGAGGAAAGCGGGCTGAGCAATTGGCTGAGGCCGCTGTCGGTGTCCCTGCCCGGCGAGGGCGAAGGGCTCGATTACATGTCGGCCAGCCATATTCACGGCACCCGCGCCGATCGCAGGAACGAAGCGCTGGAACTGGATGCCTTCGCGCTGGCAGAGCCCGAACCGGCCCTGGAGCCCGCGCCCGCCCCCTTCGCCGCACAGGAGCCGGCGCAGATGGCGCCGCAAGGACACGACGCTCTCCCCCGATCCGAACTCGCTCCCGCTGAACAGGCGCAAGTCTTCATCGCACCGGCGAGCCCGCGCGAGGCGCGGGCACCGGCCGCTCAAACAGCGCCGGAATGCCGACCGGAAAGCGGGGATGACATGACAAGACCACACCTGCCCTTTGCGCCACCCGTCGCCATTCCGGCCGAAGTCGCGGAAATGTCGGGCATGCAGCAGGCACCGGCCAGCCAGCAGGCCGTGCCGGTTGAGCTGCACGCACTGGCCAACCTCGATATCGGCGAACTGTCCGAACGGTTGCACGCGGCGATCGCGGCGCGCAGGCAGTTGCGCAAGGCCGCCCCCTTCATTGCCGAAACGCCGATCGCCGAAGACGGCGGCGTGCAATCCTATTTTGGCCCTGTGACATCGGCAGTTCCGGCTGACTCAGCCGCGACGAGCGATGAATGCGCGCCGCTCTCGCTGGCATCGACCATCCCGGCAGCGCTGCGTCCGATCGACTTCGGCGAATTCGACGAGGACGAGGATGTGGCGGGCTTGTCGAGCCTGCGGCTGCACACACGCCCGAAGCAAGGAAATGCCGGGCCGCTCACGCAGGATTATTTTTTGCCTGACGCCGCCGACGATGAGGCATTCGGGGATGATGGCTACGAAGCAATCGACGACGAGGAAGATCGGGATAGCGCCAGCTACAGCTCGCTCCTCACCATGAAGAACCCCTTTGCGCCGAAGGCCGAATACATCCGGATCGACGAACCCCAGCCGGAATATGGCGAGATCGAACCCGCGGTCGTGTTCCCGGGCCAGGATGCCCGCCGCAACCAGGTGTTTTCTGCCATGGCCGAATCCGACCCCTTCGCCGATGCGGCACCGGTCCAGCCCGATCTTCCGGCCTTCACCCGTCAGGATGCCCGATCGGCCGCGCCCAGCCCATTGCGCCCGTTTGATCCGCTGCCGAATGCCGCAGTCGGTGCGACACCGGAGGCAGCCGCGGTTGATCCGATGGAAACCGAACGCGCGTTGCGCGCTGCGCTTGCCACGCTTCAGAAGATGAGTGGCGCGGCCTGACCGTCGCGGCCAGCGCCGCAGTACTATCACCGCTGCGGGGAGGCGGAAGTTGATCACCCCCGCCCCCGCCAGTGCTTGACGGCCGGGCCACCCGGCCGGACAATCCAGCTGCCAAATCGCGCTTCGCGGTTGCAATAATCCCATTCCGTCGCCATGGGTCCCGTTCGCGCTCCCACAGCTGCATTATGCGGCCGGGTGAGTCGCGCATTTCTGCCGGTAGGAGGCACGCAAGTGGTGCGGTGCGGCCTTTCCGGCCACTGACAGGATGGATTTCTTAGATGGGTTACCCAGCGCCCCAAGGCCTTTACGATCCGCGCAATGAGCATGACGCCTGCGGTGTGGGCTTTGTCGCCCATATCAAGGGCGACAAACGCCATGCCATCGTTGCCCAGGCGCTGGAAATCCTCAAGAACCTCGACCATCGCGGCGCGGTGGGGGCCGATCCGCTGCTGGGCGACGGCGCGGGCATCCTGATCCAGCTTCCCGATGCGCTGTTCCGCCGCTGGGCCGCCGATACGGGTGCAAGCCTGCCTGCCGAAGGCGATTATGCGGTGGCGATGTGTTTCCTCCCACGCGACGAGGAAAGCCGCGAGTTCGCCTGCCGCAATTTCGAGAAATTCATCGAGAAGGAAGGCCAGACCCTGATCGGCTGGCGCGACGTGCCGACCACGCTCGACGGGCTTGGCAAGGCCGTGATCGAACAGATGCCGGTAATCCGCCAGTGCTTCGTCGGCCGGGGCGAAAACTGCGCCGACCAGGACGCGTTCGAGCGCAAGATCCTCGCCATCCGCAAGCAGGCGCAGAACCCGCTCGAGGCGCTGGCCGAAAAGCACAATCTGCCCGGCCTGACCGAACTCTACATGCCGAGCTTCTCCAGCCGGACGATTGTCTACAAGGGGCTTCTGTTGGCCACCCAGGTCGGCAGCTTCTATGACGATCTGGGCGATCCCGCCTGCGTCTCGGCGCTGGGGCTGGTCCACCAGCGCTTTTCGACCAACACCTTCCCCAGCTGGAAGCTGGCGCACCCTTACCGCTTCATCGCCCACAATGGCGAGATCAACACGGTGCGCGGCAACGTCAACTGGATGAACGCGCGCCGCCGCACCATGGAATCGGAACTGCTAGGCCCCGATCTCGACAAGATGTGGCCGCTGATCCCGCATGGCCAGTCGGATACCGCCTGCCTCGACAATGCGCTCGAACTGCTGGTCGCGGGCGGTTACAGCCTTGCCCATGCAGTGATGATGCTGATCCCGGAAGCCTGGGCCGGCAACCCGCTGATGGACCCCAAGCGTCGCGCCTTCTACGAATATCACGCCGCGCTGATGGAACCGTGGGACGGCCCGGCCGCCGTCGCCTTCACCGATGGCCGCCAGATCGGCGCGACGCTGGACCGCAACGGCCTGCGCCCCGCCCGCTTCTGCGTCACTTCCGACGACATGGTGGTGATGGCATCCGAAAGCGGCGTCCTGCCGATCGCGGAAGAAAACATCGTACGCAAGTGGCGGCTCCAGCCCGGCAAGATGCTGCTGATCGATTTTGCCGAAGGCCGCATCATCGAAGATGAGGAAATCAAGGCCCAGCTCGCCAATGCCGAACCTTACGAGGATTGGCTGGAATCGGCGCAGTACAAGCTTCAGGATCTCGGACTGGTCGAGCCGGAACTGGCCCAGTTGCCGGTTGAGACGACCAGCCTGCTCGATCGCCAGCAGGCCTTCGGCTACACCCAGGAAGACATCGCGCGCTTCCTTGAGCCGATGGCGACGCTGGCGGACGATCCGCTCGGCTCGATGGGGACCGACACGCCGATTGCGGTGCTGTCGAGCCGGTCGCGCCTGCTCTACGATTATTTCAAGCAGAACTTCGCGCAGGTCACCAACCCACCGATCGATCCGATCCGCGAAGAGCTGGTGATGAGCCTTGTCTCGATGATCGGCCCGCGCCCCAACCTGTTGGGCCGCGACGCCGGCAGCCACAAGCGCCTCGAAGTCGACCAACCGATCCTGACCAACGCCGACATCACCAAGATCCGTTCGGTCGAAGCGGCGCTGGACGGTGCCTTCCGCACCCAGACGATCGACATCAGCTGGGATGCCGCCACTGGCGCGGCGGGGCTGGAACAGGCGCTCCGCGACATGTGCTGGACCGCGACCGAAGCGGTGCTGGCCGACAAGAACATCCTGATCCTGTCCGACCGCGCGCAGGGGCCGGACCGCGTGCCCATGCCGGCCCTGCTGGCGACGGCGGCGGTGCATCACCATCTCGTCCGCCAGGGCCTGCGGATGCAGACCGGCCTTGTCGTCGAAACCGGCGAGGCGCGCGAAGTGCATCACTTCTGCGTGCTGGCGGGCTTCGGCGCGGAAGCGATCAACCCCTATCTCGCGCTGGAAACGCTGGAACAGCTGCGGGTCCGCAAGGAACTGGCGCTGAGCAGCTATGAGGTCCAGAAGAACTACATCAAGGCGGTCGGCAAGGGCATCCTCAAGGTCATGTCCAAGATGGGCATTTCGACCTACCAGTCCTATTGCGGCGCGCAGATCTTCGACGCGGTCGGGCTGTCGACCGAATTCGTCGAACAGTTCTTCACCGGCACCGCCACCACCATCGAAGGCATTGGCCTCGCGCAAGTGGCGGAGGAAACCGTCCGCCGCCATGCCTCCGCCTATGGCGACAACCCGATCTACCGCAACATGCTCGATGTCGGGGGGATCTACCAGTATCGCCTGCGCGGCGAGGATCACGCCTGGACCCCGGAAAACATCGCCAGCCTCCAGCACGCGGTGCGCGGCAACAATCCGAAGAACTACGCCGAATTCGCCCAGAGCGTGAACGAGCAGTCGGAACGGCTGCTGACCATCCGTGGGCTGATGGAACTGAAGAAGGCCGAAAAGCCGCTCGACCTGTCCGAAGTCGAACCCGCCAGCGAGATCGTTAAGCGCTTCGCCACCGGCGCGATGAGCTTCGGCTCGATCAGCCGCGAAGCGCATACCACGCTGGCCAAGGCGATGAACCGGATCGGCGGCAAGTCCAACACCGGCGAAGGTGGCGAGGAAGTGGACCGCTTCACCCCGCTGCCCAACGGGGATTCGATGCGTTCGGCGATCAAGCAGGTGGCCAGCGGCCGGTTCGGCGTGACCACCGAATATCTGGTCAATGCCGACGACATCCAGATCAAGATGGCGCAGGGCGCGAAGCCCGGCGAAGGCGGCCAGCTGCCCGGCCACAAGGTCGACAAGGTGATCGGCAAGGTCCGCCATGCCACCCCCGGCGTCGGCCTGATCTCGCCGCCGCCGCACCATGACATCTATTCGATCGAAGACCTTGCCCAGCTGATCCACGATCTCAAGAACGTGAACCCGGCGGCGCGGATTTCGGTCAAGCTGGTGTCGGAAGTGGGCGTCGGCACGGTCGCGGCGGGCGTGTCCAAGGCGCGTGCGGACCATGTCACCATTTCGGGCTATGAAGGCGGCACCGGCGCATCCCCGCTGACCAGCCTCACCCATGCCGGTTCGCCCTGGGAAATCGGCCTTTCCGAAACCCAGCAGACGCTGCTGCTCAACGATCTGCGCAGCCGCATCGCGGTGCAGGTCGATGGCGGGCTGCGTACCGGCCGCGATGTCGCCATCGGCGCGCTGCTGGGCGCGGACGAGTTCGGTTTTGCCACCGCACCGCTGATCGCGGCGGGCTGCATCATGATGCGCAAGTGCCACCTCAACACCTGCCCGGTTGGCGTCGCCACCCAGGACCCGGTGCTGCGCGCGCGCTTCACCGGCCAGCCGGAGCATGTGATCAATTACTTCTTCTTCGTGGCCGAGGAACTGCGCGCGATCATGGCGGAAATGGGCTTCCGTACGGTCGAGGACATGGTCGGCCGGGTGGACCGACTCGACATGAAGCAGGCGATCACCCACTGGAAGGCGCAAGGGGTAGATCTGTCCCGCCTGCTCCATCCGATCGAACTGGCCGCAGGCAAATCGCTGCACTGGACCCAGACCCAGGATCACGGACTGGAAGCCGCGCTCGACGTCGAATTGATTGCGGCGTCAAAGGCGGCGATTGAGCAGGGTGACAGCCTGGTGCTCGACCGCCCGATCCGCAACGTCAACCGCACCGTCGGCGCGATGCTTTCGGGCCGGATCGCGGAAGCGCATGGCCATGCCGGGCTCAAGCCGGAACAGCTGCGGATCAACTTTACCGGGGTGGCCGGGCAGAGCTTCGCCGCGTGGCTGGCCCATGGCGTGACGCTCGACCTCGTCGGCGACGGCAACGATTATGTCGGCAAGGGCTTGTCAGGCGGCCGCGTGATCGTCCGCCAGCCGCAGGGCGTGAACCGCAACCCGCTGGAAAACATCATTGTCGGCAACACCGTGCTTTATGGCGCGATCGCGGGTGAGGCCTATTTCAACGGGGTCGCGGGCGAACGTTTCGCCGTGCGCAATTCGGGCGCCATCGCGGTGGTCGAAGGCACAGGCGATCATGGCTGCGAATACATGACCGGCGGCGTGGTTTGCGTGCTGGGCATGACAGGGCGCAATTTCGCCGCCGGCATGTCGGGCGGCATTGCCTATGTCTATGACGAGGACGGCCTGTTCGCGCAGCGCTGCAATCTGGCGCAGGTCGATCTGCAAAAGATCGCCCCCGGAGCAAGCGCGGAGGAAGGCGCCGGCCGTCCGCATCAGCGCCCGTCCAGTGTCGAGGATTTCGGCATGGGCGATCCGCTCTATCACGATGCCGAACGGCTGCGCATCCTGGTGGAGCGGCACAAGCTCCACACCGGATCGGCGCGCGCCGCTGCGCTGCTGGACAATTGGGACAATGCGCTCGCAAAGTTCGTCAAGGTGATGCCGCGCGATTACGCCCGCGCACTCAAGCAGCTCGAAGATGAGCGCAACGACGCCGCCAGCGTCGCGGCTGAATAAGGGTTACGCAATCATGGGCAAGGAAACCGGTTTTCTCGAATTCGAGCGGCAGGACCGCGGCTATGCCAACCCGCAGGAGCGGGTGAAGCATTACAAGGAATTCGTGATTCCTCCCGAAGAGCCGGCCCTGCGCACGCAGGCCGCGCGCTGCATGAACTGCGGCATCCCCTATTGTCACAACGGCTGTCCGGTGAACAACATCATCCCGGACTGGAACCACCTGGTCTATGAGGGCGACTGGCAAAACGCGCTGGAAGTGCTCCATTCCACCAACAATTTTCCGGAATTCACCGGCCGCATCTGCCCAGCCCCGTGCGAGGCTAGCTGCACGCTGAACATCATCGACCAGCCGGTCACGATCAAGTCGATTGAATGCGCGATTGTCGATCGCGGATGGAAGGAAGGCTGGATCCAGCCGCAGATCGCCGACAGGAAGACCGGCAGATCGGTGGCGGTGATCGGTTCCGGCCCGGCCGGCATGGCCTGTGCCCAGCAACTGGCGCGGGCCGGCCATTCGGTCACGCTGTTCGAAAAGGCCGACCGGGCGGGCGGGCTGCTGCGCTATGGCATCCCCGACTTCAAGATGGAAAAGCACCTGATCAACCGCCGGGTGACGCAGATGGAAGCCGAAGGCGTGACCTTCCGCACCTCGACCGAAGTTGGCGTCGATGTTTCGGTCAAGAGCCTGAAGGAGAATTTCGACGCGGTGGTGCTGGCCGGTGGCGCGGAAAACCCGCGGCCGCTGCAAATCCCCGGCGCGGAACTGCCGGGCGTTCATTTTGCGATGGATTTCCTGACGCAGCAGAACAAGCGCAATGCCGGCGACGACGAGGAACGCGCCGCCCCGCGCGGTACACTCAAGGCCACTGGCAAGCATGTGCTGGTGATCGGTGGCGGCGATACCGGTTCGGACTGCGTCGGCACATCCAACCGCCAAGGCGCGGCCAGCGTGACCCAGCTGGAGATCATGCCCAAGCCGCCCGAAAAGGAAGACAAGGCGCTGACCTGGCCCGACTGGCCGCTGAAGCTGCGCACCTCGACCAGCCATGAAGAAGGCGTGGAGCGTGACTGGGCCGTGCTGACCAAGCGGGTGACCGGCGACAACGAGGTGACCGGCCTCGAATGCGTCCGGGTTGAGTGGAACAACGGTCAGATGGAAGAAGTGCCCGGAAGCGAGTTCACGCTCAAGGCCGACCTGATCCTGCTGGCCATGGGCTTCGTCGGCCCGCGCAAGGCCGGGCTGCTCGACCAGTCAGGCGTCGCGCTCGATCTGCGTGGCAATGTCGCTGCCAATGTCGCGGACTACGCCACCAGCGAGGACATAGTGTTTGCCTGTGGCGACATGCGCCGTGGCCAGAGCCTGGTCGTCTGGGCGATCCGCGAAGGCCGCCAGGCCGCCCGCGCGGTCGATCTGGCGCTGATGGGGGTCAGCGACCTGCCGAGGTAAGCAGGTTCGGCTGGTTAAGCCGATCTTAGCTTTGCGGCGCTAGGCCAAGCTCCAGGCAGCAACTGCCGGGGGGTTCGGCGCGACAATGATCAAGGCCCTGCTGATCCTGGCCTATCTGGCGTGCGATTTCAGCGCCTTTTCCGGGCGCGTGTCCTCGCTGGGCCTTAGCCCCGGCCTGGTCGTGTTCCTGGCGCTCTACCTGCTGGCGGCTTCGGCGCTGTTCCTGGTGGCCTGGAACCGTAGCCCCATGCTGCGTGTTGTGCTGGCGGTCATCCTGTCGGCCGGGTCGATCCTGCAGCAATCCTTTGAGCGCACCACCGACGGAGCGCTTACCTATGAGGCCTTCGTCAATCTGCTCAACGCCAGTGGCCAGGCGGGCGAAGCGCTGGCCCAGCACGGACAGGTGCTGCTCACCGCCGTCCCGATCGCGCTGCTGCTGTTCTTCGGGATCATCCTGCCGCCCCGGCACGAGCGGATTTCCCGCAAGCTGGCGCTGCTCGCGCCGCTGGCGATCTCGCTGGGGCTGAGCACGCTGCTCTATGCCCGTGGCGGCGAAGGCAGCCGCGCGCTGCCCGCCGCCGTCCCGCCAGTCTCGCTCGCCACGATCAAGCTCGCGCAGGATCTGCTGGCCGAAGGCGGCACGCGCCGCGCGGTGGCCCTGCCCCGCCCGGCCACCCCGCCCGCCCGCGATATCGTGCTGCTGGTCGATGAGAGCGTGGCCGCCAATTACCTCGATATCGACAACCCGCTTGGCGTCACCAGCGGGCTGCTGAAGCCGCCGCCCGGCGTGCAGGCGTTCAACTATGGCTATGCCGCCTCGATCCATGATTGCAGCGCAAATTCCAACGTCGCGCTGCGCTTCGGCGGCACACGTGAGACTTACCAGCAGACCATCGCCCATTACCCCTCGATCTGGGCCTATGCCCGCCACGCGGGCTTAGGCACGGTCTATATCGACGCGCAATCGACCGGCGGGCGACTGCAAAACCTGATGACCCCCTCCGAACGGAGGGAAATCGACAGCTTCATCCAGTTCGACGATACGCCGGTGCTGCAACGCGACATGGCGGTGGCCGATGCGCTGGCCAGCCACATCAACAACGGTCGACCCGAATTCATCTACGTCAACAAGGTCGGTGCCCATTTCCCGGTGCAGGACAAGTTCCCGGACCGCCTGATGCGCTATCGCCCGGTGCTGGACCGCGGCAGCCACGGGCTGCTGAGCTGGTCAAGCGACCGCACCGGCTTTCACGGCCGCCCGGATGAATGGGTCCGCTACCGCAATTCCTATCGCAACGCGCTGCTGTGGAACGTGGGCGAATTCTTCCATCACCTGTTCAGGGCCACCGATCTGCGCAATGCGACCGTAATCTACACCTCCGACCACGGGCAGGACCTGCATGAGCGCGGCAATCCCGGCAACAACACCCATTGCGGCGTCACCCGCGCAACACAGGAAGTGGGCCTTGTCCCGCTGGTGGTGCTGGAGGCAAAGGGTCATGCCGCCGCCGACTGGCAGAACAGCCTCGCCAACAACCGAAATGGCATGAGCCACTTCCGGATCTTCCCGACGCTGCTGCAACTGATGGGCTACCAGCGGCAGGGCTATCTCCCACTCTACGGACCTTCGCTGACCGATCCGGACAAGGATCCATTCAGCTACAATCTGCGCTTCAACACTCTGCTCGGCCGCCAGCCGGAATGGCAGGTGATCAACCTGAAACATATCGTCGACCCGCCGGTCAGCGACTACCGGGGCAGTTGATATCAGGACCCGCTACCAGTCCACCGCTCCGCGCCCGTTCGCTTCAAGGAAGGCGTTGGCCTGGCTGAACGGACGGGAGCCGAAGAAGCCGGCATGGGCCGACAGCGGGCTGGGATGCGGCGCGGTAAGCACCAGATGCCTGGTGTTACCTTGCAGCCCGGGCACGCGCGAGGCCTTCTTGCGGGCGTGATTGCCCCACAGGATGAACACGCTGGGCTCCTTGCGCGCGGCCACGGCAGCGACTGCCGCATCGGTGATTTCCTCCCAGCCGCGCCCTGCATGCGATCCGGCCTGCCCTCCCTCTACCGTCAGCGCATTGTTGAGCAGCAGCACACCCGATCGCGCCCAATGTTCCAGATTGCCGTGCGGCGGGATCGCCACGCCCAGATCGGCACGCAACTCCTTGTAGATATTGACCAGCGACGGCGGCACCTTGACCCCTTCCGGCACGGAAAACGCCAGGCCATGCGCCTGCCCCGGCCCGTGATAGGGATCCTGCCCGAGGATCACCACCTTGACCTCGTCCAGCGGCGTCAGTTCCAGCGCGCGCAAGCGGGCACCGCGCAGAGGATAGATCGCCTTGCCCGCCGCTTCCTCCGACCGCAGCCAGCCACCCAGCCGCCGGGCATCCTTGCCGGCCAGGACAGGCTCCAGCGCCGGGCACCAGCTGGGGGGGAGGGGAGCATTGTCGGCCATGGCCACGGAAACTAGCGGGCAAGCCATTCTATCGCCAGCAAGGGCTTTCACTGGTCCACAGATACGCCTAGGGAATGGGCATGGCTGTATATTTCCACGAAGAAGACCTGCCCGAAGGCGTGCTCGCCCCCGGCCCCGTCGCCGTTGACACCGAAACGATGGGCCTCATCACCCCGCGCGATCGCCTGTGCCTGGTCCAGATCAGCGATGGCAGGGGCGATGAACATCTCGTCCGCTTCGCACCCGGCAGCAATTTTGCCGCCCCCAATCTCAAGGCGGTGCTGGCTGATCAGGACCGGCTGAAGCTTTATCATTTCGCCCGTTTCGATCTGGCCGCGATCGAACATTACCTTGGGGTGGTGGCCGCACCGGTGTTCTGCACCAAGATCGCCAGCAAGCTGATCCGCACCTATACCGATCGCCACGGGCTGAAGAACCTGGTTCAGGAACTGCTTGGCGCGGACATGTCCAAGCAGCAGCAATCGAGCGACTGGGGTGCCCCCGTCATCACCGAAGCCCAGCGCGAATATGCCGCCTCCGACGTGCGCTTCCTCCACGCCATGCACACGATCCTGGTCGAACGGCTTGAGCGTGAAGGCCGTCTGGCAATCGCCCAGGCCTGTTTCGACTTCCTCCCGACCCGCGCGCGGCTCGACCTGGCCGGATGGGCGGAAAAGGACATTTTCAGCCACGAATGAGCGAACAAGCCGACATCATCCGCAGCGATCGGCAGGCTCTGGCCGCTCCCGGCGGGCCGCATGACCGGCTGGTCAATTTCCTGTCGCGGGCCTTGCCGACGGCGATCGGGGTGCTGGCCGCGCTGATGATCATCACTCCGCTGTCGCCGCGCGGCGAGATCAGCTTCCTGCTCGATCGCAACAAGGTGGCGGTGGTGAAGGACCGGCTGCGGGTCGACAATGCAATGTATCGTGGCGAGGACGACAAGGGCCGTCCCTTTTCTCTGACCGCCGGGCAGGCGGTGCAGCATTCCGCCCGCGAGGGGATCGTCAGGATGAAGGACCTCAGCGCCCGGATCCTTCTGGCAGACGGCCCGGCCGTGCTGAGCGCGGGCCAGGGCAGTTATGATATCGAAAACCAGCGTGTTTCGGTGCAGGGCCCGGTCCAGTTCTCCGCCGCCGATGGCTACCGGATGGTCGCGCGCGACGTGACGGTAGACCTCGACGGCCAGCGCATGGTCGGCCAGGGCAGGGTCGAAGGCGCCATTCCGGCCGGCACATTCGGCGCCGACCGGATCATCGCCGATCTGGTCCAGCGCACGATAACCCTTGACGGAAACGCTCGACTGCACATGATTCCGGGCAAACTCAGGATACCGAAATGACCCGATTTTCCAGCCTCACTCGTTCGTTGCGTTGCGCGGTCGGCGGTTTTGTCCTGACGGCCGCCGCGCTGGGCGGCATCCAGCTTTCCGCCCAGACCATCGGCGGACACAATTCCGATGCGCCGGTCAATTACGCCGCCGACCAGATCGAGCTGCAGGATCGCCAGAACCGCGTGGTCCTTTCCGGCAATGTCGATATCACGCAAGGCGACCTGCGGTTGCGGGCCGCCCGGACCACGGTGGCCTATAGCGACGAGGGATCGCTCAAGATCCAGCGGATCGACGCCAGCGGCGGGGTCATTGTGACGCGGGGGAATGAAGCCGCCCGGGGCAATGCCGCCGTCTATGATTTCAACCGCCGGCTGATCACCATGGCGGGCAATGTCTCGCTCAATCATGGCGGCGACACGCTGAATGGCAGCCGCCTGACGATCGACCTCGCCACCGGCATCTCGCGGGTGGACGGCCGGGCCGGCGGACGCGGGCCAGGGCGGGTCAGCGGCAGTTTCTCCGCCCCGAAATAGCATCATGGCGCGGGTTGCAACGGCAATCGGCACAGGTCACGCAAGGTTCAGGACAGGACAACCCGATGAGAATCCGCGAATTCTGCATGTTCTATAACGAGCACACCGTGCTCGATATCAAGATCGCGGAAGCGCGCAAATGGATCGACGAATTGCACCTGTGCGAAGCCAATCGCACGTTCCAGAACAAGCCGCGCGTGCCCGTGCTGCCAGCCGGGGACGATTTCGTGAAGACCCATGTCTATGACGGTGCCACGCATTTCGTGCCGGCGTTCAGCTGGGGTCCCAGCCGCCAGTGGCCCTTCTTCCGCAAGAAGCCGACCGCCCGCAAGAACGAAACGCTCCAGCGCAACATGGTCCACGATGTGTTTGCCGATGCCGCCGACGACGATATCGTGATCGTGAGCGACATTGACGAGATCATCGATCCGCGCTTTGCCGACGAGGTGATCGACGCGGCCCGTAAGCATGGCGTGGTCAGCGTCGAACTGCACCACACCTTCTTCTACCTCAATCTCTATTCCACCAACTGGCACGAACTCTGGCCCAACGCGCCGGAGAACTACGCCTATCGCATCTTCGTGATGACCGGAAAATACTTCCAGCAGCTCAGGCAGGGGGAAGGATCAGACCACCTGCGCCGTCGCGGCGAATGGGGGAAACTGACCGGCAACCTGCCCCTGCTCAAGGGCATCCGGGGGTTTCACCACAGCTGGCTGGGCGACGAAGACGCCGCTTATGACAAGATCACCTCCTATTGCCACAATGTCAGCGACCATCGCGCAGACCTGACCGACGGTAATGGCCAGATTTCCAAGGAAAAACTGGGGGCCTTCATCCGGTCGGGGCAATCGATTTTTCCTGGCAACAAGGTGGAGATCCGCTCCTTAGACGCCGTTCCACCGTTGCAGTCGGTGGCGGACAAACTCGATCGCTACCAGCACCTCATCCTTTGAAGCAGGAGCGCTGATGTTCGCGCATTATTGTCGACAGTTGCTGCGCCATGGCCGGATCGACCCGGTCGAATACTATGTCTGCGACCGTTACAGGGTGGTCTATGTCGAAAACGCCAAGGTGGCGTGCACGGCCATCAAGCAATTGCTCTTTCCCGAGATGTCCTATCGGGAGCTGGGCCAGGACGCCTTCCATCAGGCTCTGCGCGCGAAGGCCCGATTTGCTCTCCCCGAAGGCGCGGCGGGCGACTACCTTCATTTTTCCTTCTTCCGCGAGCCTGCGGCCCGACTGACCAGTTGCTATCGCGACAAGATCCGCGGCGCCGCCGCCGATCGGGCGCCGAGCATTTACCACACCCGCGCCCAGCGGATGATCTTCCGCCTGTTCGGCGGAATCGATGTCACCCGGCCGGAGCTCGAGCTGGGCGATTTCGCCATCGCCGCCAGCCGGATTCCGGATCGGCTGCGCGACCGGCACATCATGAGCCAGGCGCCGATCCATCACGCAGTGAAGCAGGCCAGCCGGTCCTTCGTCGGCCTATACGAGAATCTCGCCACCGACTGGAACCTCCTCGCCGGACAAAGCGAGCTGCCGCCCCTGCCCCAACTGAACAGCAGCAACGCGACGGATGACGCCGTCCTGGCGATGCCTGGTCCCGCCTTGACCTGTTTGTGCACCACCTATGCGCATGATTACGCTCTGCTGGGCTATGATTTGCCGATCGGACCGGAACGATGAACGAGGGACAATCCGCATGATGTTTTCCGTGATCGTGGCGACCTGGAATTCCGAGAGTACGATTGAGCGCTGCCTTGAAAGCTTGCGCAATCAGTCGTTTGTGGATTTCGAGGTGCTGATCGCAGATGGCGGATCGACCGATCGCACACTGGCGCTGCTTGATGGCTACGCCGACATGATCGCGCATTTCGCGCCTGGCCCCGATCGCGGCCTCTACGACGCCTGGAACAAGGTCATCCCGCTTGCCACGGGCGAATGGCTGCTGTTCCTGGGTTCCGACGACTGGCTCAACGATCCGCACACCCTGGCCGAACTCGCGGCTGAAGTCGCGTGTTTACCGGAGGCGGACCGGGAAGTCAGCTACGTCTACGGCGAGACCGAACTGATCGAAGCCGGCGAAGTTATTGAAAGACTTGGATGCGGCTTCCTACCCGATGGCCGCCTTGGCCCGGATGAGGACATCATTTTTTCCCATACCGGCCTGCTCCACCACCGGTCGCTGTTCGCGCAATTCGGGCTGTTTGATGCCAATCTGCGCCTGGCCGGAGATTACGAATTCATGCTGCGCAGTAGGCTGGATCCACGCGTGCGCTTTCATCGCGTGCCGATGGTGGTAGCGCGGATGGCCAGTGGCGGAATGTCCACCGGCGCACTCAGCCGCTACAGATTGTGTGAAGAAATGATCATGGCTAGGCGGGGCCTCGGTATGGATTGGGATCCGGTCTGGCTTCTCGCGACAAAGCGCAGGGCCGCGATTCTGCGATTCCTGCACAAGAATTTCGGCAAGGATGTCGTCCTGCTGGTCTCGAATTGCTACCGCGTCTGGCGGGGAAAGAAAAGACGGCAAAGCTTCAGCTAGGGACCCGGCCATGGTTCGCGCATCTGATTTTGAACATCATTGCCATGTTCGAGCACATTGCCACAGTCAGGACTAATACCAAACTGCGCTGTGGGTGACTCACATGGGGGGATTCCCTGTCGGCTGAAAGTCTGAATCTATGAGGTTGTGCTTTGGAGGGCGCGATCATGGGTTCAGCGATTGGCTTGCGTGATGATTTTGA
>CANJYE010000016.1 GCA_947479055.1 Erythrobacteraceae bacterium
ACTTGATCGAAAACCTGTTCGCCAAAATCAAGGACTGGCGGCGCATTCACACCCGATATGATCGCTGCGCCCACACCTTCATGTCCGCCATCGCAATCGCCGCTACCGTCATCTTCTGGTTGTGATCAATGAGTCCTGACCCTAGATGTCGGTTCATGCTGATGTCTTCCGATACGAGCGCGGTGCTGCGCTATGAACCCAATGGCTTCCGGGTGATCCGCGCGGGCCATCACGTCAAATGTTCAGTCACCGGCCAGGCGATCCTGCTTGAGGAGCTGCGCTACTGGAGCGTGGAGCGGCAGGAAGCCTATGCCAGCGCCAAGCTGGCGACCCGGCGGCTGCTGGGCGAGGTGTGAACTCGATCGCGGCGACATTGCTGATGGCGGCGGCGGCACCAGCCACTCCGGTCGGCAGTCCGGTCCCGCCCGCTGTGGCCGCAGCACCCGCGCCTGCGCCGGATTTTGCGCTTGACGGCGAACTGACCCAGGGCGGCTGGGTGCGCGGCACGGTCCCCCCCGGCACTGTCGCCCTGACACTGGACGGGCAGGCCCTGACGCTAGATCGCGAGGGGCGCTTCATCGCCGCTTTCGACCGCGATGCAGGAACGGGGGCAGTGCTGGCCGCGACGCTTACCGATGGGCGACAGCTGACCCGCTCGCTCGCAATTGCTCCGCGTGGCTGGAACATCGAACATATCGATGCCGCCCGCCGGCCCGGCGGCCCGACCGAAACTTTCATGGCGTTGCGCCGCCCCGAACTCGAACGGATCAATGCCGCGCGGCAGGTCAAGGCCGACAGCGATGGCTGGCGCCAGCATTTCATCTGGCCGGTGAAGGGCCGGATTTCGGGCCGGTTCGGCTCGCAGCGGATCTACCGGGGCGAGCCGGGCAGCTATCATTCCGGGATCGACATCACCACCGGTGCCAGCGGCACGCCGTTCGTTGCCCCGGCCGATGGCGTGGTGGTGCTTGCGGCCGAGCAGCCCTTCACGCTGGAAGGGCATCTCCTGATGATCGACCATGGCATGGGGCTGACCAGCGCTTTCCTGCATTGTTCGCAACTGGCGGTGCATGAAGGCGACCGGGTGACGCAGGGCCAGTATCTCGGGCGGATCGGCTCCACCGGCAGGGCGACCGGCCCGCATCTGCACTGGGGGATGAAATGGCGCGAGGCGCGGCTCGACCCGCTGCTGTTTACCGGGCCGATGCCCTGAACAGGCTCCCGCTTGCCGCGACCGGGTGTCCCGCTAAAGCGAAGCCATGCACCGCCTGATCCTGTTCCTGTTCTGCGGGCTGACGCTTGCTGTGATCTGGCTCCACCCCGATCAATCGGCGCTGCTGCGCGATCCGCGGGTCAATTTCCGGCCGCTGGCCCGCGCCGAAGGACTTTCGCCTGCGCCGGGGCTGGTGGTGGAGGGGGCGTGGCAGCTTCGCGCCCATCATGAGTGGTTCGGCGGCTATTCGGCGCTGGTGTCCGATGGCGACGGCTTGTTCACGGCTGTCAGCGACCAGGGGAAAAAGCTGGATTTCACCGATCCCTCCTTGGGGCCGCCGCGCACGCTGATGTCAGAGATGTTCCCCACGCTCTCCGGGCCGAAGGAGCTGCGCGATGCTGAATCAATGACGCGCGATCCGGTCACCGGGCGGTTCTGGATCGGCTATGAATTCCGCAATGCGATCCTGCGTTATGATTCGGACATGGACGTCAATGCCGGCGCGCGCCCCGAGGCGATGCGCAGATGGCCACACAATGAGGGGCCCGAAGCGCTGGCGCGGCTGGCGGATGGCAGGTTCATCGTCCTGTCCGAAGGCGGGACCGCCCCTGATGGACGGCGCGGGGCGGCGCTGCTCTTTCCCGGCGATCCGGCGAAGGGCGCCTGGCCCATGTCGTTCCGTCTCGATCTCCCATGGGGATATGCGCCCTCCGACATGACTGCCCTGCCCGATGGGCGGGTGCTGATCGTGGCGCGCAAGTTGGTCTTTCCCTTTCCGCCGCGCTTTGCCGTGAAGTTGCTGCTGGCCGATCCGGCAACGATCCGCAGCGGCCAGGCCTGGCGCTGGAACGAACTGGCTGAACTGCATTCGCCGGTGCCGATCGACAATTATGAAGGGATCACCGTCGTTCCCGGTAACGATGGGTCGGTTATGATCTGGCTGATTTCGGCTGACAACCTGATGGCCACCCAGCGCACCCTACTGCTCAAGCTGCGCTGGGACCCGACTGCGACGGCCCAACGCTGAAAGGCGCGCGGAGAGCCCTCCGCGCGCCTTTCAGTCCTCTCGATCCGGAAAGCGGTCGGTGGCGGCTCAGGCCGCCTGCGACTTCGCCAGTTCGCGCTTCACCTTGAGCGCGCGCGGGGACAGCTTGGTGTCCGCCGTCTTCAGCAGCCAGTTGTCCAGCCCGCCGACATGCTCGACCGAGCGCAGCCCGTTGGTGCTGACGCGGAACTTGTAGCTGCGTTCCAGCTTCTCGCTCATCAGCGTGACGTTCTGCAGGTTGGGCAGGAAGACACGCTTGGTCTTGTTGTTGGCGTGGCTCACATTGTGGCCGATCTGGCGGCCCTTGCCGGTCAGTTCGCAGATGCGCGACATGGATAATCTCTCGTTCAATCCAGACCGTGGTCTGTGGGAAGCGGGGCGCATAGCGGCGCGTCCGCGAATCGTCAAGCAATCGCGCGGCATTGCGGGTGGGGGATTGTGAGGCTAGCGCAGATCTCATGACCCGCTGGCCCCTGCCCGATCCGATGAGCCGCGCGCTGGCGCAGGCGCGGCAGGCTGCGCGGGTGGGCGAGGTGCCGGTGGGCGCGGTGATCATGCGCGACGGGGTGGTGATCGCCGAAGCGCACAACGCCCCGCGCGGGCTTTCCGATCCCACCGCCCATGCCGAACTGCTGGCGATTCGCCGGGCGGCGCAGGTGCTGGGGCAGGAACGGCTCGAAGGCTGCGAGCTGTGGGTGACGCTGGAACCCTGCGCGATGTGCGCGGGCGCCATCGCCCATGCCCGCATCGCCCGGCTCTATTACGGCGCGCCCGATCCCAAGGGCGGCGCGGTGGAGCATGGCGCGCGGGTGTTCGAACAGGCGCAATGCCTCCACCGGCCCGAAGTCTATGCCGGGATCGGCGAGGCCGAGGCCTCGGAACTGCTGCGCGGGTTCTTTCGCGAGCGGCGGTGATTTCCCCCTACAATCCCCGCCAGATCTTCACCACCGCCCCATCCGCCGGGCCGAACTGCGCCGCCCCGCAAGGCAGCGGCATGAAATCCTTGCCATAACAGAGCCGCAATTCCTCCAGCCAGCCGCGCTCGTTCACCACCAGCCCGACATGGCCGGGCTGCCAGGCGGGATTGGCATCGGCAAAGGCCTGCCTCACGGCTCGGGCGTTGAGGCCCTGCTGGCGTGACAGCCGATCAAGATCGGGCAGCCGCAGCGAGTTCCACAGGACCCGCGTGACCTTGAAGTAGCTCTCCGGGCTGCGGGTCATGCAGCTGCCATGCTTGGCCCATTCATGCGCCATCAGCCGGGGGGAGGGTGTCATGCACAGGTTCTGGCGCAGCGTTTCCGGCGCGGGGCTCTGGCGGGCCGCACACCATTGCGGCGCTGCGCCGGTGCGCCCTTCCGGCCACAGTCCATGGACGACGAAGCCGAACCGCCCGTTGCGACCGGAACATTGCGTGGCATCCTGCGCGCTTGCGCCTCGCGCCCGGCAATATTCCGGCGACCAGCTCAGCGCCAGCGTATAGCCCGCCACCGGGGTGCGGCGGGCTGGGCCATCGGGCTTGATTTGCGGTGCGGCTAGCGGTGCCTGCGGGACGCGGCACTGGTAGGCTTGGGCGTGGGCCGAAGTGGGAAGCAGGGCGAGAAGAACGACCGGCAATAGGCGGAAGTTAGACCGCGCCATTCAGCTGAAAATCTCTGGATCGACTGGCCCACTCTTGCCGCGCGACTTCAACCAGTTTGTCGCGTCCCTTCTGAACAGAAAACTGACACCAATCAGGTTGAGGCCATAGGTTAAGACCATGATCGCGAGATAGAGCGTACTAATGGCCCCAAATTTGCCCGCGGCGGCATTCGGGACCTCAATCAGAAGTCCAAGTCCGGTGAATGCCGCAAGAACCCATTTGATGGTGTTGCTTGCCCGGCGTGCAATGAAGAACCAGAATGTAAGGTTGAATGCCAAGCCGATCGCCATCCCCAGCAAGGAACTTGCCGCCGCTCCTCCTCTAGACAACGAATATTCACGTAACGAGCCATAGTTCACCAAGACATTGAGGACCGCAATCGCCGCTGCAGCCAAAAAGTATCGCTCGAACAGTATAATTGATCGCGGTCGCATCTACAGCCCCTCACAACACCGCAAAATCCAAGCCGATGTCGGCAGCAGGAGCGCTCTGGGTCAGCCTTCCCACCGAAACATAGTCCACGCCCGTCGCGGCAATCGCGCCGATGGTCTGCAAATTGACCCCGCCCGAAGCCTCGCACGGCACCCGACCCCGCACCACCGCCAGTGCGGCGCGCAGCATCGGCGGGTCCATGTTGTCGAGCAGCAGATGGCTCGCCCCGGCGGCAAGGGCGGGTTCGATCTGGTCGATCCGGTCGACCTCGCAGATGATGCTGGCTACCCCGGCATCGCGGGCGCGGCGCACCGCCTCGCCCACATCACCGGCCACCGCCACGTGGTTGTCCTTGATCATCGCCGCGTCCCACAGGCCCATGCGGTGATTGGTCGCGCCGCCCATCCGGGTGGCGTATTTTTCCAGCACGCGCAGGCCGGGAATGGTCTTGCGGGTGTCGAGCAGGGTGCAGCCGGTTTCGCCCATGGCGCTGACATATTGGCGGGTCATGGTGGCGATGCCGGAAAGGTGCTGGACGGTGTTCAGGGCGCTGCGTTCCGCCGTCAGCATGGCGCGGGCATTGCCGGAAAGGCGCATCAGGTCCGCGCCGGGCTGCACCGCCGCGCCTTCTTCCACCAGCAGTTCGATCGCCATGGCGGGGTCGAGCGCGCGGAAGAAGGCGGCGGCAATCGGCAGGCCCGCCACCACGATCGCATCCCGGCTGTCCATCACGCCGGCAAAGCGCGCGTCGGCGGGGATCACGCTTTCGGCGGTGACATCATGTCCGCCACCGGGAAAGCCCGCGCCAAGATCCTCGTCCAGCGTGGCGCGGACGAAGGCATCGAGATCGAAGCCGGGGAGGGAAAAGCTGGTCATGGCGGGTTCTATTCCCGTTTCTTCCGGGAATGTCGAGGCAGCGGATCACTGCCCACCCCGCTGCGACTAACGCTTGCTGCGCAAGCGCAAGTCTCGCTCCCCTCCCGCAAGCGGGAGGGGTTGGGGGTGGGCCCTTTCAATGCACGAACCGCGCCACCACATCGCGGTAGGAACGGCTGACCTTCACCTGTGCGCCCGATTCCAGCACCAGGAAGCATTCGCCGTTGGTGTGCGGCTTGACCTGCCGGACGAGATCGAGATTGACGATGGTGGAACGGTGGACGCGCTGGAACGTGCGCGGGTCGAGCCGCCGTTCGAGGTCCTTCATCGTCTCGCGCAGGATCAGCGAATTGTCGCCGGTGTAGATGCACATATAGTCGCCGGCCGCCTCGATATGCTCGATCTTGTCAACATCGACCCGGAAGATCTGGCCGCGATCCTTGATGTTGATGAGCTTCTCGTAACGACCTGCGCTCTCGTCATCCTCGGGCATGTTCTCGACCGCGTCCGGGGCGACTTCAGCGAGGACGGTCTTGAGCTTCTCCGCTTCCTCGGCGGAGCGCTTTTCGGCTAGCCGGGTGCGGACCCGGTCGAGCGTGTCGGCCAGCTTGTCCACGTCCACTGGCTTCATCAGATAGTTGACCGCATTGGCTTCGAACGCGCGGATCGCGTGTTCCTGATAGGCGGTGACGAACACGAACAGCGGCGGTTCGATTTCCATCACCCCTTTCACCACCGAGAAACCGTCAAACCCGGGCATCTGGATGTCGAGGAAGACGAGGTCGGGCTTTTCGGTCTTGATCTTGCGGATTGCTTCGCGCCCGTTGGCGCAGGTGTCGATGATCTCGACGTCGGGAAAAGCCTCCAGCCGCAGCTGGAGACCCTGGATGGCAAGTTTCTCGTCATCGACGAGGATGGTGCGAATGCTCATGCGTTTGATTCCAGGCGGCGCTGTTCGTGCAGTTGGAACACGTTGCGCGCGTTTGCCTGCCTCTCGGTTAGGGTTGCGTGTGGCTCTTCAGCTTCCTCATGCGGAATTTCGATGATGACGGTGAAGCCCCCCTGGGCTGGCGTGCGAATCTCGAAGAGATGGTTTTCCCCATAGGCCTGCGCAAGCCTGTCGCGAATATTGGCGAGGCCCACCCCGGTCGAAACGGGTTCCCCATGGGTTGAAGCGACGCGGCGGGCAGCTATCCGCTCCTGCTGGCCCGGCCCGGTGTCGGAAACGCTGATCCGCAGCATCTTGCCGACGATGCGGGCAGTGACGCGAATCTGGGCGCCTTCCTCCTGCGGGGAGACTGCATATTTGATCGCATTCTCGACCAGCGGCTGGAGCAGCAGCGAAGGCAGGCAGGCGTTCTCGCAGGCCGGATCGATCCGGAAATCGGTGCGCAGCCGTTCTTCGAACCGCATCCGTTCGATATCGAGATAGAGCTTCAGCGTTTCGATCTCCTCCTTCACGGTCACCTTGCTGCCGGCCTCGTTGACCAGCGTGTGGCGCAGGAAGGACGACAGCCGGGTCAGCATGGCATTGGCCGGTTCGGTCTGCTTGAGCAGCACCAGGGTGGAAATTGAATTGAGCGTGTTGAACAGGAAATGCGGATTGAGCTGGTAACGCAGCATCGCCAGCTGGGCATTGGCCGCCTGCGCTTCCAGCCGGAGCAGCTGGTCGGCCTGTTCTTCCACCTGCACGTAGAAATTGATCGCGTAATAAAGCGCGGACCATGCCGCCAGCAGGGTCAGGTCGATGTAGAACACCCCCAGGAACAGCTGGGTGAAGCTGGCCTCGCTGCCGACCTGATAGAGGCTGATCACCCAGCTGTTGATGAAGGCCGAAACGCTGACCGCCAGCATCAGGACAAGGCCGGTGACGCCCCAGGTGATCAGCGGCCGTCGGCTGATCAGCTGGCGGTAGATCACCGACAGGATCAGGCTGATCGAAAAGCCGGTGATCGTGGCGATCAGCACCAGCACGAGGAAGGACAGCGGCTTTTCATTGGCGATGCTGGTCATCGCGCGCAGCACCAGAGCCCCGCCCCAGCCCGCGATCTGCAATTGCCAGAAAGCGCGGTTCTTGTTGGCGAAGAACGGTGTCGGGCGGATCGGCAGCACGGCCATGGAGCTTACCTAGCCTATTTTGCGCTGCGCGTCAGATGTTTTGCTATCCGGCTCGCGGATGAAATCGCGCGACCAGTCGGCCACGCCCCGCTCCTTCAGCGCGGCATGGATCCGGCCAATTTCCTGCTGCATGGTTGCAACCCGTTCGCTCCAGCCGTCATGCGTGGGTAGCGAAAGGAAGCCCGGGTCGGTGCGCCGCCCCCAGCTGGCCATCATCCGCGGCCCGGCTTCCGGGTCGAATCCGGCATTGGTCAGCAGCCAGACCGCCAGCCGGTCCGCTTCCCGCTCGGTCCGCTTGACCCGGGCCCAGCCGCGCCCGACCTGGTCGAGCCATTCGCGGTGGTGGAGCAGATTGTGGGCCAGTTCGTGCGCGACCAGCGCGGCATATTCCTCGTCACCCAGCGCGTCCGAGGGGCGGCGAGTCTTGTCGAGATGATCGCCGATCACCACCCGGTTGCCATCGGCCTGCGCGCTGGTCTTGCCGATCAGCAGTTCGAAATGGCTGGGGCAGGCAGGCCGGCCGGAAAGTTGCACTTCGCGCGTGACACCATCCCTGCCGCGCACGCGCAGCTGGATTTGGCCGGCTTCGGCCAGAACCGCGTCGATCCGTTCCTGCAGCGCGAACAGGCGGCGGTGATCGCCCGGTTTCTGCGGCGGCAGGCTGGCGAGGTCCTGCCCGGCAATCGCCACGATCTCGTCGTTGGCGGCAAGGCCTGCCAGCGCGGCGGGCGATCCCTCGGCCACGGCCTGCACCGCGAAGTCACCCCGGATTCCGGCGGCGGCGCGGGTGGCGTCCGGCGCGCTGTAATTCAGCATGTCCTGCAGCAGCAGCCCCACCTCGGGGCGCGCATCGGCGCAGAAGCGGGCATTGCCGGTCGCCAGCCGCCAGCCGATCGATTGGAGCCTTGCATCGGCCAGCTGGAGCCGGGCCAGAGCCGTGACATAGGCCTGGCTCGCATCTTCGGCCGCGCGGGCAGGTGCAGCCAGCGCCATCACCACCATGATTGCAAAACCGGCAATCAGCCTGCCTGCCTGCCTGCCGATCACGAAGGCGGCGTTCCCGCCAGCGCATCGGCCAGCCCGCCAGCCCCGATCGCGCCGGACAGCACGTTCTTGCCGGCAACCCAGCTTGGCGTGCCGTTGATGCCCAGTGCCTCGGCCATGCTCATGTTGTGGGCGATCTCGGTCTCGACCCTGGCCGAAGCGGTGAATTTCGCGGCCCGCTCCGGGTCGAGCCCGGCCTGCCGTGCTGCCTCAGCGATCGTCGCAGCCGAGGGGCGGCCAGCCGCGAACATCGCCTTGTGGAAGCCGGCGAACTTGCCTTGCTCGGCTGCGGCCAAGGCCATCCGCGCCGCGCTTGCGCTTTCGGGCGAGAGGATCGGATATTCGCGGATCACCACCTTGAGCTCCGGGTCGGCGGCAATCAGCGCATCGACATCGGCCACGCTCTGGCGGCAATAACCGCAAGCATAATCGGAAAATTCGACCAGCACATTCTTGCCGTTCGGATTGCCGAGCACGGCACCGGGAAAAGCGGCCTTGACCTCGGTGTGGAGCGGATCGAGGCGCGCGGCCATGTCCTTCTTGCGCAATTGCTCCATCGCTTCGGGCAGGATTTCGGGATGTTCGAGCAGATAGGCGTGAACCTGATTCTCGGTCGCGTGGCGGCCGAGCGGAGTAAACTGCGCGGCAAAGCCCCCGGCGAAGCCCAGAAGGGCTGCGCCAAGGGCGAGGGCGACAAGGAATAGCGGTGTGCGGTTGTTGTTCATCTGGCGGGGTTAGTTGCGCTTCTTCGTGCGTTCAAGCTCGCCGCGCGCCTGAAAGGCGATATCCTGTGCCCTGATCCAGTCGGGGGACCCTTCGGGCAGGCCGATCATCGCGGTTTGCGAGCTGCCCAGGGCATTGCGCCAATCGCCTTCCATCGCCTGCTGTTCGGCACTGGCCAGCCGGGCGCGCGGCATGTCGCCTTCGTTCGAATAGATCACCCCCAGCTGGTACCAGGCGAAGGGATTTTCCCGGTCGCGCGCGACAGCGGCCTTCAGCACCTGTTGCGCTTCCGGATAATTCGCCGGGTTTTCGGTTGCGATCAGCGCATGGCCGAACAGCGTGGCGATCAGCGGCTGGTTGCCGGTCAGGCGGTTGGCCTCGCGCAGGGTCGCCAGCGCCTCCTGCGGGCGGCCGGATTCGAGCAGGATTTGACCGCGCAATTCGAGGAAATAGGGATCGCGCGGGGCTGTGATGATCAGCGCATCGGCTTCCGCCAGCGCTTTGTCGACCCTGGCGTCCTTGTGATAGGCATAGGCCCGGGCATAGCGGGCCGGGACGCTGTTCTGGCCGGGCGGATAGGCCGCCAGCGTCAGGTCGGCCGGGGCGAGATAGCCATAAAGCTTGGCCCGGACCCGCTCGAACCGGGCCTGCAGGGCGGCATCGGGCGGATTGTTCCAGGCCGGATCGCGCTGGTAGATTTCCTCCAGCGCGGCGATGCGGTCGCCGGTCAGCGGGTGCGTGCGGCTGAATCCGGCATCCTCGTCCTGGCTGTAGCCGTGGCGGTATTCTTCGGCCTGCAGCTTCTTGAAGAAGGTCAGCGATCCGCGTCCGGAAATCCCGGCCCGGGACAGAAAGCTGGCCCCGGCCGCATCCGCGCTCGATTCCTGCACCCGGGTGAACGCCAGGAACTTGCCCATCGCCGCCTGTTGTCCGGCGGCCAGGATGCCCATTGCCGCATCGCCCCCGCCGGCGGCTGCGGCCGCGACGCCCAGCAGCAGCGAAAGGATGGTGATGCCGGTCGCAGTCTTCATTCCCTCGTCGAAACGGATGATGTGCCCGCCGGTGATATGGCCCAGTTCGTGCGCGATCACGCCCTGCACTTCGGTCACGTCGGTGGCGGCGTTGAGCAGTCCGCTGTGGATGTAGATCGCCTGCCCGCCCGCGACGAAGGCGTTGATCGAGGAATCGTTAAGCAGGATGACATCGACATTGCCCGGTTCCAGCCCGGCGGCGGCGATTAGCGGGGTCGCCATATCATGCAGCAATGCTTCGGTTTCCGCATCGCGCAGCACCGATTGCGCCGCCGCCGGCTGGATCGCCAGCATCAGCGAGGCGAGGAATGCCGCCAGATAGGCGACCGAACGGGTGACGATGCGCATCACGTTCCTGCTATCGCCTTTCCGGCTGAACTGGAACTGAAGACTGCGCGCCGGGTCAGGCCCCGGCCAGCGGATGTTCCCCGTCGCCGCGCAGGCGGGTCAGGCGCATGGCGTGGATCAGCCAGCGGCCATCGGGCTGGCGGCGGTAGGTTTCGTGATAATGGCCATAGGCTTGCAAGGCGCGGGTGCCGTTGTCGATATAGTCGAACAGCGGCCAGATCGCCCGGCCTTCATCCGCCGAATCGATGTCGATGATCGGGGCGTGGCCGTGGTGGACGGTCTTCCAACTGTCGAGCCCGGACTTGACCCACATCGCGAATTCGCGCCCGCCCACCGTGACGGCCATGTCGCCCGCCGCGATCGCTTCTTCGACCGGCGGCAGGTCGGTCAGCATGCGGCCTTCGGAAAAGGCCACTTCCTCGCGCAGGTCCACCACGGCATCGGCGGTGAAGACATTGGCGAAGCCCTCCCAGTCCTTCATGTCGAGGGTATACCAATAAGTAGCCTTGGTCTTGCGGATCGCCTCGACGGCAACCAGCTGTTCAATTGCTTCCATGGCTTGCTCTCCTGTCCTGTCCCTCAGGTGCCGAGGCGCGGATATTCGCCGTCGGCGCGCAGGCGGGTCAGCCGCATGCTGCTGATCAGCCACTCGCCGTTCGGCTGGCGGCAGTATGTCTCGTGGTAATGGCCATAACCCATCAGCGCGCGGGTGCCGTCGTCGATATAGTCGAACAATGGCCAGATCGCGCGGCCTTCATCGGCCGAATCGATATCGATGATCGGTTCATGGCCGTGATGGACGGTCTTCCAGCTGCGCAGCGCAACCGAAATCATCGCGGCAAAGACCTTGTTGCCGCGCGAGACCGCCGGATCGCCCGCAGCCAGCGCCTCTTGCGCAGAGGGCGGGTCGGTCAGCGTCTTGCCGGCCCCGAACGCGACTTCGTCGCGCATGTCGATCAGCGCATCTTCGGTAAAGACGCTGGCGAAGCGGTCCCAGTCCTTCATGTCGAGCGCATACCAGTATGTGCCCTTGGTCTTCCTGATCGCTTCGATCGCGAGCAGCCGTTCCACCGCATCCATCGTCTTCCCCCTTGTTTTGCCGAATTCTAGGCGCGAAGCGATCCGGGAGCAACGCGCTTACGCGGGCATCTGCGGATATTCCCCATCGGCGCGGATGCGGGTCAGCCGGACATGGCTGATCAGCCAGCGGCCATCGCTCTGGCGGCGATAGCGTTCGTGGTAATGGCCATAGCCTTTCAGCGCGCGGGTGCCGTCGTCGATATAGTCGAACAGCGGCCAGATCGCCCGCCCTTCGTCCGCCGATTCGATGTCGATGATCGGGGCGTGGCCGTGGTGGACGGTTTTCCAGTGTTCCACCACGTTGCGGATGAAGGCGGCGATGTTGGTTGCGCCGACCGTCACCGCCGGATCGCCGGCAGCAATTGATTCCTCGATCGGCGGAAGGGGGTCGAGTACTTCGCCCGCCCCGAAGGCGAACTCCTCGCGCATGTCGAACACGGCATCGTCGGAAAAGACCGTGGCGAGGCGCTCCCAGTCCTTCATGTCCATGGCGTACCAATAGGTCGCCTTGCTGTTCCTGATCGCCTCGGCGGCTACCAGCCTGTCTATCGCATCCATCCTGCTCTCCTGCCCTCTGATGGGGTCGGGCGATGTCATAGGACCCAAAAGCGGTGCCCGGCAACAGGGGAACCGGTCAGCCGATCAGCTTGCGCCCGGCCCGCTCGATCAGCGCGTTGTCGCTGTCAATCTCGCCCAGCACGGCCACTTCGCCATCGGGCAGGCGGCGAATCATCACCAGCGCGAATTCAGGGCCTTCCGGCGACAGTGCGGCCATCGGTTGCGAAGAGAGCGCGCGCAGCTTGCTGACCAGCTTCTCGTTAGGTGCAGCCTCGATCCTGGCCGCCTTGCCGCTTTCTTCCCGGCGCAGGCGGCGTTCTGTCGATACCACGCCCTTGAGGCCACCCTCGGCCGTGGCGAGATAGCCCGCCAGCGCGCCCTGCGTGAGGCCAAGGCGCTGGCCGTGGTTCAGCGCGGCGGCATATTCGGTCAGCCGGGTCTTGTCGTAATCGGCCCCGAACACCAGCTTGACGACCGGAGTCATCGGCGCGCGCGGCTGCGCTTTCAGGCCATAGTCGGTGACCAGTTCGGCGAAGTCTTCGGGCGCATCGGCCGCGGCGAGCGCAAAATCATAGGCCCGGCCAATCGCGGCATAAAGTGCCTGGCGGGTACGGTCCTCGCTCGAACGGGCTAGGACGGCCAGTTCGCGTGCGGAGGCCAGCCAGTCGCCCAGCCCCATATCCGCTTCGTCGGGTTCGCTCAGTTCGATTGGCAGATCGAAGGCATGGCGGTTGTCCGGTTCGTTGGTCGGGTCGAAGGCATTGTCGAAGTAAGCTATATCGCCGGATTGCTTTTCCGACTCATGATAAGCGACCGGATCCTCGTCAAAGCTGCCGAAGCCGGGGGTCGGCATGACCGGGCGATTGGGGCTCGGGCGAATGCGGATCAGCGAGCTGAGGTTAAGCGTGCCCTCGACGGCCCTCACCTCATCTTCTTCCCCTTCGCCTTCCTCATCGTCCTCGTCGCTCGCGCCGAGCGGGCAGTCGGCCCAGTCGTTCAGCGCCACCGCCGTGCGGATTGCCGGGAGTTCGCCGTCCTGCTGTTCCAGCGCCTGGTCTATTTCCAGCAGCAGCTCATCGGTGGTGAACTGGTCGGCCAGCTCCTTCCAGTTGATGACACCGTAGATGAAGTCGATCGTGTCATCGTCGCTGGAGAAGGGCAGCAGGATCCCGCGATAGAGAATCGTGCGGCCATTCTGGTTCATGAATTCCGCTTCGAAGCCGATCGGCGCCTGGTTGGCGAGGATTTGCATGTAATGATCGGTGATTCGCGACAGCAGCGAGCGGCTGGGCACATCGTCCAGATTGGCAATATCCGCATCGGTGCCGCATTCCTGGGCCAATTCCTCGCCAAGGAAGGCAATGCCCGGATTCTCGATCCCGGCGGTGAAGTCCAGCAGCACGCTGTAGGGGCCGAAATCCGGCAGATCCTCTGGGTTGAGGTCTTCGACCGATGGGAAGTTGCGGTCCTGCAGCAGGCTCGCCCAATGGTTATAGGCGCGCACCTGCATCCTGCGCTCGTCGGTGCCGATCGAGGCAGGCGGAGCTTCCCGGCCGGTATCGTCTTCGGCGGGGTCGTAATCGCGCGCATCGTCCCCGAATGCGGCGTCATGCCCGAAATTGCCCCTCAAACTGTCCATTGCGGCTTTGCCCCCGTGAGCGATATTCACGGACGTTGTGACGCTACGTGGTAAATTAACCGTTAAGTCGAAACAGGACTTGCTCTTACAGCAGGTAGCGCATGTGGATTGTCTGGCGCACGGGCTCGGCGGCAACGGTGAATGCGGCGGCCGCGAACTTCGGCGGACCCATCACCACCGGCGCATCGCTGGAAAAGCCGAAGCCTTCGGTCGGCACCAACATCAGCGCGCGGTCGATCTTGCCGTTGCCATTCTCGTCATGCAGCAGGGCAACGGCGTAGCGCCCCGGGGTGATCCCGGTAAAATGCAGTTCCACCGTCGCGGCGGCGGGGACGACCAGGTGCCAGGTCCGGGCCGGATCGCGGCAGTTTGGGAACTGGCCGGGGTCGGCGGTCAGGCAGGCCAGCAGCTGGCCTCTGGCTGAGCGTAGCCCGGTGGCGGTGATCGTCACATCGGCCCCGGCAACCGGCGCGGCGCTGGCGCCCGGTAGCGCCGCTGCACCAAGGATCAGGGCTGCGACAAGCCGCGATCGGTGCCGCAAAGCCGGTCCCACAAGCGGAAATAGAGGCCGAAATTGCATAGGTAGCTCTCATGATGCCGCTGGTGATGGCTGGCCGTTATCAGCAATCCGCCCAGCCGCGAACGGACAATCGCATGCGGGAACATTTCCCAGCCCATGTGATTGGTCACCCCCATCACCGTCATGACCGTCAGTACCACGCCCAGCATGGCGGCATGGATCGGAATGAGGAACACCAGCGCGGGGATCACCACCGCCCCGGTCAGCGCCTCGATCGGGTGGAAACTCATCGCCGCCCAGGCGGTTGGCGGCTTGCTGGCATGGTGGACCGCATGTGCCACGCGGAACGCGGCCGGGCGGTGCATCAGCCGGTGGGTCCAGTAGAACCAGCCATCATGCGCCAGCAGATACAGCAGCACGGACAGCGGGAGGTACCACAGCGGCATGGCCTGCCATTTGGTATAGACCTGGGTCCAGCCGCGCTCCTGCCAGCCCCAGGCGATGATCCCGGCCGGAATGCCGTAGATCGCGGCGGAAGCCAGCGACCAGCCGATCTCCTTGCGGATCTGTCGGCCAAGCCCGGCATAGAGGCCGGGCCGCACCGTTGCGGTGGCCCAGGCAAAGGCGCCGCTGGCCGCCAGATAGCGCAGGGCGACAATGACGCTCATCGCCAGGGCGGAAGTGATGATCGCAGCGTTGTCCATGGCGCAGCTGATACCGCCGCGATGGCTGTGGGGACAGCGCTTATCCGATGCCTGCATTATCCCATTCTGGCCCAGGGCGCGCAATCGGGGTCGGCGGCTACCAGCTGGCGGCGCAGTGCGGCCCGCGCCAGCCGCTCCACTTCCACCTTGCGGCGGGCGGCGGCCAGTGGCAGCGAGGCGGCCGGGCGGATGATCTCAGCATCATAGCCATCGGCGACGATCACCCCGCAGGTGTCCGGGCGGAACGGTTCAATCTCGAGGCAGGCGCGGTCGAGGTGGAGCGGCAGGCCCCAGTAGAAGCGGTCGCAATGGTCCAGATAATCGGGCCACTTGCCATCGCCGGTCAGGTCGGCGCGGCTGACCTTGATTTCGACGATGATCACCCGGCCCTTGGCATCGATCCCCATCAAATCGGCGCGCCTGCCGCCGCGCAGCGGCATTTCGGCCAGGCACCAGATGTCATTGCGGGCAAACAATCGGGCAATCCCGCGCGCCACGATGAGCGCCTCGCGCGAACGGGGCGGACAGGAATCGGCGGCGGGGAGGAAGTCGTCGGCCATACCCCAGATTGGAACATACAGGGAACTCGGTCAAGTCGTTCCCCGTAGTTCCTTCCAATGGCCGATTCAGGCGCTTCGGCGGGGGCCGAGCATGCCGCTGGGCGGGGCGAGCGCGAGCAGCGCGGCGCAGGCGATCCGGAACTCATGCCACAGCGCCAGCGCCGGGGCAGTGGCGTCGGCCCCGCGAGCCTTGACCGCGAGCAGCGCCGCGAGACCGGGCTCCATCACTGCCGCCAGATCGTCAATTCCCCGCTCGGCCTGTTCGCGCCTGCGCGAATCGACATCGCGCAGCAGCAAAGGAAAATTGCGGATCTCCGGCGATGTGCGCTCGGGTTGAAGACCGGCCAGCGCCGCCACCGCGCCGCCTGCATCCTGCAGCGCTGCCCATTTCATGCTGGCCGCGCTGCCCGCAGCCTGGCCGAAGCTGGCCCTGCCCGCGGCAGGAAGGGCGGGACTGGCAGGACGGGGAAGCGGAGAAAACGGCGCGTTCATGCATGTTGCATAGCGTTACACGGATTGCCAAATCGCTAATGCTTATCCCGCTTGCGCAAAAGCTCTGGCGCCACGCCGGTGGCGCTGCTAACTGCCCGCGTCGCCCGGAGCACTTTGGGCACCCGTAGCTCAGCTGGATAGAGCGCTGCCCTCCGAAGGCAGAGGTCACAGGTTCGAATCCTGTCGGGTGCGCCATATTTTCAGTGGCTTAAGTGGCGGAAGACCCACTTTCCCATAAAAATCCTGTAAAATGGGGGTGAGAAGCCCCCCTTAGATTGGATGCATGATGGTTGCGCCCATGCGCGCAATCGTGCGATCTACCGGGAATTGAACGTGGGTAGGCGATGGATCAACTGCAAGCTGGCCAAGGAATTGCCCTGCCTTGCGGCTGAGCCGGTGATTGCCGGTAAGCAGGGCAAGTGCCGCCTGCCGGTGATCGGGAAAGGGCCGGTCAGTCATCGCAGCGCTCCCCAAAGCAGAACCGCGCCCATGGCTGGTCGATCGCCTGTTCCGCAATCTGCTGGTCGATGTCACCGGCAACACGCACCGCACCGAAATCTGTATCGACAAGCTGTTTTCGCCCGATGGTCCGACGGGTCGGCTCGGGCTGGTCGAGTTTCGCGGGTTCGAGATGCCGCCAGACGCAAGGATGTCGCTGGCGCAGCAACTGCTGCTGCGCGCCATGACTGCATGGTTCTGGAGTGAGCCGCAGACCGGCAGTCTGGTGCGCTGGGGCACGACATTGCACGATCGTTTCCTGCTGCCGCATCCGGTGTGGAGCGATTTCCTCTCCGTGCTCGATGATCTGCGGGCCGCCGGGTATGATTTCGATCCCGAATGGTTCGAGGCGCAGCGCCAGTTCCGTTTTCCGGTCCATGGCGAGGTGGAAGGCGGCGGCGTTACGCTGGAAATCAGCCACGCGCTTGAACCTTGGAACGTGCTCGGTGAAACCGGGGCGATCGGGGGAACGGTGCGCTATGTCGACAGTTCGACCGAACGGCTGCAAGTGCGGGCCAAAGGGCTGGTGCCCGGGCGGCACATCATCGCCTGCAACGGCCGGCGCGTGCCGATGACCGCGACCGGCGTACCGGGCGAAGGGATAGGCGGTGTCCGCTACAAGGCCTGGGCCACGGCCAACTGCCTCCATCCGACCATGGCCGCGCATGCCCCGCTGACCTTCGATATCCTCGACAGCTGGAATGGGCGTTCGCTGGGTGGCTGCGTCTATCATGTGGCGCATCCGGGCGGACGATCCTATGATGATGTCCCGGTCAACAGCTATGAAGCCGAATCGCGCCGCATGGCCCGTTTTCAGGCTCATGGCCATTCGCCCGGCGTGATCGCGATGCCGCCCGAAGAGTTGCCTGGAGAATTCCCCATGACCCTGGACCTGCGACGACCCGCAAGAAGCTGATGATCGGCTGGGCGGAAAATCCTGCGCTTGCGAGCCGAGGCCCGGTGGGCGGGACCGGCCGACCGGACGATGCCCTGCGCGATTATGCGCCCGGCCCGCTGGGCGGCGATCTTTATTGCGATGCCCGGCCGAACGTGGCGGCCAAATGGTCGCTGGTGGCGGAACGCCTGCTCAGGCTGTCGCAGGGCGCGCACGGCAATATCCAGGAACAGGTCTCGCGGGAAATCCAGGAACTGGGCCTGACCTTCCGCCTGATCGGTGACGAGGACGAGCGGGCATGGCCGCTCAGCCCGATGCCGCTGCTGATCGGAACCGAGGAATGGAACGATGTCGCGCAGGGCCTGATCCAGCGCGTCGACCTGCTTGAGCGGATTCTTGGCGATGTCTACGGCCCGCAGAAACTGGTGGCAGAAGGTAACCTGCCGGCCGCAATTGTTGCCGGGAGCACCCATTTCGCTCCGAAGATGATGGGACTGACTCCTCCGGGCGGTCATTACATCCATGTCTATGCTGCCGATCTGGTGCGCGGTCCCGACGGGGAATGGCGAGTGCTGGCGGATCGTACCCGGTTGGCGACCGGGATCGGCTATGCGCTCGAAAACCGGCTGGCCATGTCGCGCAGTACTGGCGCCTTGCTGTCGGAAATCAACACGCGCCGGCACGCGGGGTTCTATGGCGACCTGCGCCGGGGGATTGCCGCTGACTGCCAGCGCGACGATCCGCGCATCGCCCTGCTGACGCCGGGCCATTTCAACCAGAGCTACCCCGAGCAGGCGCATCTGGCCCGTTATCTCGGCTTGCCGCTGGTCGAGGGCCGTGACCTGACGGTCAGCGATGACAGGCTGTTCGTCCGGACCATTGCCGGGCCCAAGCGGATCGATGCGATCTGGAGCTGGATCGACACCCAGCACATCGATCCAATGGCGTTCGATTCGCGTTCGCATATCGGCATTCCCGATGTCTTCCAGGCATGGTCGCGCGGCGGACTGGCCGTGGCGAACTGGCCGGGCGCCGGGGTGATCGAGGCGCGCGCCTTTTCCGCCTTCATCCCCCGCCTGGCGACCAAATTGCTCGGAGCCTCGCTCAAGCTGCCCAATGTCGCCACCTGGTGGTGCGGGCAGGAAAACGAGGCCAGCATCGTCAGGCGCCGGTTTGACGAGTTGGTCATCAGTTCAGCCTTTGGCGGGCACGTCGAAGGCCTTCCGGGCGGGCGGACGCGCGTGGGCGCGCAATTCAGCGCGGAGGAGAAGGAGCGGCTGCTGGCGGCGATGCACCTGCGGCCGATCGATTATTGCGGCCAGGAAATCGTCAACCTCTCGACCACTCCGGTCCTGATCGATGAGGGCTTTGTGCCACGCCCGTTCACTCTGCGCGCCTTTGTCGCCCGCGATGGCGACGGGAACTGGCAGGTCATGCCCGGCGGTTTCGCGCGCCTGTCCTCCTCGGGCGATCTGCGCACATCGCTGATGGGCAGTGGCGATTTGTCGGCCGATGTCTGCGTGGTCGATGATGTCCCGATCCAGCAGGAGAGCTTGCTGGGAGCGGGCGTTACTCCCGCGATCCGCCGCAGCGGCGGGATCCTGTCCAGCCAGGCGGCCGACAATCTCTACTGGTTCAGCCGCTATGCCGAGCGGGCCGAGATGACCGTGCGGGTCATCCGCAGCTTGCTGGGCAGCCCGATCGATGCCGATGGCGGTGCCGGGCGTGATCCGGCGACCATTTCCCGACTGGTCGAAATCCTGGTGCAATGGGGCGCGATTGAGGCCGAGAACGCCGATCTGTCGCTGGCTCGAGTCTGCAGTGTCGCGCTCGGAAAAGGAAAGCTTCCGGGCGGGGTGGCAATGCTGGTGACGCGGCTGCGCGATATCGGCCGGGGCCTGCGCGACCGGATGTCGACCGATTTCTGGCGCGTGGCCAACCAGCCGGTGCCCGGCTTCGATCCGGACCACACCGAATCGCTGCTCAGCGCCTCCAACCATCTGCTCGAGCGGTTGAGCACGCTGTCCGGGCTGACGGCCGAGAACATGGTGCGCAGCCCGTCCTGGCGCTTCTCGGATATCGGCCGACGGTTGGAGCGGGCGCTGAACATCTGCCGCATTGCCCGGCAGTTTGCCACGAATGACAGCCAGGTCGATGATCTTAGCGCCCTGCTGGACCTGTGCGACAGCCAGATCGTTTATCGCACCCGTTACCTGACCGGGCCGATGCGCGCGCCAGTGCTGGATCTGGTCGTGCTCGATCCCCATAATCCGCGCTCACTGATTTTCCAGCTGGTGCAGATCGAGCATCACCTCGCCTTGCTTCCGCCGCTGGTCGAGGATGGCGTGCCTGAACGCCCGCTGCGCGAGACGAAGGCGATCCTGGCCGAATTGCAGAGTCTAGAGGCGGCGGATGTCACCACAAAAGTGCTGCAGAACGCGGAGACCCGCCTGCTGGCGCTGTCCGATGCGCTGTCGCTGCGCTATTTCCTCCAGTTCGACAAGCCCGATCGCAGCTCGCAAGGCAGCCTGCTGGGATGATCTTCCGCGTCCAACACGTGACCGACATCCGCTATGCGGCGCTGGTCCGCCTCGCCCGTTTCAACGTCCGGCTGAAACCGGCGGCGTGGTCCGGACAGCGGCTGTTCGAATGCCGCTTGATTGTCACTCCGCCCTCCGGTCCGATTGCAACCGAAGAGGGCCCCTATGTCGTCAATGTCAGCCGCCTGCTGCTGGCCGAGCCGATTTCAGCGCTCAGGATCGAAAGCCGCTTTTCGGTCGATGTCACCCCACCTCCACACCCCCGTGCGGATATCTGCCCGTCTCTGGCCCGGATCAGGCAGGCGGCATGGACCAGTCGCGATATCTCGAAGTTCGGCCCGACTCCCTATCTGTTCAATTCGCGGATCGTGGAGATTGATGCCGCGATAGGCGATTGGGCCCGGCCGTTCCTGGCCGATGGCGACAGCGTGCTGGAGGCGGGCCGCGCCTTGATGCACGCGATCTATACGCAGTTCCGCTATGACAGCGACGCCACGAAAACGGAGACTCCGCCAGGCGAGGCCTTCCGCAAGCGGCGGGGGGTCTGCCAGGATTTTGCCCATATCATGATTGTCGCGCTGCGCACCCACGGCATTCCGGCCGCCTATGTCAGCGGCTATCTGCGTACCATGCCCCCTCCGGGCAAGGAACGGCTGATCGGCTGCGATGCGATGCACGCATGGGTCAACATCTGGTGCGGCGAACAGCTGGGCTGGATCGGATTCGATCCGACCAATGATCTCATCGTGCAGGGCGATCATATCTTCATTGCCATGGGCCGCGACTATGCCGACGTCGCCCCGGTCGATGGCGTCTTTCACGGGAACGAAGGGCAGAGCCTACGGGTGTCCGTGGACGTCCTGCCGGTCGTGGCGGAGGTAGCGGCAGGGTCTTTCGGGCAGGCTGGCGGCCGAAGCCGCAACACTAGCCCGGCGCGTTGAACCCGGCCTGCCGCGCTGCGTCGCGGGCGGCGCGGCGGCCGGAAAAGACAGTGTCGGCAACCGAGCTGCCGGACATGTTGTAATTGATCGAGCACAGCCCCACCGCCGCGCGCCCGGCGGCGTAGAGGCCGGGGATCGCCTTGCCGCTCTGGTCTTTCACCAGCCCCGTATCCTGCTCCACGTCCAGCCCGCCGAGGGTGAAGGCCCAGGTCGGCGAGAACTTGTTGCTGAGCGAGACATTGACCGCATACCAGCTCTTACCAGTGAATTTCTTGAGTTTGTCGGGCGATTTGCCCAACGGATCGGTCGCGCCTTCGCCGGTGTTGGCATTGAAGGCGGCCACGGTCCGCTCCAGCCCGGCCGGATCGATCCCGCATTTGCGGGCGAGCGCGGCGGGTGATCCGCCGCGTTTCGTGCCCCCCAGCGTGATGTTGATCAGCGCGGGCAGGCCCCAGGCCACGAACATGCCCTTGCCGGGGAACAGCGATTGCTTGACCCCACGCCAGAACAGCGTGTCGTCCATCACCAGCCACGCCATCGCTCCGTCCGGCTGAGCCGAGATGGCATTGCCGACGATCGAATTATAGGCGTCCTCGTTGATGAAGCGCTCGCCCCGACTGTTGACGATCAGCCCGTAGACGAAGGCGTCGGGCGGGGTGATCGAACGGCCCAGGAACATCCGATCCATAAAGTCGGTCGCCCCGCCAACGGACTGTCCCAGTTCGATCCCGCTGCCGTCGCAACCCAGCGCGCCCAGCCGCTGGATGCCAAGGTATTTCTCCGCCAGCACCGGGCGGATTTCGCGCAGCTTGTCGAGGCTGTTGACGAAACCGCCGGTGCACAGGATCACCCCGCCGCGCGCCCTGATGCGGCGGGGCGCATCGACGCCCGCTTCCAGCGCGTCGCATTGCTCGATCGCCTTTTGCGCGCGATCGGCGTTGAGCGGCTTCCATGGCGAAACGACGGCGTAGAGCTCGTCGTGGCGCTTCCACAGGCCTTCAGGCAGGGCGTTGACCTCCACCCCGATCACCCGCTCGTGCCGGTCCAGGATCAGGCGACGGGCCGGGGCATGGGGCAGCAGGCGCAGGCCCTTGCCCAGCGCTGCGTCGCGCAACTTCGCGAAGTGGATATGGCCGCCAAAGCCGGTGGTGGCCGGGCGATGGCCGCGCGGCGCCGGGCGGGAGATCGCCTTGTACTTGGGGATCATCTCGTTGCCTGAATAGAACAAATAATAGGGGTCGGGCGGGAAAGCAGTCTTCTTCAGGTAAGCCGCGCCGGAAAAGGGCACTCCGTGCGATTCGACCCATTCCAGTTCGTCCGCGCTGCCTTCGCAGAACCGCCTGAGCGTGGCATCGTCGAGCGGGGTGCCTTCGGCGCGGAGGTATTTGAACATTTCCTCTGGCGTGTCGTCGAACCCCGCCTCGCGCTGGTGCTTCGTCCCGCCGCCGGCATAATAGACCCCGCCGCTGTAATGGGTGGCGCCGCCGCCGCCGAAGCGATCGACCGCCAGCACCTCGGCCCCGCTGTCGAGCGCTTCGATCGCAGCTGCCGCGCCCGCGCCGCCAAAGCCGACCACCACGACGTCCGCCGCGTCGTCCCAGCTGACCGCATCCGCACTGTCGACCCGCAAGGGCTCAAGAATCCTGCCTGCCATATCCCGCTCCCATCCGCTTATTGTCCAGAGCCAAGACAATCGGGAATGCGGGGCAATGTCAACCGGCGGGCGTTACGCTCATATTGTCGATCAGCCGGGTCGTGCCGATCCGAGCGGCCACCAGCAGTCGCGCGGGTCGGCTCTGCGGGCGCTGGTCGAGCGGTTCGAGACTGGCCGCGTCCGCCAGCCCGGCGTAGTCGACCGGACCAAAGCCCGCTGCGAGGAGGCGGGTGACGAGGCTGTCGAGCGCGGCCTTGACCGGCGCTCCGCTTTCGATCGCGGTAACCGCCGCGCGCATGGCCTGGGGCAGGGCGACCGCCGCTGCGCGGTGCTCGATCGAGAGATACTGGTTGCGGCTGCTCATCGCCAGCCCGTCGGCCTCGCGCACTGTGGGCACGCCGACGATGGCATCGGCATGGGGGCGGGTGAGATCGAGATCGCGGGCCATCCGGCGGATGACGGCCAATTGCTGCCAGTCCTTTTCACCGAACATGGCAACGTCGGGCTGGACCTGGTTGAACAGCTTGCACACCACCGTGGCGACCCCGTCGAAATGGCCGGGCCGGGCGGCGCCGCAGAATTCGTCGCTGACGCCGCTGACCGAGACGTTGGTGGCATAGCCTGAAGGATAAACCTCCTCCACCGTCGGTGCCCACAGCAGGGCGACGCCTTCACTTTCCAGCAGGCGCGAATCCTCGGCGATGCGGCGCGGATAAGCGTCAAGATCCTCGTTCGGGCCGAACTGGGTCGGGTTGACGAAGATCGAGACGATCACGTGATCGGCCGCGAGTGCGGCGGCGCGGACCAGCGTCAGATGGCCTTCGTGCAACGCGCCCATGGTCGGCACCAGGGCAATGCTGCGCCCGCCTGCGCGCAGGCCGGCAATGCTTTGGCGCAATGGCTCAAGGCGATGGACGGTTTGAATGGGGTTGCCTCCTGCTCGAAAGGGAAAGGGCAGGGCCTTGCCGACCCTGCCCTTCATGAATTCGCCGCGCGCGGTGCGCCTCAGGGGGTCGGTGCCTGCGGAGCCGCTGCCGAAGCATCGTCGGGCAGGCCGCCGAGCTGGTGGACCAGCTTGCTGTAGGCATCGAGATAGGCCAGCACGATGATCTGGCCGATTTCGGTGTTCTGGTAGCCGCCACCGCCGGCCGCGGCAAAGGTGCCGCCGCCGAACAACCCGCCACCACCACCGCCAAAGCTCATGTCGGACTTGCGGGCATAGCCTTCGACCAGCGCTTCTTCCACGGTGGTGCGGGCGTTGACGATCGACAAGGTGACGTTGGCTTCACCTTTTTTGATCGAGATGCCGCCCAGCACCGCGCCGAAGCCGCGCCCGAACAGCCCGCCGCCGATGCCGCCGAGCGCAGCTCCAAAGCCGCCGCCGCCAGAATTGTTGTTGGTGGTGACGATGTCAGGCTGGAGGAAATAATCGGCCGCCTTGACCTGGCCACGACCGATGTTGGAGCCTTCCTGCAGTTCGCCGTTCTCGGCCATCGCCCGTTCCATCGCCCGGTTTTCCATCGAGCGACCGCGATTGACCAGGGTGAAGCAGCCCGATTTCTGGACGAACACCCGGATAATGGCCTCGGGGCTGCCCAGGCTCATTTCCCGCCACCATTGCGTATCGGGCTCCACAATCGCCACCGTGCCGAGATTCTTGGTGCAGATTGGAATGTCCTGCGTGCCGCGTTCCTGCTGCTTGCGAGCGGACGAACGGTCCTTCTCCTTCGCCAGCGCGGGCGTTGCACATATCGCCAGTGCCGCCAGGACTACGCCGCCAATCAGTTTCTTCATCGAAATACCCCTTGATCTTGCCCGATCGTCTGGTGACGTTATCCGGCCCAACATGGACTGACCCTTAACCAATCCTATCGCGCTGGTCGGCTGCTGCAAGTGCGCAATGCACAAGCGGCAATTAATCCGCCAGATTGGCCAGCAGCTTGGTGTCGAAATAGAGGATGGTGATCTCGGCCATCTTGCCATCCACCACGCGGTAATATTCCACCATCGGCATGCTGAACGCGCCCTTGGCGGTATGGCCGGACATTTGCGAATAATGGATCATCCGGTCGATCCCGTCGGTCCAGACGTTCTTGATGTCGAGCGTGCAATCCTGCCATAGCCCGAACACGGTGTGGACCAGATGTACGAACCCTTCCGGCCCATGATATGTGCCACCGTAGGGGAGCGATTCGGCTTCCCGGATCACGCAGTCGGGCGCGACGAATTTGGCCGCCTGTTCGATCGTGATGGACAGGTCCACTGTCGCCAGCTTTGCCAGAATCTGTTGCGGGTCAGTAATATCCAGCATGACCCTGCACTCTCGGAGCGATTGTTCCATCCGCATGCGTCAAGCGGATTGTTGGTTTGCACGAGAACCCCCGCTTCGATAGGAAGCGGCAGCCCGCAACCGCCTTAATGGGCGAATGTCGGCATCGCATCAACCCGTTGAGGAAAGCCGCCCCATTTCCGTGTCGTCATCTGCTCCCCATCGCATCGTCTTCGCCAACGAGAAGGGCGGTACCGGCAAGTCGACCACGGCCGTGCATGTGGCCGTGGCGCTGGCCTATCAGGGCGCGAAAGTGGCCGCGCTCGACCTCGATCCACGCCAGCGCACGCTCTACCGCTATCTCGAGAACCGTGCCGAAACGGAAAATCGCCGGAGCATTTCCCTGCCCGGCCCGATGTTCGACGTCTTCACCGGTGACAGCATCGCAGCGCTGGACGAGCAGGCCGCCAAACTTTCCGCCGGCTGCGATTTCCTGATCTTCGACACGCCCGGGCGCGATGATCCCCACGCCCGCCATGCGGCCACCGGGGCGGACACGCTGGTGACACCGCTCAATGACAGCTTCGTCGATTTCGACCTGATCGGGCAGGTCGATGCCGAGAATTTCAAGGTCCGACGGCTGTCCTTCTATGCCGAGCTGATCTGGGAAGCCCGCAAGAAGCGGGCGATGGCGACGATCACCGACCGGCGCCGCGAGATGGACTGGGTGGTGGTCCGCAACCGCACCCAGCATATCGAGGCACGCAACCAGAAGCGGCTGGATCAGGCGCTGGCGGAACTGTCGAAGCGGGTCGGTTTCCGGGTTCAGCAGGGCCTGTCCGAACGGGTGATCTATCGCGAGCTGTTCCCCTCGGGCCTGACCCTGCTCGACAAGGGCCAGCTGGGGGAACTGGGCACCAGCCACCTCGTGGCGCGGCAGGAATTGCGCACGCTGCTGGCGGGATTAAGGCTCCCGAAACCGGGTGTCGCCCATGCCGAGCCGCAACTGGCCTGAACAAAGGGGGAACGATGTTACGCCTGCTCTACCTTGCTGTGCTGCTGGCGTTCGGATGCAAGTTGGTGCTGGGGCGCTGGCCATGGGACTATCTCCGGCCTCCAGCCACCCGCGCGCAGGCGCTTTTTCGCGCGCGCAAATTGCTGGGGGTGCCGGCCGAAGCGTCGCGCACCGAAATCATCGCCGCCCATCGCCGCCTGATCGCCATGGTCCATCCTGATCGTGGCGGCACCAATGACCAGGTCCACGAAGCCAACGCGGCGCGCGACCTCCTGATTGATGAACTCCCTTACGAAAGCCGAGAACCGAAATGAGCCACCAGTTCCACCCCACCGTACTGCGCGAATACGATATTCGCGGGATCGTCGGCGATACGCTGAGCGCCGAGGATGCCCGCGCGATTGGTCGCAGTTTTGCTACGCTGTTGCGCGCGGCGGGCGGCAGCAAGGTGGCGGTGGGCTATGATGGCCGGGTCAGCTCCACGATGCTGGAAGCGGCGCTGATCGAAGGGCTCAACGCCAGCGGCTGCGATGTGGTGCGGGTTGGCATGGGGCCCACGCCGATGCTTTATTACGCGGAAGCCTCAGCCAAAGAGCTGGATGGCGGCATTCAGATAACTGGCAGCCACAATCCCGCCAATTACAATGGCTTCAAGATGGTATTTCAGGGGCGTCCGTTCTTCGGTGCCGACATCCAGGAAATCGGTCGGGTCTCTGCGGCGGGAGAGTGGACCGAGGGGACCGGAACGGTCGAAACGCGTGAAATCCTCGAACATTATATCGATCGGCTCCTCACCGGGCTGGCTGGGATCGGCAATGATCGGCTGGCCGCTCTTCGGGTCGGTTGGGACGCGGGCAACGGTGCCGCCGGCCCTGCGCTGGAAGCGCTGGTCAAGCGGCTCCCGGGGGAGCACCACCTTCTCTTTACCGAAGTCGACGGGAATTTTCCGAACCATCATCCTGACCCCACTGTCGAAGCCAATCTGGAGGACCTGCGTGCGCTCGTCGCGGCCAAGAACCTCGATTTCGGAATTGCTTTCGACGGCGACGGCGACCGGATCGGCGCGATCGACAGCCAGGGCAGGGTGATCTGGGGCGACCAGTTGCTGATGATCTATGCCGAAGACCTGCTGAAGCTGGTGCCCGGCGCCACGATTATCGCCGATGTGAAGGCCAGTGGCGCGCTGTTCGATCATGTTGCGGCGCATGGCGGCAAGCCGGTGATGTGGAAGACCGGGCACAGCTTGATTAAATCCAAAATGAAGGAGACAGGCGCTCCACTGGCTGGCGAGATGAGCGGCCATGTGTTTTTCGCCCATGATTACTATGGCTTCGACGACGCGCTCTATGCCGGGATCCGGCTAATTGCCGCCTCGGCCCGCCTCGGTCGCTCGGTCACCGAGTTGCGCAGCGCCATGCCGCCGATGATCAACACGCCGGAAATGCGCTTCCAGGTGGACGAAAGCCGCAAGTTCGCGGTGATCGACGAGGTGAAGGAGCGGCTGTCCGGCACCGATGCCGACGTCAATGCCACCGATGGCGTGCGTGTTTCGACCCCCGATGGCTGGTGGCTGCTGCGCGCTTCCAACACCCAGGACGTGCTGGTCGCCCGTGCCGAGAGCGGCAGCGAGGCGGGGCTGGAGCGGTTGATGGCCCAGATTGATGATCAGCTCGCAGCATCTGGTCTGGAGCGGGGTCCGCAAGCCGGGCATTGACCGGCTTGGCGAACTCGTGAAGGATCGTCCGATCCTTTAGGCGGCCCTCACCCCGCCACTACTGCTGCTGCCACGGTTGCCATGGCGCTGGCCAGCAGCGGCAGCGCGGCGGTGCGGCCCTTGCGCCAGCCGGCCACGCTTATGGCGATGGTGGCTTTCAGCAGGGTATTGAGCACGATCGGCACAGCGAGCACCAGCCCGGCGATACGCGGCTCCAGAGTGCCGTGGGGGAGCGTGCCCATGGTGATGATCGCGGAATCGACGTCGACCGAGCCGGAAATCGCCAGCACCATCGCCAGCCCGGCATCGCCATAGCGCTCCAGAACCCAGCGTGCGGCCAGCGTCATCACCATCACCAGTCCCGCCAGCAGCAGTGCCGGGCCAAGCGCAAAGGGATTGCGCAGCGCGAAGGCCTGGGCTTCTGCGGTCGGGGTGGCATCTCCGCGCCACAGGAACCATCCGGCAGCGGCCAGGCTGACCAGCGCTGCGGGGGCCGCCACCAGCGCCAGCATGGGCAGGGCGAAACGGGCCAGCAGCGCGGTCAGCACCAGCACCCGCAGGACCATCACTACATTGGCCACCGCGCTGGCGGCGGCGAGCAGCGCCGGAGCGGCTTCCGCATCGCGCATCCTGGCGGCCAGCGCGGCAGTGACGGCGGTAGAGGAAACCACCGACCCGGCGGCGGCGGTGGCGATCGTTCCCCGGGCCGGGCCAAGCAGGCGGGCCGCGAAATAGCCGGCGAAGGACAGGCCCGAGACCAGCACCACTACCAGCCACAGCTGGTGCGGGTTCCATACGTCATAGGGGCCATAGCCACGGTCCGGCAGCAACGGCAGGATGACTGCGGAAATCAGCGCGAAACGTGCAATCGCCGCCACTTCCCCTTCGCTCATCCCGCCAACCCAGCCATGCAGGCGGGTACGCATCGCCAGCAGCAGCACCATCACCACACCGATCGCGGTGCCCAGCAGTGGTTCGCCGCTGGCAGCGACGAAACCGGCGGCGAGCGTCAGCAAGCCGGTGATACTGGCCGTGCCGCTGACCGACCTGCCGCTCCTTGTCGCGCGCTGGTAGCCGAACAGCACCAGCCCGGCGGCAGCGGCCAGCAGCACGGTCGCCGCGCCCGGTGCCTCTGTTTGCAGCACGCCAGCCACCCCGCCGGCCATGCCGAGCAAGCCGAAGGTGCGGATGCCGGCGAAGCGCGAACCCTCTGCCTCGTTGCGCAGGGCCCAGCCGCGCTGCAGGCCGACCAGCAAGCCGATCGCCAGCGCCAGCGCGATGCTGGAAAGGTGATCGAGATCGGGAATGACGGGCATTTGCGGTTCATCGGCCAGAGCGAAGGGCAGCGCAAGGCCGCGCTTTCCTACCGCGCGGATTTGTGCTCCATATGTTCCGATGACCCAGGCACTTCCTCTCCTGTTCCGGCCTGATGGCGCCCCGCTCCGCGCGGGGCGGACTGGGCGCGCGGGATTATTCGATGTACTGTGTCAACCTTGTTCACCCGGGCGCACTGGAACATGAACAAAGCCATGCTCCCGCCCGAGATCGCTGGCTGGTTCGCGAAGCGGGGCTGGCGCCTGCGCGATCACCAGCAGGCGATGCTGGAAGTGGCGGGTGGTGGGCGGCACGCGCTGCTGGTGGCCGATACCGGCGCGGGTAAGACGCTGGCGGGCTTCCTGCCGACGCTGGCCGCCTTCGCGCCGTCACGGCTCGCCGGCGCGGCTCCGCCGGAAGGGCTGCATACGCTCTATGTCTCGCCCTTGAAGGCACTGGCGCAGGATGTCCGCCGCAATCTGCTCACCCCGATCGAGGAACTGGGCCTGCCTCTGCGGGTGGAGACGCGCAGCGGCGATACGCCGTCCGATCGCAAGGCGCGACAAAGGACGCGACCGCCGCATGTGCTGCTGACCACGCCGGAATCGCTTTCGCTGCTGTTGAGTTATCCCGAAAGTAGCACCCTGTTCGCCTCGCTCCAGCGGGTGGTGGTGGACGAGATCCACGCCTTCGCCAGCAGCAAGCGCGGCGATCTGTTGGCATTGGCGCTCGCCCGGCTCCAGGCGATTGCCCCGAGGATGCAGCGGGTGGCGCTGTCGGCGACGCTGGCAGACCCACAGGCCTATCGCAGCTGGCTCGCGCCGGGTGGCGATGGCGGCACGGTTGCGTTGGTCGAGGGGGAGAAGGGAGCCGTGCCGGAGGTGACTATCCTCCTGCCGGAGGGGGAACGGGTGCCGTGGGGTGGCCATGCCGGGCGCTGGGCGATCCCGCAGCTATACGACGAAATTCGCCGTAACCGCACGACTCTGATCTTCACCAACACCCGGTTCCTGGCTGAATATGTCTTCCAGATGCTGTGGGACGTCAATGATGACAGGCTGGCGATCGGCATCCACCACGGCTCGCTTTCGGTCGAGGCGCGGCGCAAGGTCGAAGGGGCAATGGCGCGCGGCGAGCTGCGGGCGCTCGTCGCCACCTCCAGCCTCGATCTGGGGGTGGATTGGGGTGATATCGACTGCGTGGTGCAGATGGGCGCACCCAAGGGTAGTTCGCGCCTGCTGCAACGGATCGGGCGTTCCAACCACCGGCTCGATTGCCCCAGTCGGGCGCTGCTGGTGCCGGGCAACCGCTTCGAATTCCTCGAAGCAATGGCCGCGCGCGATGCGGTGGCGGATGGCCAGCGCGATGGTGAGCCCTTCTGTCCGGGTGGGCTCGATGTGCTGGCTCAGCATGTGATGGCCTGCGCCTGCGCGGGGCCGTTCGATGAACAGGCTTTGCTGGCAGAGGTGCGATCAGCCACCGCCTATGCCTGGCTGGACGAGGGGCATTGGCAGCGCGTGCTGCACTTCGTCGCGACCGGCGGCTATGCGCTCAAGGCTTACGAGCGTTTCAGGCGGATTGTGCGCGAGCAGGATGGTCATTGGCGGCTCGTTCATCCGGAGCAGGCGGCGCGGCATCGCCTGAATGCGGGGATCATCGTCGATTCGGAAATGGCTACGGTGCGCTTTCGCAACGGACGTTCGCTCGGCCGGGTGGAAGAGCGTTTCGCCGCATCGCTTGCGCCAGGCAATACCTTCGCCTTCGCCGGAATGTGCCTGGAGGTTGAGCGGGTCAAGGACATGGAAGTGACGGTTCGGGCGACTTCGCGGGCGGCGATGATTCCATCCTATGGCGGGCAGCGTATGGCATTGACCACCCATCTGGCCGAGCGGGTGCGTGCGATGCTGGTGGACCGGGCCGGGTGGGGGCGGCTTCCGGACGACGTGCGCGAATGGCTGGAGATGCAGGATTGGCGCAGCCGGATCCCCGGGCCGGGCGATCTGCTGGTGGAGAGCTTCCCCCACCATGGGTTGGAATTCACGGTCTACTACACCTTCGAGGGTTGGAACGCGAACCAGTCTCTTGGCATGCTGATCACTCGAAGGATGGAGGACAGAGGCCTGCAGCCTGGAGGATTCGTGGCCAATGACTATGCGTTGGCGGTCTGGGGGCTCAGACCGGTGGAGAATCCGGTTGCTGTGCTGTCACCCGATATCCTGACGCATGAATTTGTCGATTGGGTGCAGCAGTCCCACCTGTTGCGACGGTCGTTCCGGGAAGTGGCTGTAATCTCGGGCCTGGTGGAGCGTCAGCAGCCGGGCCAGCGAAAGTCGGGTCGTCAGGTGAGTTTCTCGACCGACCTCATTTATGACGTGCTGTGCAGATATGAACCCGGTCACCTGCTGATCGATGCGGCCTGGGCGGATGCACGGTCGCGTATCACTGATATCAGCCGACTTGCTGCGGCGCTCGAACACGCAGCTGAACGGCTGGTCCATGTCAAGCTGGACCGGGTCAGCCCGCTGGCGGTGCCGATAATGGTGATGATCGGGCGCGAAAGCGTCCCCGGTGGGCTATGTGAGGACGACCTGCTGGTCGAGGCAGAGAGCCTTGCTGCAGCGGCAATGGACCCGGACGTAGCGATGGCAAGCGCTGATTTGAGGGGAATTGGGGAGAATTGAGTGATCGGGCAGTCGCCAACGGAAAAGGGGCGGATTGCTCCGCCCCTTTCCTTGCATGCTCTGATTTGATTGAGCGGTAATGCGCGAACCGCGAGGCCCTATTGCGATGCGCCCGCGTTGGGGGCCTTGCTGAAGCCGCCGTACAGTTCATTGCCGACAAAGCCGAACTTGGTGACGCCGGCTGCCTTGATGTTGGTCAGCACCTTGGCCGCCAGTTCGTATTTCGCGTTGGCATCGGGTTCGAACTGCAGTTCCGGCTCCGGCTGCATATGGACCGAATCGTAAAGCAGCTTGTTCAGCTCCTCATTGATTACCGCAGTGCCGTTCCAGGTCACGACATTGTCCTTCGTGATGGAAATCTGGTTGCGAACCGGATCGATCTTCGGCGGTGGCGGATTATCGACCCGCGGCGGCAGATCCATGTTCACCGCATGCGTCGCGACCGGAATGGTGATGATGAACATGATGAGAAGCACCAGCATGACGTCGATCAGCGGCGTCGTGTTGATATCCATCATCGGGCTGCCATCATCCTTGCCGCCTGACATTGCCATTGTAACTTACTCCTGAATCTGGGTCTTGGGCCTGACGATCACTTGGTGGGATCGACAGGGTTGGAGAGGAAGCCCACGGTCGGATAGCCTGCGGCCTGGACATTGTAGATCGTCCCGGCAACGCAACGCCACGGAGCGTTGACGTCGGCACGGATATGAACCTCGGGAATTTTCTCGGGGTTCTTCATGATCTGCTCGATTCCCCCCTCGCGCTTGACGATCCCTTCGAGACGCTTGAACGCCTGATTGTAAAGCTCGGTCGAATCGACCGGGGCCTGGTTGTTGAAATAAACCCGGCACTGGCCATAGCGCGAAGAACCTTCATATCCCTCATCGCCGGGGCTCAACCCGGCGCGGTCGGTGGTCACAACCGTCAGGAGCAGATTTTCAACCTTGTTCTTCGATTCGGTTGACACGATGATCGGGATCCGAAGCTTCTCGATCTGTTTGAGCGCCACCGGCACGGCGATGAGGAAGATGATCAGCAGCACCAGCATCACGTCCACCAGGGGCGTGGTGTTGATGTCCGACATCGGCGTATCCTCGCCACTGCCCATCGTAATGGCCATTGTCTTTTCCTATCCTAAAACTTCACGGTCTCGCGGTGGGGTGGCGGAACCGACTGGCACCAGCCACCCCTGCATCACTTGTCTGCTATTACTTCTTTGCAGCAGGCGCCGCAGGCCGGGCAGCAGCTTCGGCGACCGCAGGCTTCACAGCCCCGTTGGACGAGATGTTGGCGAGCACCTGGGTGGCAAAGCCATTGATTTCGGCGCCGATCCGCTTGTTGCGGCTCTGCAGCCAGTTGTAGGCGAGTACGGCCGGAACCGCGACGAGCAGACCAAGCGCGGTCATGATCAGCGCTTCACCGACCGGACCGGCGACCTTGTCGATCGAGGCCGAACCGGCGAGGCCGATGGCGATCAGGGCGCGATAAATGCCGATAACCGTACCGAACAGGCCGATGAACGGCGCTGTGGCACCGACGGTGGCGAGGAACGGCAGGCCGCCGGCGAGGCGAGAATTGATCGCGGCTTCCGAACGGGCCAGCGAACCATGCATCCACTCATGACCTTCGAGGCTATCAGTCATCTTGGCATGCTGGGCTTCGGCTTCAAGCGCGTCATCGACGACCTGGCGATAGGCGGTGTCCTTGGCCAGCTTGGCGCCACCTTCCTTGAGGGTGGCAGCGCGCCAGAAACTGCTGCGGACTTCGGCGCCCTGCTTCAGGATCTTGCCCTGGTCGTAAAGCTTGGTGAACAGGATGTAGAACGAACCGAACGACATGATGCCGAGGATCACGACGGTGGCCTGGGCGACGAGGTTGCCCTTGATGGCTTCGGTGAAGCCGAACTTGTTGACGGGAGCAGCTTCGGCGGCGGCAGCGGCTGCGGCCTGAAGAATATCGATAAGCATGCGGGTAGTCCTCTCAATAAAATCTCGGGTTGTTCAAAGTGCCCTGCCGGGCATGGTTTCAAAAGCTTACTTAGGGATCTGCCAGCGAACCGAACTGGACCAGTTGCCAGTGGTCGGATTCCCGTCACTGCCCATCGGCGGCTTGAAGCGGCCGCGCTTGGTAATCAGCGTGCAGGTCGTGGCGTCCAGATCGGAATGACCGCTCGATGACGTCACGGAGCAACTCGCAACCTTTCCGTCCGGGCCCACCGAAACGGTGAAGCGGGTCACGCCTTCCCGGTCTTCGCGCAGGGCGCGGGAGGGATAGTCGTCGGACGTAGCCCAGTTTGCCGGATTGCCCTTCGGCTGTGCCGGGGTCGGCTTGGGCGGCGGGGGCGGCGGCGGAGCAGGCGGCGCGAGGACCGGCGGCGGAGCCGGCGGCGGCGCAGGCGGAGGAGCCGTGGTGGGGATGACCTCCATGGCCGGCGGCGGGACAAAGGCAGGTTTCAACACCTCCTTGATCTCGGGCGGCGGCGGCGGCTCAACCTCCGGCTCTTTTTCCTCGATGTCGATCGTGGTTATTCGTTTCGCGACCTTCTTGTAGGCTTCGAAAGCCAGGCCCGTGACAAGGCCATATCCAATCAGGACGTGGAGCAACCCAACGACGACAAGCGCGGTAACGCGGTTACCGCTCGTTTTTTGGTCAGTGTAAGCCATTCAGTCGCATCACTCCATTCCATTGCCCGGGAGACCCGGGGTCACGCCTGCTGGAGTATTCCTCCCTGAGGCGCGAGCGCTCAAAATTTCATCTGCCGGTTGGGCCGAACGGTCAACCGGGAACCCGGAACTTCTTAATTCTTCCAAGGCTGCGTCCGGGGCTTGATTATGTTTTTAACCCCTGTTTTCCGGGGTCATTAGCGGCGAACCCGGCCTCGCGCAAACCCTTTATCCGTTAACCCCCGATTCAACTGCTTGTCGTTTGAATAAGGATGACCATCTTTGCAAGGCCCCAATTTGCGGCACGCCTCGCTAACTGGAGAGACGATGACAGCCAAAGGTTTTTCGTGGGCAAGACAGTGGAAGCTGGCGAAGACGGCGATGCTTCTGGTGGGGCTGGCTAGCCTCTCGATGCAATCTCAGAGTGCCGTCGCGCAGCCATTGGAACCAGCACTAAGCTACGCGGATATTGCGACATTCATTGATCCCGCCGAACTGGTCCTGCGCGCGCTGATCTTGAAGCAATCGGAAGTACCGATCGAGCGGGCAACCGGACTGCGCCCGGGTTGGGCGCGCCTCTACATCGAGGCAGAGCCGACCGCGCAACTGGCGGGCAAGCCCTTCGCAGCGGACAAGCTGCATTATCTTGTTGATGTTCCACGAGGCGTCAAAGGGCGGCCGCCCAAACTCAAACGCACTTCGGTGATACTTTTTGCCCGCGCCGTGGCCGGCCGACCAGACGAGCTGCAACTGGTCGGCGCGGGTGCGCAAATTGTCGCGGATGAAGCGCTGGAAGCACGGATTCGTCCAATTCTGGCAGAATTCTTCTCCGTGGATGCGCCGCCCCGGATTACCGGCATCCGCGATGTGCTGTGGGTCCCGGGCAATCTTGTTGGCGAATCGGAGACCCAACTATTCCTGACCACATCTAACGAGCTTCCTGCGCTCATTTCGGTGATTCGCCGCCCCGCCATGGATCCTGCGTGGGGCGTTTCATGGTCGGAACTGATCGACCAGTCGGTCCGGCCGCCGAGGCGGGACACGCTCGCCTGGTACCGCCTCGCCTGCTTCCTCCCGTCTCGCCTTCCGGCTGCCGCGCAACTGTCCCGCGATCCGGTTGCGCGTGAACAGGCAGAGCGCGATTACCAGTTCGTCCGGCACGATCTTGGAACGTGCGCGCGCACGGCCAGGTGAGGCGCAGCCCGCAATCGGTAGCATGCACTCTGGCAATTCCGCGCCGCTTCGCCTAGGCGCGCCTCCTGAAAGGGGGCAGCGATGGCCGAACCACTGCGAATTGCACTTGCCGGTCTGGGTACGGTTGGCGCGGGCGTAATCCGCCTGCTGGAAGCGAATCGCACCCTGATTACCAGCCGCGCCGGGCGACCGATCGCGATCGTGGCGGTCAGCGCCCGCGATCGGAGCAAGAATCGCGGCATCGACCTTTCCACCTTCGCCTGGGAAGATGACATGACCGCGATGGCGGCCCGGCCCGATGTCGATGTGGTGGTCGAGCTGGTCGGCGGGTCCGACGGACCGGCCCTGACGCTTGCCCGCAACGCAATCCGCGAAGGCAAGGCGCTGGTCACGGCCAACAAGGCGATGATCGCCCACCACGGGCTGGCGCTGGCCCTGGCGGCGGAAACGGCTGGCCTGCCGCTGAAGTTCGAAGCGGCGGTGGCGGGCGGGATTCCCGTGCTCAAGGGCTTGCGCGAAGGCGCGGCGGCCAATGTGATCGAACGAATCTACGGAATTCTCAACGGCACCTGCAATTACATCCTCTCGACCATGGAGGACACCGGCCGTGACTTTGGCGATGTGCTGAAGGAAGCGCAGCAACTGGGCTATGCCGAGGCTGACCCGACCTTCGATGTCGAGGGCATCGATGCGGCGCACAAGCTTTCGATTCTTGCTGCGATCGCCTGCGGGGCCAAACTTGATTTCGCTTCGGTCGACACCAGCGGTATCTCCAGGCTGTGCGCTGCCGACATCGCCCAGGCCGATTCGCTCGGCTATGTCATTCGCCTGATCGGCATGGCCGAGACCGAGCGGGACGAGAGCGGCGCGCGCCGGCTGTTCCAGCGGGTCCAGCCCTATCTGGTCCCGCGCGACCATCCGCTGGCGCATGTCGATGGTGCCACCAATGCGGTGGTGGCGGAAGGCAATTATTGCGGGCGCCTGCTGTTCCAGGGTGCGGGCGCGGGTGACGGGCCGACCGCCAGCGCGGTCGTGGCCGACCTAATCGATGTTGCCCGCGGCGAGATCGGCGCACCCTTCTCCGTCCCGGTGGGCGAGCTTGAAGCGCTTGAGCCGGCCGAATCGGGGCATCGCATGGGGCGGCGCTACCTGCGTTTCACCGTCGCCGATCGCCCCGGTGTGCTGGCCGAACTCACTGCCGCCATGCGCGATGCCGGGGTTTCGATCGAAAGCCTGATCCAGAAGGGTCGCCCTGAAGAAGGCGGTGAGGTGCTGGTGGCAATCGTGACGCACCCGGGGCCAGAAAGCCAGGTGACCGAGGCGCTGCGTCTGCTTGACGGCTCGCCAAGCCTCACCGCGCCACCACTGGTCATGCAACTGCTTGCCAAATGAGTGTAACAATTGCGGTTGAAGGCGCGAACGCCTAACCCGATCCCGTCCACCTACGATACCAAGGCGAAATTCCGAGATGAACGACAAGTCCGCTACCCCCGCGAGCAAGATGCTCGATCGTGTGCTGGTGCTCGAAATGGTCCGTGTCACCGAAGCTGCCGCAATCGCGGCCTCCAAGCTGGTTGGCCGGGGCGACGAGAAGGCGGCCGACCATGCAGCCGTGGAAGCGATGCGCAAGGCATTCGACCAGCTCTACATGGATGGCACGGTGGTGATCGGCGAGGGTGAACGCGACGAGGCACCGATGCTTTATATCGGTGAGAAGGTGGGTGGCGCGCCCGGACGGGGGCCGCGGATTGACATCGCGCTCGATCCGCTGGAAGGCACCACAATCACCGCCAAGGCCGGCCCTAACGCGCTGGCAGTGCTGGCGGCGGCGGAGGAAGGGTGCCTGCTCAACGCGCCCGATGTCTACATGGACAAGCTGGCGGTTGGCCCTGGCTATCCGGAAGGGATCATCAGCTTGGACCGGAGCGTGCGCGAAAATGTCGAGGCGGTGGCTGCGGCCAAGGGCGTGAAACCCAACGAGATCATCGTTTGCGTGCTGGATCGCCCGCGCCATGCCGAACTGATCGGCGAACTGCGCGCGATGGGCTGCGGTATCCAGCTGATCCCCGATGGCGACGTGGCCGGCGTGATCGCGGTGACCAATCCCGATACCACGGTCGATCTCTACATGGGGTCCGGCGGCGCGCCCGAAGGCGTGCTGGCGGCGGCGGCGCTGCGCTGCGTCGGCGGCCAGTTCAACGGCCGCCTGCTGTTCCGCAACGATGACGAGCGCGCCCGCGCCCGCAAGTGGGGGATCGAGGATCTCAACCGCATCTACAAGCTGGAAGACCTCGCCAAGGGCGATTGCATCTTTGCGGCCACCGGGGTGACCGATGGCTCGCTGTTGCAGGGCGTCAAGCGCCTCAAGGGTGGTCGGATGACCACTGAAAGCGTGGTGATGCGGGCCAGCTCCGGCACGGTACGCTGGGTTCGGGGCGAACATCGCGGCGAAGGCTGAGTATCGGTGGGGATGGCGCTGCTATCCCCACCGGAATTGGGGGCCGGTTTGCAATCGCGTGACTCTTGGTTAGAGGCGGCGAATAGTCTTCCCGCCCATTTGTGACCAAGGGATCATCGCGCGATGAAAATCATGGCTGGCAACTCCAACCTGCCGCTGGCCCGGGCCATTGCCGGGTATCTCGAACTGCCTTTGACCGATGCCAGCGTCCGGCGCTTCGCCGACGAGGAAATCTTCGTTGAAATTCACGAGAATGTCCGGGGCGAGGATGTCTTCCTGGTCCAGTCGACCAGCTATCCGGCCAATGATAATCTGATGGAGCTGCTGATCTGCATCGATGCACTGAAGCGTGCGTCGGCCCGGCGGATCACGGCCGTCATCCCCTATTTCGGCTATGCCCGGCAGGACCGTAAGCCAGGCCCGCGTACGCCGATCTCGGCCAAGCTGGTGGCGAACCTGATCACCCAGGCCGGGGCTGACCGGGTAGTGTCGGTCGATCTCCATGCCGGGCAGATCCAGGGCTTCTTCGATATCCCGACCGACAATCTCTATGCTGCCCCGGCGATGGCCGCCGATATCCAGGCGCGCTACGGCGGGCAGGGGCTGACGGTCGTCTCGCCCGACGTTGGCGGCGTGGTCCGCGCCCGCGCGTTGGCCAAGCGGCTGGACAATGCCCCGCTCGCCATCGTTGACAAGCGCCGCGAGCGGCCGGGCGAATCCGAAGTGATGAACATCATCGGCGACGTGAAAGGCCGCCATTGCATCCTGATCGACGATATTGTCGATTCGGGTGGCACGCTGTGCAACGCGGCGCAGGCGCTGATGAACGCCGGGGCGACCAGCGTCGCGGCCTATATCACCCACGGGGTGCTGTCGGGTGCGGCCGTGCAGAAGGTCGATAATTCGGCCTTGAAGGAACTGGTGATTACCGACACGATTCTCGCTGCCGATGCTGCCAGGGACAGCAGCCGGATCCGCATCCTTTCCATCGCCACGCTGATCGGCGAGGCGATCCGCCGGATTGCCGACGAGAGCTCGGTCAGCTCGCTGTTCGATTGAGGCTGCCGGGATGAGGCTCGATGCCGACATCGCCCTGGCACAGCGCCTTGCCGACGCGGCGGGGGCGGTGATCCTGCCTTATTTCCGCAGCCCGATGACGACAGAGCGCAAGGGCGATGCCACCCCGGTGACACTCGCCGATCGTGGCGCGGAAGAAGCGATGCGGGCGATCCTTGCGGCGGAGCGGCCTGCTGACGGGATCATCGGCGAGGAATTCGGGGCCGAACGCAGTGGTGCCAGCCGCCAGTGGGTGCTTGATCCGATCGATGGCACTGCGGGCTTCCTTGCCGGGCGGCCGATCTTCGGCACGCTGATCGCGTTGCTGGTCGATGGATGGCCGGTGCTTGGCATCATCGACCAGCCGGTGCTGAAGGAGCGCTGGCTGGGCGTGACCGGACAGGCGACTACGCTCAACGACCGACCGGCGCTGTGCCGGCCCTGCAAGGCGCTGAACGAGGCGACGCTGGCCACCACTGGCCCGCATTATTTCAACGAGCACGATGGCGGCCATTTCATGGCTCTGGCGGCCCGGACCGATCACCGCCGGATGGTGATGGGCGGGGACTGCTACAATTACGCCATGCTCGCCAGCGGCCAGGTCGATATCGTCTGTGAGGCCGAGCTCAAGCTGCACGACTGGGCCGCGCTGGTGCCGGTGATTGAAGGGGCGGGCGGCACGATGAGCGACTGGAACGGCGATCCGCTTCACGCCGCATCGACCGGCCACGTGCTCGCGCTGGGAGATCCTGCGCGGCTGGAAGACGTGGTGGAGGCGCTGGCCTGCCACCATTGATCCTGGACGGTATCCGCCCCGTCGCTGGGTGGGGTTCTGTTATTCGCCAGCTGAAACGCTTGCCTTTTGCCTGGTCCATGCGTAGAGGCGCCGCCTTCAACGATGCGTAATTGACAGGCCGGCCTGGCGAACAAGGGCTGCCAGGGCTGGTCGGACGCGTCCCTGACAAGGAGATGAAAATGCCCAAGCTCAAGACCAAAAGCGGTGTGAAGAAGCGATTCAAGCTCACCGCGACCGGCAAGATCAAGCATGGCGCGGTTGGCAAGCGCCACAGGCTGATCAGCCATAATGCCAAGTACATCCGCCAGCACCGTCGCACCGACACGATCTCTGACGCTGATGCAAGGACGATCAAGAAATGGGCGCCCTACGGGCTGAATTGAGACAGGAGTACTAGCATATGCCTCGCATCAAACGCGGCGTTACCACCCGCGCCAAGCACAAGCGTCTTCTGGATCAGGCGAAGGGCTTTCGCGGTCGTCGCAAGAACACGATTCGCATCGCCCGTCAGGCCGTCGAGAAGGCCGGACAATACGCCTATCGCGACCGCAAGGTTAAGAAGCGCAATTTCCGCGCCCTTTGGATCCAGCGCATCAACGCTGCCGTCCGCGCCGAAGGCCTGACTTATTCGCAGTTCATCCATGGCACCAAACTGGCCGGGATCGAACTGGACCGGAAGGTGATGGCCGATCTGGCGATGAACGAAGGCGGTGCCTTCACCGCGATCATCGCCCAGGCCAAGAAGGCCCTGGCGGCCTGATCCGGCTGTTTGTCCCCGCGGGGACATGAAAAAGGGCACTGGTGGCATGGCCATCGGTGCCCTTTTTGCTGCCCGCAAGCCTGGTTAACAATCGGGTCGGACAAGTTTCGTTTGGTTATCAGTTAGAAATTGCTCCTCCCCCCACCGCGCGCGCCCTGCTAGAGCAGGGTTAAGAACGGGTTGCACGCTGCCCCAAGGCGGCGCCGATAAGGGTGGGAAGATGACTGCCAGTTGCGCGATCGACGTGCGGTTTTTTCCGCCGCCGCCAGAACTTGAAGGTTGTTTTTCCACCTTTTACCGTGCGGAATTCCGCGTTTCCGATGGTGGCCGGGTGCGCGACCATCTCCAGCCGGAATGGGCCAATTTGCGATTCTTTACCGGTGATGCGCCCGATGCGCAGGTGCCCGGCGGGCTGGAGCTTTCCCGTGCCCGCTTCACCGCGACCGGGCCGAGCTCCCTGCCGATCGAGTTTGAACTGGGCCAGACCCGGATGTGGGGGGGTGGGTCTTTTCCCGCTGGGCTGGACCAAGTTTGTCTCCACCCCCGCCGCGGAGATGGCCAATGCCCTGGTCGATGGAGAGCGGGACGCGGCCTTCCTCAGCTTCGCCCCGATTCTCGACAATCTGTTCGAAGGCGAGCCGGATGATGACCGCGAATACGCCATCATCCTCGATCATTTCCTCGCGCGCAACCGGCCCCATCCCGATCAGGACCGGATCATGGCGGTGCATGCCGCGCTGGTCGATCCGGCTGTCAGCAGCGTTGCCGAATTTGCCGAGCATGCGGGCCTCAGCCAGCGCACGCTGGAGCGATTGTGCCATCGCGCCTTTGGTTTCCCGCCCAAGCTGTTGCTGCGCCGCCAGCGCTTCATGCGCAGCCTGGCGAGCTTCATGCTCCAGCCGAGCGGCAGCTGGACCGGAGCGATGGACGACCATTACCACGATCAGGCCCATTTCGTACGTGATTTCAGGGCCTTCATGACGATGAGCCCGAGCGAATATGCTGCGCTCGATCATCCGATCCTCAGCGCCTTCATGGTCGAACGGGCGCGGATATGGGGCTCTGCAGCACAAACGCTCGACAAGCCGAAGCCATGATTCCTTCTGCCGGTGCTTTGCATCCGGCCAATTCCACGCTAGCGGCACGCGCATGGACGAAATGGAGCAAATGAGAGCGCAGGCGCTCGCCGCGATCAACGCTGCCGTCACGCTCGACGCCCTTGAGGCGGAGCGGGTGGCTGCGCTGGGCAAGCAGGGCTGGATTTCGGCCCTGCTGAAGACGCTGGGCGCTATGTCGCCCGAGAAACGCCAGGAAGAAGGGCCGAAAATTCAAGGGCTTCGTCAGGAAGTCGCCGATGCGATTGCCGCGCGCAAGGGGGCTCTTGAGGCGGCGGCGCTGGAGGCGCAGCTGGCATCCCAGACCATCGACCTTACGCTGCCCGCGCCGGAAGCACCGCAGGGGTCGGTCCATCCGATCGGGCAGGTGATGGACGAACTGGCTGAAATCTTTGCCGATCTTGGCTTCTCCGTGGCCACCGGACCGGAGATCGAGGACGACTGGCACAATTTCACCGCGCTCAACATGCCCGAAAGCCACCCGGCGCGGGCGATGCACGATACGTTCTATTTCCCCGACACCAGGCTGCACAACGCTGCACAACAGCGTTCAATGCTGTTGAGGACGCACACCAGCCCGGTTCAGATCCGCGCAATGCTGGCACGCGGCGCGCCCTTGCGGGTGATCGCGCCGGGGCGGGTCTATCGCTCCGACAGCGACGCCACCCACACCCCGATGTTCCACCAGATCGAAGGGCTGGTGATCGACAAGGGCATCCACCTCGGCCATCTCAAATGGACGCTGGAGACTTTCCTCAAGGCCTTCTTCGAGCGCGAGGACATCGTCCTGCGCCTGCGGCCGAGCTACTTCCCCTTCACCGAGCCTTCGGTCGAGGTCGATGTCGGCTACAGCCTGGTCAACGGCAAGCGGGTGATCGGCGGGGCCGATGGCTGGATGGAAGTGCTGGGCAGCGGCATGGTCAACCGCAAGGTGATCGCAGCCGGCGGGCTCGATCCGGATGAGTGGCAGGGCTTCGCGTTCGGTACCGGGGTCGATCGGCTGGCCATGCTGAAATACGGCATGGACGATCTGCGCGCCTTCTTCGATGGCGATGCGCGCTGGCTCGCTCACTACGGCTTTTCGGCGTTCGACCAGCCGACCCTTTCCGGCGGCGTGGGAGCGGTGGCATGAAGTTCTCGCTCGCCTGGCTGAAGGACCATCTCGACACGCAGGCGGATGTGGCGGCCATCGCCGCGACGCTGAACGCGATCGGCCTCGAGGTGGAGGGGATCGACGATCCGGCGCAGGCGCTGGCCGGTTTCCGCGTCGCCCGCGTGCTCACTGCCGCGCCGCATCCGAAGGCCGACAAGCTGCAGGTGCTGAGCGTGGACACCGGCGAGGGCGAGCCATTGCAGGTGGTCTGCGGCGCGGCCAACGCGCGGGCCGGGCTGGTCGGGGTGCTGGGCCTGTCCGGCGCGGTGGTGCCGGCCAATGGCATGGTGTTGAAGAAAAGCGCCATTCGCGGGGTCGAATCCAACGGCATGATGTGCTCCACCCGCGAACTCGGGCTGGGCGAGGAGCATGAGGGCATCATTGAGCTGCCGGACAATGCGCCGGTCGGCGCGCCTTTTGCCGAATACCATGGCGCGGATCCCGTGTTCGACGTGGCGATCACCCCGAACCGGCCCGATTGCATGGGCGTCTATGGCATCGCGCGCGATCTGGCCGCTGCCGGGCTGGGCACGCTGAAGAAGATTCCGGCCGAATCGGTGATCGGAAGCTATCCCTGCCCGACCGAAATCCGCACCGACGATCCGGATGGCTGCCCCGCCTTTTACGGCCGGGTCATTCGCGGCGTCCGCAATGGTGCATCGCCGGACTGGATGCAGGCCCGGTTGCGCAGCGCCGGACAGCGCCCGATCTCGGCGCTGGTCGATATCACCAACTACATCATGCTGACCTATGGCCGCCCTGCTCACGCCTATGATCTGGCCAGGATCGATGGCGCCGTGGTCGCCCGCCGCGCCCGCGCGGGCGAAAGCGTGCTGGCGCTCAACGGCAAGGAATATGCGCTCGACCCCGAAATGACCGTGATCGCTGACGACAGCGTCGTGCACGACATTGCCGGGATCATGGGCGGCGAGCATTCGGGCTGTTCGGACAGCACCACCGACGTCCTGCTGGAGATCGCCTATTTCGCGCCGGAGCGGATCGCGGCAACCGGGCGCAGGCTGAACCTGACGTCCGACGCGCGCGGCCGGTTCGAACGCGGGGTGGACCCGCAGTTCCTTTCCGCCGGGCTCAACCTGCTGACGAAACTGATCCTGGAAATCTGCGGCGGCGAGGCCAGCCACGCGGTCCACGCGGGCGAGGCTCCGGCGGGCATGCGCGAAGTGGCCTATGATCCTTCGCTGGCGGCAACGCTGGGCGGCGTGGATATCGCGGCGGACGAACAGAAGCGCATCCTGGCCGCGCTGGGCTTCACCGTGCGCGACGACTGGCGCGTGATTGCCCCCGGCTGGCGGCCCGATATCGACGGCGCACCCGACATCGTCGAGGAAGTGGTCCGCATCCACGGGCTGGACACAATCGCCAGCGTTGCGCTGCCGCGGCTGGAAGGCGTGGCCCGTCCGACCGCGACGCCGGAACAGATCATGGAGCGCCGCCTGCGCCGCGCCGCTGCGGCGCGTGGGGCCAACGAGGCGGTGACCTGGTCGTTCCTGCCGGTGCCGGAAGCGGAGGCCTTTGCGGTGGAAGGCCATGCCCTGTGGCAGCTGGCCAATCCGATCAGCGAGGACATGAAGGCAATGCGCCCTTCGCTGCTGCCCGGTCTGCTGGCGGCCACGCGGCGCAATCTGGATCGCGGCGCATCCACCATCCGGCTGTTCGAGATCGGCCGCCGCTATCTGCGCGGGGATGACGGCACCAGCGACGAGCGGCTGGCGCTGGGCGTGGTGCTGGCGGGCGAGAAGACCCCGCGCGGCTGGGCAACAGGCAAGGCTTCCGCCTTCGATGCCTTCGACGCCAAGGCAGAAGCGCTGGCGCTGCTGGCCGAGGCCGGTGCGCAGGTCGACAAGTTGCAGGTGATGGGAGAGGCAGGGCCGCAGTTCCATCCCGGCCAGTCGGCCACGCTGCGATTGGGGCCGAAGAATGTGCTGGCCCGCTTCGGCGCGCTTCATCCCGCGACGCTGGCCGGGTTCGACATCGCTGGCCCGGTGGTGGCAGTGGAGCTGTTCCTCGATGCGATCCCGGCCCGCAAGGGCGCAGGCGGATTTGCCCGCGCAGCTTACAGTCCGCCCGCCTTGCAGGCGGTGATGCGCGACTTTGCTTTTCTCGTCCCGCTCGATACGCCAGCGGGCGATCTGCTCCGCGCCGTGAAGGGCGCGGACAAGGCCAATATCGTCGATGCGCGGATGTTCGACGATTTCCGTGGGGTCGGCGTGCCGGACGGGCAGAAGTCGCTCGCCGTGGAAGTCACGCTCCAGCCGGGCGAGAAGAGCTACACCGACGAGGAGCTGAAGGCGATTGCCGAGCGGATAACCAGCGCGGCGGCAAAGCTGGGCGCGCAACTTCGTTTTGGTATCAGCATCGCTGCGGGACTGACTGATCGAGAATTCGCCGCGATATCGGAATCGAAGAGGCGCAACCTCGACAAATAGTTTTCCGTCATGCTGAACTTGTTTCAGCATCCATCGCGCCTTCGGGTCCGGAGGTGTGAGCGGCGAAATGGACCCTGAAACAAGTTCGGGGTGACGACCCTTTTGAGTTCGGATTAATATGACCTCCAATCGCCGCACTTTCGCGATCATCTCGCATCCTGACGCGGGCAAGACCACGCTCACTGAAAAGCTGCTGCTGCAAGGCGGCGCGATCCATCTGGCGGGCGAGGTCAAGGCGCGCGGGGCGGCACGGCGGGCGCGCTCGGACTGGATGAAGATCGAACAGCAGCGTGGCATTTCCGTCACCAGCTCGGTGATGACTTTCGCAAGGGACGGGATCACCTTCAACCTGCTCGACACGCCGGGGCACGAGGATTTCTCGGAAGACACCTATCGCACGCTGACCGCGGTCGATTCCGCGATCATGGTGATCGACGCGGCGAAAGGCATCGAGCCGCAGACAAGGAAGCTGTTCGAGGTCTGCCGGTTGCGGTCCGTGCCGATCATCACTTTCGTCAACAAGGTCGATCGCGAAGGGCGCGACTGTTTCGACCTGCTGGACGAAGTGGCCGACATGCTGGCGCTGGATGTGTGCCCGATGAGTTGGCCGATCGGCATGGGCGGGCAATTCCGGGGCGTGCTGGATTTCGCCACCAACACAATCAGCTGCCCGGAAGGCGACAGCCGCGAATTTCTCGGCCGGCGCGATCCGGCCGATGATATCCCGGACGACATTGCGGAGGAAATCGAGCTGGCGCGCGGCGGCTATCCGCAATTCGACCCGGCCGCCTACGCCCATGGCGATCTGACGCCGGTCTATTTCGGATCGGCGCTCAAGAATTTCGGCGTGACGGAACTGATCGACGCGATCGCCCGCCATGCCCCGCCGCCGCGCCCGCAGCCGTCGGAACAGGGCGAGATCGCCCCCGACCGCGACGAGGTGACCGGCTTCATCTTCAAGGTGCAGGCCAACATGGACCCGCAGCACCGTGACCGGATCGCTTTCATGCGGCTGGTTTCGGGCACGTTCCGGCGCGGCATGAAGCTGATCCCCTCGGGCCTGGGCAAGCCGATCGCGGTCCATTCGCCGATCCTGTTCTTCGCGCAGGACCGCGAACTGGCCGATACCGCCGAAGCGGGCGACATCATCGGCATTCCCAACCACGGCACGCTCAGGGTGGGCGATACGCTGTCGGAGAAGAACCAGCTGCGCTTCACCGGCCTGCCGAATTTCGCGCCGGAGATTCTGCGGCGGGTGGTGCTGAAGGATCCGACCAAGACCAAGCAATTGAGGAAGGCGCTGGACGATTTGTCCGAAGAGGGCGTGATCCAGGTGTTCTATCCGGAAATCGGCGCGCAGTGGATTGTCGGCGTCGTCGGCCAGTTGCAGCTCGAAGTGCTGATTTCGCGGCTGGAGGCGGAATACAAGGTGGAAGCGGTGCTCGAAGCCTCGCCGTTCGATACGGCGCGCTGGATCAAAGGGGCGGACAAGGTGCTGGACGAATTCGCCCAGTTCAACCGCTCCAACCTGGCGCGCGATCGCGATGGCGATTACGTCTTCCTGGCCCGGTCCAGCTGGGACGTGAACTACCAGGCCGAGCGCAATCCCGATCTCGCTTTCAGCGCGACCAAGGAGCGGTGACCCAACCGCGCTGTCCCGTGCTAGGAAGCTTCGCGTGGAACTGACCTTCGCCAGCTACAATATCCGCAAGGCCGTGGGGGCCGATCGCCGCCGCGACCCGGAACGCATCCTTGCAGTGCTGCACGAGCTCGATGCCGATGTGGTCGCCTTGCAGGAATGCGACCGGCGGCTTGGCCAGCGCGCTGCGGTGCTGCCGCGCGCCATGCTGGAGGAACAGCACTGGCAGGTCGCGCCGGTTGCGATCCGCCCGGAAAGCATGGGCTGGCACGGCAATGCCCTGCTGGTGCGGCGCGGGATCGAGATTGCCGGGGCTGCGCCGATCAGCCTGCCCACGCTGGAGCCGCGCGGGGCGATCCGGGGCGATTTCCTGCGCGATGGCGTCCGCTTCCGCGCGGTGGGCATGCATCTCGACCTGTCCGGGCTGCGTCGGCGGCACCAGGTTCGGGCGGTGCTGCACCATCTCGTCCATGCCGATGGCGGGCATTGTCCCTCGGTGCTGATGGGCGATCTCAACGAATGGTCGCGCGTGGGCGGCGCTATTCGAGAATTCGGTGCAGGTTGGCAGGTGAGCGATCCGGGGCGCAGCTTTCCCGCCCGCCAGCCGGTCGCCCGGCTCGACCGGATCGTCGCTTCGCCGGAATGGGAGCTGATCGAGGCGCGGGTCCACCACAGTGCGCTGGCGGCGCGGGCGTCCGATCACTTGCCGGTCATCGCGCGCCTGGTTCTGCGCGGACACTGACCAAATTTTGTGCACCTGCACAAGAATCGGGCGAAACCCCGGCCGGGGGCGGGGGTGAGTCATGGTTAGCCAAACGTAAAACTGCCGATCCGCGCGATTGGCACGGCTCTTGCTAGGAAAGCCCTCAGCCGGTGATCGTCCGGCAGGCTTAGCAGGGGTCAACGATGAAATTCATCATCGCCATCATCAAACCATTCAAGCTCGACGAGGTGCGCGAGGCGCTCAGCGCCGTTGGCGTCGCGGGCATGACCGTGTCCGAGGTCAAGGGCTTCGGGCGCCAGAAAGGCCAGACCGAGATCTACCGCGGCGCGGAATATTCCACCAACATGCTGCCCAAGGTGAAGATCGAGATCGCCGCTTCCGACGCGCTCGCGCCGCAGGTCGTGGAATGCATCCAGCAGAGCGCCAGCACGGACGCCATCGGGGACGGCAAGATCTTTGTCCTCGATCTCGCATCCGTCACCCGCATCCGCACCGGTGAAACCGGGGATACCGCGCTGTGAGCGGCGCGTTCCCAACGAGGGGTACAATTATGATCCGCAAATTGATCGGCGGAGCGAGCGCGCTAGGCGCTTCGCTTTTCGCCACTACCACTGCCTGGGCGCAGGAAGCTGCCGCAGCAGTCGCGCCCGTCGCCGCAGCGGCCGTCGCACCAGTTGCCGACGGCCCGATCAAGGCCCCGACCGTCGAACAGATGGCCGGCATGGTCGACAAGGGCGACACGGCCTGGATGCTCCTGTGCACCGTCCTGGTGTTGCTGATGAGCGTCCCGGCCCTGGCGCTTTTCTACGGCGGCCTCGTTCGCACCAAGAACATGCTTTCGGTGCTGATGCAGGTCTTCATGATCGTCTCGGTCGCCGCCCTTGTGTGGGTTTGCTGGGGCTACTCGATGGCCTTTACCAGCGCCGGATCGCCGTTCCCGACCCTGTTTGGCGGCTTGTCCAAGGCCTTCCTGGTTGGCGTCTCGGGTTCGACCTATGCGGCAACGTGGTCCAACAACGTCTACCTGCCGGAATTCGTCTACGTCTGCTTCCAGATGACCTTCGCCTGCATCACGCCAGCGCTGATTGTCGGGGCTTTCGCTGAACGGATCAAGTTCACGCCGCTGATCGTCTTCGTCGTGGCCTGGCTGACGGTAGTCTACTTCCCGATCGCGCACATGGTCTGGTACTTCGCCGGTCCCGATTTCCTTGCCGACACTGTCGTGAAGGATGCGGCCGGATCAATCCTCTCGCAGGATGCCGGCTATCTCTATGCGATGGGCGCTCTCGACTTCGCCGGCGGCACCGTGGTGCACATCAACGCCGGGATCGCTGGCCTCGTCGGCTGCATCATGATCGGCAAGCGCGTTGGCTACGGCAAGGAAGCCACCCCGCCGCATTCACTTACCATGACCATGATCGGCGCTTCGCTGCTGTGGGTAGGCTGGTTCGGCTTCAATGCCGGCTCCAACCTTGAAGCCAACGGCGTGACCGCAGTAGCCTTCATCAACACCTTCGTCGCCACTGCCGCCGCCGCTGTCAGCTGGGCGATCGTCGAGCAGTTCCATCACGGCAAGCCCTCGATGCTGGGTGCCGCTACCGGCGCGGTTGCCGGACTGGTTGCAATCACTCCCGCCTCCGGCTTTGCCGCACCGATGACCTCGATCGTCCTCGGCTTTGTGGTTTCGCCGATGTGCTACCTCTTCGTCAGCTATGTGAAGAACAAGCTGAAGTACGACGATACGTTGGACGTCTTCGGGGTCCACTGCATCGGCGGCATCGTTGGCGCTATCGGCACCGGCATCGTCGCCGACCCGGCGCTCGGTGGACAGGGCTGGTTCGACTACACCGTGTTCCCGATGGTTGCCGGTACCTACGACATGGGTGGCCAGGTGATCACCCAGATCAAGGCGGTGCTCATCACTCTCGTCTGGTCGGGTGTCGGCTCCGCAATCCTCTTCTTCGTGATCGACAAGATCTTCGGACTGCGTCCGACCGAGGAAGCCGAACGCGAAGGCCTCGACATCTCCGAACATGGAGAGCGTGCCTACAACTACTGATTACCAAGCTTGGCGGGGCCGGGGTCTCCTCCCTTCCTCTCCCCCGGTTCCGCCACCCGATGTTCCTCCTGCGAACACAAACTTGATGGGCCGGAGCGAAAGCTCCGGCCCCTTTTTCGCATCCGACTGGACGGGACGCGCGCGAACTGCTTTCACTGGCAGCCAGTTGGTCGCGAATGATCGATTGCAGGGGGACGCAGATGAAATATGTCATCGCCATCATCAAACCGTTCAAGCTCGACGAAGTGCGCGAAGCGCTCGGGGCGATTGGTGTCGCGGGCATGACCGTGTCCGAAGTGAAGGGCTTCGGGCGGCAGAAGGGCCAGACCGAAATCTATCGCGGGGCCGAATATGCGGTGAATATGCTGCCCAAGGTCAAGATCGAGATCGCGGTTAGCGACGATATCGTGGCCCGCGTCGTGGAGACGATTCAGCAGGTCGCCAACACCTCGGCGATCGGGGACGGGAAAGTCTTCGTGCTGAATCTCGAAAGCGCGATCAGGATCCGCACCGCAGAAAGCGGCGATAACGCGCTTTGACGACGGTTGCCTGCGAAAGTTCGATCAGCCGCGATTGGCGGCAAGCATGTCCATCATCGACCGCACCGGAGTGAGGTCGTATCCGGCGTGCATGGCCGACCGGGCGAGCGCATCGGGGTCATGCCCGCGGCTCGCCTGGGCCAGCGCCCACAGCAGGGTGGAACGGGTGCCGGACCGGCAATAGGCCAGGATCGGCCCTTCGTTCGCGGCAAGCGCCTCGGCCATGGCCGCGACCTGGCCGTGGCTGAAGCCGGAGTGGGTGATGGGGATCGCAAGATAGTCCATCCCCGCGGCGCGGGCCGCCTGCTCGATCACGTCGCCGGGCGTCTGGTCGTCCGACTCGCCTTCGGGGCGGTTGTTGATGACCAGACGGACGCCGAGCGCCCGGGCCGAAGCCAGGTCCGCAAGGCTGATTTGAGGGCTGGCCATGATCTGCTCATCGAGCTGGCGAAAATCACTCATGCCATTTCATCTCCCCGTGTCTTGCTGGCGGCCTGTTTTGCCCGCCGGTTGCGTGCGACCATGTGCAGCATCTCCACCCCGACCGAAAAACCCATCGCGGCATAGATATAACCCTTGGGCACGTGAAAGCCGAATCCGTCCGCGATCAGGACCAGGCCGATCATCACCAGGAACGCCAGCGCCAGCATGACCAGTGTCGGGTTCTTCTCGATGAACCGGGCCAGAGGATCGGAGGCGACCAGCATCAGCCCGACCGTGATCACCACCGCCGCGATCATAATCGGAACCTGATCGGTCATGCCGACCGCGGTCAGAATCGAATCGATGGAAAAAACGATGTCCAGTGCGATGATCTGGGCAATCGCGGCCCCGAAGGCGATTTCTGCCGGCCCCTTCTCCTGGTCCAGCAGTTCACCCGTCTGGGTTTCCGGATCGATATTGTGGTGGATCTCGGTGGTGGCTTTCCACAGCAGGAAGAAGCCTCCCGCCAGCAGGATCAGGTCACGCCCCGAAAAGGCGGTCTCGAAGGCTGGCTCGCCATGCGTTCCGGCCGCGCCGACTATGCCGAGATCGAACAGCGGGGCCTGCAGCGTGACGATCCAGCCAAGCACCATCAGCAGCGCAATCCGCATCACAAGTGCCAGACTCAAGCCAATTCTGCGGGCTGACTGCTGCTGGTGCTGCGGCAGCTTGTTGGAAAGAATGGCAATGAAGACGAGGTTGTCGATGCCTAGCACGACCTCCAGCACGACGAGTGTCAGAAGTGCGGCCCAGGCGGCGGGATCGGCAAGAAGGGCAATGATTTCCATGTGCCGACTCTGCCGAAGCCGGGCCTTGCTGGCAAGCGCAAGGCGCAAGCAAATGCAGCCGGTTTTACTGGCAGCGCGGGTCGCATGTTAAATCATTCGCACCCGGCGACTTTGTGCGCTATGGTGGAACCTTGTAAAAACCGGGAGGAGTGGTGTGACCAGCCGCTGCGACCCGCGTTCGGCGCGAACTCGTCCGCGTTGCCGGATATATTTTTTGGACGAAACGAAGGTACGTTAGGCGTTATGGGTTTCGACAGAGGGCGTCGCGGCGGTCGCGACAAGCGGGACGGTTTTGGGGAAGGCGGTTTCGATCCTTTCATGGGCGGTGGAGACCGCTTCGGTGGTGGAGATCGCTTCGGCGGCGGCGATAATGATCGCTTCGGCGGCGGTAATCGCGGCGGCTTCGGCGGCGGCCCGCGTGGCGGCGGCGGCCCCGGTGGCGGCGGTGGAGCTGGCGGTGGTGGCGGGTTCCGCGGCATGCCTGCCCAGGTTGTTGGAACCGGTACCGGCAAGGTCAAGTTCTTCAACACGAACAAGGGCTTCGGCTTCATTTCGCGCGATGATGGCGGTGAAGACGTGTTCGTCCACATCAGCTCGGTCGAGCGTGCGGGGCTGGAAGGCCTGGCCGAAGGGCAGGAACTGGCGTTCAACCTGGTCGATCGCGGCGGGAAGATTTCCGCGGCGGACCTTCAGGTCGTTGGTGATGTCGTCCCGGTGCAGCAGCGTGCGGCCGCACCGCAGCGCGAACTGACCGGCGAAAAGGCCACCGGCACGGTCAAGTTCTTCAATGCCATGAAGGGCTTCGGCTTCATCACCCGCGACGATGGCGGGGCCGATGCCTTCGTCCATATCAGCGCGGTAGAACGTTCCGGCATGCGGGAACTCAACGAGGGTGACCGGCTCCAGTTCGACCTCGAGGTCGATCGGCGGGGCAAGTATTCCGCCGTGAACCTCGTGCCCGTCCAGGGCTGACGGAAGCAGCGGGTGCCGGTCTGATTGACCGGGCTCGCCACTTCCCATAGATACCAGTTAATGGCGGCCTCTCGCGGGGCCGCCATTTCTTGTTGGCGAATCGAGCCAGCGCCTGTTCCACTCCCCTCGAGCCTTTCGGGAGCGCCAAGTCCATGTCGATCACACCGCTGATGCCCGTTTACCCCCGCTGCGATGTGCGGCCGGTGCGTGGCGACCATTGCCATCTGATCAGCGAAGACGGGCGCCGCTTTCTCGATTTTGCAGCGGGAATCGCGGTCAATATCCTCGGTCATTCACATCCCGGGCTGATCGGCGCGATCCAGGGGCAGGCCGCAACGCTAATGCACGTCTCCAATCTCTACGGCAGTCCGCAGGGCGAACAACTGGCCCAGCGGCTGGTCGACCTGACCTTTGCCGATACGGTCTTCTTCACGAACTCGGGCGCCGAGGCGGTGGAATGCGCGATCAAGACCGCGCGGGCCTATCACGCGCAGGCCGGCCATGACGACAAGTACGAACTGATCACGTTCAAGAATGCCTTCCACGGTCGGACCATGGCGACGATCAGCGCTTCCAACCAGGAAAAGATGCACAAGGGCTTCCTGCCATTGCTGCCCGGCTTCCAATATTGCGAGTTCGATGATCTGGCTGCCGCCAGGGCACTGATCGGGCCGCATACGGCCGGGTTCCTGGTCGAACCGATCCAGGGCGAGGGCGGGATCCGGGTCGCTTCGGAGGAGTTCATGCGGGGCCTCAGAGACTTGGCCGATGAGCAAGACCTGATGCTTGTGCTCGACGAGGTCCAGACCGGGGTGGCGCGCACCGGCACTTTCTATGCTCACGAGCAGTACGGGATCGATCCGGATATTCTTGCCACGGCCAAGGGGCTCGGTGGTGGCTTCCCGCTGGGCGCGTGCCTCGCAACGGAAAAGGCCGCACGCGGTATGGTTTTCGGCACCCATGGCTCGACCTATGGCGGAAATCCGCTGGCGATGGCGGCCGGCAATGCCGTGCTTGATGCAGTTGCCAGCGAAGAATTCCTCGCCGGGGTGCGCGAAAAGGGGGAACGGATCACCACCCGGCTAGGCCAGTTCATCGGCAATTATCCCGAGCTGTTCGAGCTGGTCCGCGGTCGCGGCCTGATGATCGGGCTGAAAATGAAGTCGGAGCCACGCCCCTTCGTCACGCATCTGCGCGACAACCACGGGCTGCTGCTGGTTTCGGCAGGAGACAACACCGTCCGGATTGTGCCGCCGCTGGTGATCGGTGACGCCGAAATCGACGAATTCTTCGACAAGCTCTCGGCTGGCGCGGCCAGCTACGAAACTTCGGAGGCGGCGTGATGGCCCGGCATTTTCTCAACCTGGGGGATGCCGGCGGCGATGCGCTGGCGGCGATCATCAACGATGCACTGGACCGCAAGGCGGCGCGGGCTGGCTGGCCCAAGGGTCGGCCGGACGCGGGTGCGCCGCTCGAAGGCCGCGTACTGGCGATGATCTTTGAGAAGAATTCAACCCGAACCCGGGTGTCGTTCGACATGGCGATGCGCCAGCTCGGTGGCGCGGCGATGGTGATGGAATCGGGCAGCATGCAGCTGGGTCGGGGCGAATCGATCGCCGATACGGCGCGGGTGCTGTCGCGGATGGTCGATGCAATCATGATTCGCACCGACGATCATGCCAAGATCGAGGAGATGGCCCGCCACGCCACGGTGCCGGTCATCAATGGCCTGACCGACCAGTCGCACCCCTGCCAGATCGTCGCGGACCTGCTGACCATCGTCGAACAGGGCAAGGCACTGCCGGGCCTTGAGGTAGCCTGGCTGGGTGACGGCAACAACGTGCTGCACTCTATCCTGGAAGCGGCAGGACTGATGAAGTTCAACGTCAGGGTGGCCACGCCGCAGGGCTATGAGCCCGATGGTGGCTTTGTCAAAGCCGCGCGGGCGCGCGGCGCGGGCGTGACGCTGACCAGCGATGCCGTGGCGGCGGTCAGGGGGGTTGATATCGTCGTGACCGATACCTGGGTATCGATGGGCCAGTCCCATGCCGCCGAAAAGATTGCGGCAATGATGCCATACCAGGTCAACGAAGCGCTGATGGCGCATGCTAGTCCCGACGCGCGCTTCCTCCACTGCCTGCCCGCCCATATCGGCGAGGAAGTGACGCAGGGCGTGTTTGGAAGTGCGCAATCTGTGGTTTTCGACGAAGCCGAGAACCGCATCCACGCCCAGAAGTCGGTGCTGCTGTGGTGCTTTGGCGCAATTTGACCCGCCCGCTGCACCCTTATTTCCGGGAACCCACTTCCTATATGGGCATCCCATGACTGACACCACGCCAGAAACCTATCAGGATCGCCTGCTGCACTTCACTCTTCCGGACCGTAACGCCCGCGGCCGGATCGTGCGGCTCGACCATTCCGTCAGCACAGTCCTTTCCGCCCATGACTATCCGCCAGCGATCAAGCATCTGTTGGCCGAGGCGTTGGTGCTGGCTGCGATGCTGGGTTCGCTGACCAAGGGCGAGGGCAGCCAGTTGACCATGCAGGCCCAGACCGAGAGTGGTATCGTCAGCCTGCTGGTCTGCGATTTCCGGGAAGGAGAATTGCGCGGCTATGTCCAGCATGACGCGACGCGCCTGTCGATGCTGGGAGCCAATCCCTCGCTCAAGGCCCTGTTCGGTAAAGGTTATCTTGCGATAACCTTCGACCTTGCCGCAACAGGCCAGCGTTACCAGGGGATCGTTCCGCTGGAAGGGGCCTCACTGGCGGAAGCCTGCGAGCATTATTTCGCGCAATCAGAGCAAGTCCCGACCCTAATCAGGACCGGGGTGCGGGTCAGCGGCGACAGCTGCGTGGCAGCAGGTTTTCTGGTCCAGCACTTGGCGGAAGGGGAGGAAGGACGCGAACGGCTGCATGTCCGGATGGACCATCCGGAATGGGAGCATGTCGCGATTCTCGTCGGCAGCTTGAAGCACGATGAGCTGATCGGCACCGAGCTGTCGCTGGAAGCACTGATCTGGCGGTTGTTTCATGAAGAACGCGAAGTACGCGTGAACCGGGGCGCGGCCCTGAGGCGTGGCTGCCGCTGCTCAGTTGTTCATTTCGAGGAGGTGCTGGCGCGCTTCCCATCAGAGGATCGCGCTGACATGCGCGACGAAAACGGCATCATCATGGTCGATTGCGCGTTCTGTTCGCGCCTTTTCCCGATACAGGATTGAACGGTTGGCCGCTCATACAGAACGTTTGGACGTTTCATCTCTTTGTGCTATGATCGCTACGTCGCTCTTTTTCAAAGATTAGGCTGATGCGCAAGATGTCCCGGGCTGGTTGTCTCTCGCTGGCGCTCCTGACTGGTGCCGCCATTGCCATGCCGGTTGCACCGGTTTCGGCACAGGGCAGCTCGCTTGCCATGCTCAACCGCCTCGATCCGGGTAGCTGGGAATTGCGCTTCCGCCCTGACAACCGGCTGGAACGCATCTGTGTCCGTGATGGGCGACAATTGATCCAGTTGCGGCACCAGCAGCTCGGTTGCAGCCAGTTCGTGGTCGAAGACAGCGCCGATCGCGTGACCGTGCAATACAGCTGCAAGGGCCGAGGCTATGGCCGCACCTATATCCGGCGGGAAAGCGCGGGTCTGGCCCAGATCGATAGCCAGGGGATCGTCGATGGCCAGCCCTTCGCGTTCAAGGCCGAGGCGCGTCTGGTGGGGCGCTGCGGTTAGCGGTCGATCTGCTTGAAAGCTGTTCGTCGAAAGACTAGCGGACGCTATGCAAAGTGCCGGACAGACTGATGCGACCCCTGCCGTCGTGCTGCTTTCGGGGGGGCTCGATTCGATGGTATCGGCCGCCATTGCGCGAGAGCGCGGGTTTGTCGTCAATGCCCTGACGATCGACTACAACCAGCGCCATCGCCGTGAAATCGACGCGGCAAGGTCGATTGCGGTAATGCTTGGCGCGGCACGCCATCTAGTCCTGCCGCTCGATCTCAGCCTGTTTGGCGGATCGGCGCTTACAGCCGATATCGCCGTGCCAAAGGGCGGGGTTGGTCCGGATATTCCGGTGACCTATGTGCCGGCGCGCAATCTGGTGTTCCTCTCGCTGACGCTAGCCTGGGCCGAGGTGATCGGCGCGCGCGATATTTTCATCGGGGTGAATGCGCTCGATTACTCAGGTTATCCCGATTGTCGGCCAGAATTCATCGCCAGCTTTACCGAGACTGCGCGTCTCGCCACAAAGGCCGGCGCTGAAGGTTCGCCGTTCACGATCCATGCGCCGCTGCAATTTCTCGGAAAGGCCGAAATCGCGCGCGAAGCCGCCCGGCTGGGCCTCGATCCGGGGGCCAGCTGGTCTTGCTATGATCCCCAACCCGATAGTTCCGCCTGCGGGGCATGCGACAGCTGCCGGTTGCGCCGTGCCGGTTTCCGCGACGCGGGCCTGATTGACCCCACGCGCTACGCGGCTGCCGCGCCCTCGCTTTAAGTGGGTTTCAATTCGCCGCAGGCGATGCGGGCACCGGCATTGCCGGTCGGATCGGTCATTGAATCGTCGGGCGAAGCATGGATGACGATCGCGGTGCCATCGGCATCGAACAGGATCGGTTCAAGCGTGGTGCGCGTGCCCTTGAGTGTGATAGTCGCGGTGCCAACGCCGTTGGCGGCGATGGTGACATTGGGCATGTCGCCGAGATGGCTGCCCATGGGGTTCATTGTTCCGTGCTGCTTGCCTTCGGGATTGAGGTGTCCTCCAGCGGATTTGAAGTCGGGAGCGACGCAGGAGCCGGTGGTATGAAGGTGCATCGCATGGACGCCCTCCGGCATTCCGGCGAGGGCAACGGACAGCGTGACTGTATCGCCACTTGCGACAATCTGGGCGGTCCCGGCGGGCATGCCGCTGGCAGTCTGGAGTATGGCGCTGCCAATCCGCGCGGTGGCATTTGCCGGGACACTGGCGCAGGCCCCGAGGGCAAGGAGCGGGACAAGGGCGGTGATCAGCGCGGTAGTGCAGGCGGAAGCAGTCATTGGGGGCTCCATCTCGTTCGATTTCTACTATAACGCCACGAGCGCACGATTGCCCCATCCGAACCGCCTGGTCGTGAAAGAACTGGCTCTAATCGGGGGCCAGCAGGCCGGCCAGCTGCAAGGCGTCGATGATCGCGATGATGGCCGTACGGGCCTGGCCGTCGATCGTCGTACCGCCGGACGGATTGGCTGGCGTGGCCGGTGTCAGCCAACCGCCTTTGTAGCGCATGTCCTGGCCGGTGGCCCGATTGAGCAGGCGCATCCCGTCACGCGGCGCGACGAACAGCCAGCTTCCGGCCTGTCGGCAGGCGATCTTGCCTGCCTGATCTGCCCATGCGCCGGTGGGCGAGGCGGCGACCAGCCAGCAATCGCCCTCCGCCGGGGATGAAGGCGGCGTCGATGCAGCACCCTCGATCGCGCAATGGAGCAGGGCGTCGGTGAGCGCATGGGCCTCGTTGACAGTGAATTCCTTCTGGGCCTGGCCGGTGAATAACAGGGGCAGGCGGAAGCGCGGGCTGGTGGCGGTGAAGTTGAGCGGGTCTGGCATGGGTTGGTACCTCGTGGCGTGGAATCAGGGCAGGGTCATGAGCAACAATGGGTCGGACAAGGCATGGCTTCCGATCTGGCGAACCCAAAGCGGCTGGCCGGGATGATCGACGGCGATCTCTGCGGCTGTGGTCGCCGCAATGGTGAGTGCGGGTGCGGTCACGTCCCAGCTTAGGAATGGCGAGGCAACCGGGCCAAGCCCGACGCGATAGGCTTCCTGCTGTTCTGCCAGGGGGACATCGACTTCATCGCGCCATGCCCAGCCACCACGGGCGCGTCGCGTCCAGCCCAGTTCAATCTCGGCGCCGGCGTGAGTCCTTGCCTTGGGGTGGACTGGCACGAGCGGGCGCAGGGTCAGACCCGGATTGGCGATCGTGGCGGCCACCGGTGTCGCATCACCAAGCCCTGCCGTGAGAATTTGCACCGCCCCCTCGCCAACAGACACAGGGTCGAGCGATTGCAGCGCATCGTCGAGCAGGGCGAAGCGGGAACCCGAACCATGGCCTGCCTTGGCGGCAGCCTCGGTCCCGCCCCGACCGCGTAGCAGGCCGCGCAACTGCCATGCTCCCGGACCAAGCGGGAGAGCCTCGGCGAACTGGAACAGTTCTCCGTCCAGCAAGGCACGGTTGGCGCCACCGGCGAGCGCTTCCGGCGTGGCGCTGGTCAGGGCGAAATCCTCTGCTGCCAGTGCGATACTGACCGTCGCATCCCGCTCCAGCAAGAGCGAAGGGGATGAGCCTAGAACAGAAGTACTTTCCCCGATCACCGCGCGCCGCTTGCTGCTGCCTAGCGTTATCAATGTCCCGCCCTGGTCAACATAGAGCGTCGCGCCGGACCAGCCCGCGCCTGCGGATGAGGGCGCGGCATAGACCCGCCGCTGATCGCTGCTGCCGGTGCCGTCCCACGGCAGTTCGAACGCTTCCAGCACGGTCGGCCCGGCCAGAAGGTCGGGCGGGAGCCTGGCGTCGCCGGGATCAGCCACCGGCTGGCGGCCGGGCATCTTCGGCAGGCGCAGCAGTTCCAGCTCGACGCCGTCCTCACGCCATTCCCAGCTGGTGATCCGCCAGGCCCCGGCTACGCCCGGCGCGCGCACGATCGTGCCGGGTGCAAGGGCCGGATCGAGCTCGGCGACCCGCCAGGCCATGGTTTCCCGGGCCCAGCCTGCCCGCTCGGCCGCCGCATTGGCGAGGCTTCGCGCATCGACGGCGGCGAGAGCACCGGGGAAATCGATGGTCCGGTCCCGTCCCGGCTTTGCCCGGCCGTCGGCACGTTGCAGACCAGTCAGGTAGTCACGGGCGATGTCGTAATAGCGCAGCGCCGAAGGGACATCGCTGTCGCTGGCCTGACGTTTCTTCTGAAGGCCATTGTCCGGTCCGAACCCACCGTCGGACTTCGTGCGCGCGGATTGGGCGAGAACCGGCGGCTCTGCAGGCACGGTGTCCGCCGCGACAATCGTCAAGGCATCGCCGCCCGCATCCAGCGCTAGAGGATAGACGCTGTCTATGGTCGAAAGGGTGGAGACGAGCGCCCCGCCCTCATAGGTGAAGCCGGCCAGCTTGTTGAGCGGGAGGCTGGTCTCGACCTTCGTGTCGAGGCCCTCCAGCACCTGCGCCAAGGTCACATCGCCCTCATCGGCGATCACTTCGAAGGTCAGCGCCGGGATGCGGTTGCCGAAGGTGGAGAGATCGAGATCCTCGAACACGATATAGGCGGTGCCGCGAAAGGCCGGGCTTAAGGCCCCTTCTGCCGATGCGATCAGCGGATCGGGGTCATGGTCGCCATGGCCCGTGTATATCCGCATCGTCCCGCCGGTCTTGAGATCGCCTGCCGCACCGCGCAAAAGGTTGCCGTCTGCCCAGATCCGGCCCACGTCCCTGATCGGGCGGCTGGAAAGCGCGACCGCGAAGGAGGCGCTGTAGGTGTAGACGGTTGCAGAGGAAGCGCTCTTGCCGCCACCTTCCTTCTGGCTGTGTTCGACCAGATCGGTCGACCAGATGATCGTCCCTGCCGCGCGGATCGTGCCGTGATGCTGCGGGATCGCGCTGCCATAGCTGGAAGTGGTGGCCTTGAGGTCGCTGAGGCGTGGTCCACTGCGACCTGACGGGCCGAACAGCGAGGCATCGACCTGACGGCCGATCAGCCCACCAATGGCGCCGCCGAGTGGGCCACCCAGTGCCGTGCCGATTGCGGTGAAGACGAGTGTGGCCATGGGCGTTATTCCTCAGGATGGGTCCGTCAGCCGCCAGTGGCTGATGAGCGGCAAGGCGAGCGGACCGGGCATCGTGACAACTCGGCGCAAGCCAGCATGAGCGTGGACGAAGCGGTTGCCGACAACGGCGACGAGCAGATGAACCTGGATGGGCGAGAACCGGGTCAGCACCACGTCGCCGGCCAGGATCAATCCCTGCGCGTTGGTGAGCCCATCGGTTCCGGCACGGGCGAGGATGCCGGCGATGTCGCGGTTGCGCAGGCCATAGCACGGAGGGATATTGACTGGCCGCCCGATGGCGGCGCGGGCCGCCGTGTAGAGGCCGATGCAGTCGAGCCCGGTCTGCGGATCCCGCCCGTGCAGGCGAAAGGGCGTGCCGACCAGGGCTTCTGCCGCTGCGGCAAGCGCCGCGCGCGGGCAATCCATCAGATCGGCTGGCCGTAGCGTGCGAGCAGATCATTGCCCGGCAGGAACGGCTCGCCTTGGAAATTGGAGGCATTGCCGAAGCGATCGGCGCAGGTGGCGATGGTGTGGTCGCATCCTTCGCGCAGCAGCGCTCTCGTGCCGAGGGTCAGCGCTTCGTCAAGTGCGATATCGAGCAGCAAGTCAGCCCCCTCGACGCTCATGACCTGCATGGTTACCCCGGCCTGGGGCCCGTCGAGCCAGCGTAGCTGCCCGTCGATCATGGTCTCGGTCGCTGGTCCGTCCACGAACTGGACGGTGTTGTCTTCCAGATCGATCATGCTGACTTCGGCCTCATGGGAGAACTGGCTGGACGGGAGCGTGCAACCGGGCCCGCAGAATTGGGCGCGGCAGGTCGGGCTTGTGCGCGGGGCCGTATCGGCTTCAAGTCCGGCCTTGCTAGATCGCAATTCAGCCGAAAAGCCGTTATCTTCCTCCGAGATCGAGCCGATTTCGCCGTTGTAGAGCGTCGCCCGGTCGAGCGTTTCCCAGTCGACCACGCCGATCTGGACCTTGGCGCCGTCGAAGCGGCCCGATGCGAGGTCCGCCGCAGCGATGGCGTCATGTGTCAGTGCGCCCTGCACTTCGGCGCTGTCGATCTCCAGGTCGGCCGTGCGGCGGATGGCGGACGGCAGCATGCCCGGAGCGGCGCGGTGGAGCACGCCGTCGAACCACAGGTCACGGTCGTGGGAAGTGAAGCCCAGCGTCACGCCGTCGCGGCGATGGATGCGCCAGAAGGTGGTGACGCCTTCCAGCTCCTGGCTGAAGAATACCCGGGTCATGACGCCTCCCTGATCTCGATCAATGGTACGCTTGGCGCTTCCCCGGCGAGGAAGGCCGCGCCCGAGACATTGAGCCGGTCCTCGGCAAAGCGCGCCGGCACGTCGAACAGGAACCCGGCGCGGATCGCTGCACCAACCGGCGGTGCAGTGGTGAAATGGACCATGCCACCTGTTTGCAGCACCCACCCGGTCGCCGTAGTGCCGTTGATGCTGACGGTCAGCGTTTCTGCGCGCGGGCGGGTGATCGGGCGGATTTGCGGTTCGCTGCCCCCATCGACCCCAGGGCCATAGCGTTTGACCAGTTGGAACGTGCCGGTCAGACCGTCGCCCACGCCGATCAACTGGTCGATCATGGTTGGCGTACCGGTCATCCCGTTCGAACTGAAATCGAAGGGATCGGAGAAGCGGAAGCCGCGCGCGGCGCCCCGTCGTGCCCTGAAAAAGGCAAGCAGCGTGCCGAGCTCCGCCTCGGAGCGGACGCCCGGGCCGACATCGAAATGCAGCCTTGCGTCAGACCAGAGGCTGCCGCGCCGCTCGTGCCCCGATGCGGTGACCGCGATCGATGTCGAGAATTCGGGGCTGCACGAGGCATCGCGACCCAGCGCGAGGGGATAGAGCACATCGTCGAAGGCTTGCATGTCGTCTTCCTTGGGTGGGGCGATCCTGGTGTATCCATCGCGCATGACCTGCGGCAGAGCCCAAACGAAGCACTGGTTCACGCCCCGTGCCGCCGCTTCGTCGAGCGCGGTGTCTATCAGCGGCCAGTAAGCGTCCGCATTTGCGGCCAGCAACACAAAGCCGGAAACATAGTCCTGCTGGGCTGCGGGGTAATTGAGCCGCTGTTGCACGGTCAGGTATGCGGCATGGCGTTGGGCACCAGCGCCGGAGGTGACCCAGTCGTAATCTTCAAGCTGGAGCCGATCGAACGCTGGCGAAGCCCACCCGACCGGCAAGTTGGCACGACGGAGCTCGGGCATCTGCGGGTCAAGCACGGTCGGGGTGAATGCCAGCAGCATGACCTCCGCCGGACCAGCGGCGGCGGTGCGGATCGCAGTTGTTAGAGTCACGCTTCTGGGAGGAACCCCTCCGACTTCAGTCGGATACTGGCTTCAGCCACGGACTCGCGCGCTAGCCTGTAACCTCGGAGAAAATGAGACAGCCCATGGGGCGTCGAGTCTCATTTTCTCCGAGGTTACAGGCTATGGGCTACAAGAGCGGTTGTCACACGACTTTTCATCATCGCTACCATCTCGTCTGGGCGCCCAAGTACCGGTTCAAGGTGCTGCATGGCGAGGTCCGCTTGCGGGTGCGCGAGATCA
>CANJYE010000017.1 GCA_947479055.1 Erythrobacteraceae bacterium
CACTTGATCGAAAACCTGTTCGCCAAAATCAAGGACTGGCGGCGCATTCACACCCGCTATGACCGCTGCGCCCACACCTTCATGTCCGCCATCGCAATCGCCGCTACCGTCATCTTCTGGTTGTGATCAATGAGTCCTGACCCTAGGCTCAGATCTTGAATAGACTTCCGATGGCCTCCATGACCCGCATTGTTCACGAGAATGTTCACCGGCCCAAAAGCACTCTCGGTCTCATGGACGGTGCGCTCCCAGGCAGATGGGTCGGTGACGTCGAGTCGCGAAAAGCGAACCAGGTCCCCCAATTCGCTGGCCAGCGCCTCGCCCTGTTCCGCCTGGATATCGCCGATTGTAACTTTGGCGCCCAGTTGGTGAAACATGCTTACCGCAGAGGCACCAATGCCGCTGGACCCGCCCGTGATGATTGCAACTTTACCTTTTAGGTCAAACATAACTGCTCCTTACGCACGTAATCGCTTGTACATTTATGGTGTACCGATCCAGCGAATTCAGCCGATTGGAAAGAACAGATTCTGGACGAAGGGGATATTCCACCGTGTGAGTGCGATGTCTATGCAAAGTATCGCCGATTGTATTCAGCGAAGGCAGCGTCGACGTCCGTCGAAGTCAGGCCATATTGCTCCAGACTGTAAGTGTAGCTGCCGAATTCGCCATGAGTATCATTTGCCTCCCACATGCGCATCTCTTGTTCCCGGCGCGGCGTTAAATCACGGCCCATAAGCTGATAGATGTCGCGGACCACGCCGAACGTGTCTTTCCTGAGACGGTCGTATTGGACATCAAGGAGGTCGATCTGCGAACCCAGGGCGTCAAGCTGCTGCAGATGCCGGTTCATTTCCTCAGACCATATGCGAAGCACGTATGCCCCTACGGCCTCCATGTCGATTACATCCATGCACGTGCGGAACAGCATTTCAATCAGGCGGCAAGTCGATGCGATGACCTCATGGACGTCGCGGTGCATGAAGACATATTTGGCATTGGGAAACACATCGACCAACAGGTCCATATTTCCGATGTGCGGGGGCGTCTTCAATATCCAGCGTCGGTCGCCATTCGCGCTCGGGCGTCCGCCTTTCTGCCATTGCAGATACTGAAGCATCTGCTTCAGGAAGGCATAAGATCCGTGCAGGGATTGAGACCTTATCCAATCGTAATAATTGGGAGTCGGCGCCACCCAGCAGTGTCCGACCGTCTTGAAGGTAGGCAATTGAACGAAGATGCATTCCTCGGCGTCATCAACCTTCACTGAATGGGACTGCATCAGGCCCAGATTGTTCTTGATCATGGCGTCGATGATCTCACGATCAATCCCGATGCGGGGGTCTTCTTCGCCGGGCACGGCATTGGGCATGCGCGAGGGGTTGAGCGATTCCCAATGCCTGATGCACAACGTGTCGGGATCTGCTGCAAGCAAGCGCTGCAACATAGTCGAACCGACCCGGGTCATTCCCAAAATGACGAGGGGGTCATCGACTTGCTCATCGAGAATTTCCGGGTGCTTCTTGAGGTCGTCGGCAAAACGAAGCCCGTTGACCAGCCATCTGTGCATGAGTGCAGAGATGTTTATCCGCCCGGCCTGGTTCAAATCGAGGTCATTGATATCCCGTAGAAAGTGCTCCATCCCCTCGCGTGGATCGAATTCACCGAAATCATTCAATCCGGTATCGGCAAAGGCCGCAGCGATTAGTTCTTCCATCGAAAGCTTTGATGCTGGCTGAGACGTTTCCATTGAAGGCTCCTGTTACCTTGACCGTCACCGCTCGTGGTCAGGCGGCATGAAAATTACTGAAAGTTCGGACAATATGGCGATGGGGTAACACCGCCGCCGCCGACCGGGTGGCATCAGTCCATGATGAACCTGCATGGCACTCCACAGCGCGCCTCATAGTCGAGCTGACGGCCAGCCAGCTCGGCTGAGCGCTCCGCAGGTCCGACCGACGGAAAATCGGCTAGGAGCCCGGAGCGCACAGCGTCCAGCTTGACGAGGCTGACGCTTATGACGGCGTCATCGGGATCAGCCGTTGGTGCATGCATCCCTTCCCAGCGCATGGCCATGCAACCCTCGCGCAGGCCATCGGTATCCATCCAGTTCGCGACGCCCGGATCGCGGTGGCTCACGATATAGGTGTAGGTTCCGTCAGCGTTTTGATGCGACTGACTGTTCGTCCGGCTGCCGGCCTTTGTGACGGGATTACGAGTGATCAGCCAGGGAGACGTCACGCTGAAGCTTATGTATTCCGCGCCCTGGGGAAGGAAGTTCACGATCAGCGCCTCGTCATCTCCAAGATGATAGCGTCCTTGCGTGATCATCGACGGTTTCGTGGAGTGACCGCGCCTGGTGGCAGGCGCGAACGTATTGAGCTTCGTTGATGAATAGCTGTGTTCAAACCCCGAGATCGTTTGTGCGCCGAATATCATGTAACGAGCGGCTATCGCGACACGTTCCTCAAATGTCAGCGCAGGGCCTTGCGGTCCTGCAACCCTGCGAAAGGACATGGCGCGAGGGCGCTGCATATGCCAGTCGGTCAACGCCTCCCGAACGATGACGAAAGCTCCTTTCCGTGAATTCAGATAGAGGCTGCCGTCCCTGGGGTCTTCGGGCCCGATTGTGATGCGCGATGCACCCTCGCCATCGGTGGGGATGCGTTCTTCGTCCGCTGCGTCGACTGTCCGTTCCCAGTCTGCCCAGCTTTCGACTTCGGCGCCTGTCAGCGCGATGTAGATAGCCACGCTGAATCTTCCCGTCGGTCCTGTAGGTTTGGCGTCAAGGACATAGGTCGATGCATCATCGATAAAGGCGTAGCGATATATGTTGTCGGGATTATCGAAGCAGAACCGCGATCCTGTTACCCGATGCCCTAACCACTCTTTTGGTGGAGTCTGAATCCAGACCAGGCCGGGGTTCTTGGGATCCCTGTTCGCAGCGGACAGAACGGCATAGCCGGCGCATTCGGCAACCACCTCTTGCAGGGTTTGTTGAGCAGCCTCCGAGTTTGCCCATGACAACCCAAGAAGCAATTGGCGCGCCTCCTCCATCGCCTGATGCATCTCGCTTGTCTTGAGGATTGCCTCTGCCGTCGCTTCAATCTCGAACTGCTGGGCTGTCGCCAGAGACGGATCGGTGCCTGCTGCCGATTGAGCCGAGTGAGCAATGCTCGTTTCAGTCATAAGCTCTTCTCCGTTGCTTTTTTTGCCAAGCGTCAAGGCGAACCCGCCTGCGTGCTCTTCTAACTCCCGGATCGCCGGCCGTTCGGACCGAGGCGTCGCGCCGTTAGGCCTGCTCGCCTGCAAATTTCAGCACGAGCTTGCCGCGGTTGTGGCCGCCCTTCATCCGTGCAATCGCGGACTGGAGATCGGCGAGTTCCACAACCTCGACAGGGGGGATGCGAATGCCCCGGCGTTCCAGAATCGGCACGATCGGTACTTTTGGGAGACGATCCGGCCAATGGGCGAAGCAGACCACATGGCGAAAGCCACGCGCCTCGGAAGCGAGGATTTGTTCGCTCAGGTTGGTCTGATCCAGCATGGTAGTTATGCTGACCAGGGTCCCGCCTGGCTTCAAGGCCTCCAGCGCGTCGGGCAGGGTGTTCTGCCGCACGGCATCGAACACGACATCGACCCCTTCCGGCGCCCATTCCCGTGTCTGCGCCACGATGCCCTTCGCTGGATCGGTGTAGTCGAATGCAAGGTCTGCCCCCATCTCGATCATATAGTTGCGATTGGCCGTCCTGCCGGTCGCAGCCACCGAAAGCCCGCCAAATTTGGCGAGCTGGATGGCGAAACTGCCAACCCCGCCGGATCCGCCGTGAACCAACACTTTCTGGCCGGGCTTGGCATTGCCCAGATCATCCGCGAAGAGTGCAATGTAGGATGTCAGGAAGCAAATCGGTGTCGCGGCGGCATCGGTCAACGACATTCCGTCCGGAACCCGGCACGCCAGTTCGGCCGGGACGGCGACATATTCCGCATAAGTCCCCGACTCCCCGGTGGTGCGAGTTCGCGCGAACATCACGCGATCTCCCTCACGGAAGTTGGCGACATTCCGCCCCACGCTCGCCACCACCCCGGCTGCTTCAAAGCCCAGAATATTGACATTGTCGGTGGCGATGGTCTTGATCCAGCCTTGTGAATATTGCCAGTCAGCGGCATTCATCCCGCCATAGGCAATTCTCACAAGGACTTCGTCATCCGATGTCTGCGGCTGGTCCATTTCGGAAATGCGGGGGGATTCGGAGGTGTTTACGAAATCTGCCGTTACTGCTCGCATTGGGACGATTCCCCTCGCTATTATGATGGCTCAATGAAAAATAGCAGACGAGCGGAAATTTCACATCGAGCCAGTCTGGCATTCATGGCTAGGCCCTCACTCGGCATTATGCCTTCGATAGAAACCTATTTGGCTAAAAAACAGACTTGTGGCTCAATCCTCTACCCTGGCGCGACTGTCAGTTTTCCAATTCGATCCCGCAAATCGCTTCATTCGAGTCGCGCCGAAGTCCAGTACCTAAACACTAATTGGTCCGGGTCAAGGGAATAGGGCATGCTCTGTCATGGCGTCGAGAAGCAGGTTTTTTGTCTACAGGTCGAGCCCACGCACCAGCCGATGGCTTTACCGCGATGATCGGCCTCCCAGCGGCACGCTTGGTACCTTGTAGCGAAGCTGAGTCGATCATCGATTCCGCATTTCTACATTACGGAGTTCGGCGCGGGGGCTCGTTCCTGGATTCAAGCGCTATCCACGGGGCCCTATTCTCCCGCAATATCATTCAACTAACGTTGGTCTATATGACCATCCATCGCGGGGCCCGCATACGTTGTTGACGAGACCCACACCTTTTGCGCCGTTCATGTTCAGGTCGACCAGACGGTCCTGGATATCGAAGTGCCATCGGTCGTCGTCGCCCGCGCGGCGAAGGGATTTCAGCGTCGCGTTGGAATTGAAATCCCACTGCTCGCCTTCCACCAGAAGGGGGCCGCGGTCCAGGCCGTGCCTGTCGTCGTAACCTTGCCCCGCATTGTAAAAGGGCATCTGGATGCCTTTGCCTTCAAGGCGCCAGATTTTCCCGTGTTCGTCCGTGAACTCCCATTCTGCCTTGCTCCACAGGCGGGTGCTATCCTTCGCGGTGGTGTCCTCGTCGAAGTGGAAATTGTGCCTTGCCTTCACAAGCCTCGTCACGCGGCCATCGTCATGCATGATCGCGCCGTCTTCCAAAACGTAATTGTTACCCGGGACCGGCACATGGAAGAATGTGAAGTTGAGGCTGAAACCGTCGAAGTGGCCCATGATCCAGAAATAGGCTTCAACATGGCGCATCAAACCCTTGCCGCGGACACCCCATGTCCGGTCGCGCACGCCGACATAGTGGTCGAATTCTATTTTCTCCCCTTCGATTTCAAGCCAACCGTCAAAATATCCCATTTGCGTGAAGTGGGTCATCGGATGGCTCGGTACGTCTAGCTTGTTGTACAGGAAGGGCGCAGCTCGCGCCACGAAGTTAATGGAGCCTGAGATTTTGAAATCGTTCCGGTCGAGAGAGAACCGCTGACGCTTCATCGGCTCGAGTATCTCGATGGAGAGTGGCCCCACGACGCTGTTATTACGGTCGGTCGTATAGCCATCGCGCGTCATATGTCGGGAAGCACGGAAATTATGCTGTACCCCGTCTCTGATTACGCAGAACGAGCCGTCGATCACGCCATGACCACTTACGTTGGGATAGGTTCCCAGGCCGGCCGCGATATAGGTGCGCCCATCCTGGCCATGGCACCCGAACCAGCAGCGATCCATGAAGCTTTCGCTTTTTTCCGCTACCGTATCAAGTGTATCTCCGGTCTGATGAATGAAATAATCATCCCAGGCGGTAAGTGCCATTCTTAATCCCCTCAAATAAATAATTCTCTAATCTTAGTTACTGCGCCTTCGCGCATTCGGCGTCTGCGATGAGCTTTGGCATGCGATCGGCAGGTGTTGCGACGAACGATCCCAGAACGAGTAGCTCCGGATGCAGTTCAGAGTTCATCTTGAACCGCATTTGGGACTCAAGCATCACGACATACATGCCGAAGTGCCGGAAGACGTCGCAGTATCTAAGCTCGAATCCGGTAGGGGCCTTCCCGCCCGCTGCGACATAGTGACGCATGAATTCCTCGGCATTGTCGGCTTCCGGGAAGGATGCCAAAAGCCCTGCAATATCTTCGGCTCTTGATCCCAGGTGCGCCATTTCCCAGTCAAGTACGCCACTGATACGCTCGTCCTGCATCATGATGTTATGCATCGCGTAGTCGCCGTGAACCAGGGTCGGGGAATCGTCGATTTGCGGGAGATTGGCGCGCAACCAGTTCATCGTGGCGATTATCGTTGGAGAGTTTTCAAGCCCGGTCGAGAGCCACAGTCTGATCCATCGCTCGAGATAGTCGTTCATCGCCTCGCTGGTTGATCCACCGAGCAGCCGCGTATCTATGTGGCTAACACGAAGATCTGGATCAGCGGGATCGAGTGGCAGCCCGTGAATCTGCGCAAGTTCATTCGCAAGCGCCTGGATTTGAATTGCGCTGAGCTTTTGCGCCTCCACCACTGTGCCGAAATTCCTGCCGCCCACCTTGCGGGTGACCAGGAATTTTGTCCCATAGGTACGAGTATTCTCCTCGAGCCAGAGAGGCTCAGCAACAGTTATACCGTGGCGGTGGAGAAAGCGCAGAAGATGAAATTCTCCGCTGATGTCCCGCCCCTCTATCCCCAACTGCAGCCCGGTGTCAGCGCGGGCGACCAAGTCCCAGGCTTGCCCATTTCCATCCTTAAGCTGGAACAAGGTCGTATTATTGGCAAAGCCACCAAGCAGGGTTTGGACGTCCGATATTTGCGCTTCCCCGAATTGCCCTCCTTGTGCACGGGCGGAACGCTCAAGCATCTTGTGGACATCATTCTCGGGGGCATCCGGCTCTCGCGCAGGGTGAGGCGCCCTCAGAAGGCGCGCCTCCCATTCGCTGACGGCATACAGAATGTCGCTGAGTTCGGCAGATGCGTCTGGCGTCAAATCCGCTACTAGCAGCGCCAGCGCTTTTTTGATCGCCTCAAGCCAGCTCCTGCAGGACGCATAGTCTTCCGCCTCGTGTATTGACTTCGGTAGCTCACGAAGCTGCAGCAGCCCCGAATTGCTGCTGTCCACCTGTTGAACAGACGGCGTCAATCTGACTGCGAGGTCACGGCCCTCCTCATAAAGGCGCCTAGCGGCGGAGCTGTCTGCCTGCCGCAGCAGCTCACCGATGGCGACGCGCGCGGCGAGAAGATCCATGTCGGATCCCGGGACACCATACCGGTTAACCAGCTGCGCCAGTGTCGCTTGAAGTGTCTCAAGGAGGCGACCGGTTTCCAGGTTCATGCGACTGCTCCTTTCCGCCGGTTCCGCTCGGTTTTCGCGAAGGGCCTGTGGCGTTCGCCCATGGTTCAGATGCCTTGGTCCGGATTCTGCCGATAATACTCTACCATCTCCGCTATCGCTGCCTTGACCGTGTAATCTGGCTGATAACCTATGGCATGGCGTGCCCTGCTGCCATCGACATTGGGCGGAAACGCGGAGCCAAAGGGAGGCGTGGAGTCGCGAACTATATCGCAGTCGGGTACGATATCCCTGAGAATGGTAATGACATCGTCCTCGGAAAACGCCCTCTCCGTAGGTGTGTTGAAAAGCCAGTGCTCTCCCGACGGAGCCAGTGTAGCTTCGACGCAAAACTTCGCCTGATCCTTGTTGTAGATCATCTGCACCCCGGTTTTGGCCCAGGAGGGGAAGACTGACGGGCGACCTACGGCGGTGTTGTAGATGATTCGATTGTAATTGGCGCCCCAGCTTCCCGAAAGCTTGCCCAAGCCGAACGCGAAGGCTGCCCTCACGCAGGTCGCATCGAGACCGCGCTGGCGGTAGATCGGCGTCATCAGCTCGCCATAATACTTGCTGGCGCCATAGGTGGTCAAAGGGGCGATCCGGTAGTCTTCGTTGACCGGGGTGCCGTCATATTCCGGAAGCGTCCCCAGAGCCGCGATGGAGCTGCTCCAAGTAACCCTCTCGACATTCATCGCCAAGGCGACATCGAATATATTCGCCGTACCGCGACAGTTCACGTCCATTGCCTTGATGGGGAAGGTAACTGATTCCGGTCCGAGGAATGCAGCAAGGTGGAGGATGTGACTAATTCGCCGATCCTTGACGATCCGCGAAAGCAGATCGACGTCGAGAATATCCCCCGCAACTATCTCAGCATCAGGAGCAATCGCTCTGAGCATAGGTGCTTCGCTTGTCTGGTCGAGAACGGTCACGTCATGTCCGCGACGCGCGAATTCGGCGACCGCGTACATGCCGATGTTGCCGGTCCCTCCGGTAACGAGAATATGCGTCAATGAGACCTCCTATGGAACAAGCATTGATCGATCAGGCTGCGGTGAGGCTGCCGTGGCCATGCGCCGTGACCTGAGGATTAACATCTGGCGGTCCTACGACGATCGAAAGACATCCAAAGCTCTCGCAAGCCGTAAGGCGTGTATCCCTCGAGCTGCTTGCAACTGTCAGCGCCGCGGCTGAAATGGAAGTTCTTCAGGCGTCGTGTCAGCGCTTCGAAAGCCAGCCGGAGTTCTGCCCGTGCCAGTTGGTTGCCAATGCAAAGATGGATGCCCGCACCGAATGCCAGATGGCTGTTCGAATTATCACGATTGAGGTTGACCTCTGCGGGCCAGTCGAAATGACCAGGATCTCGATTGGCGGCCCCGAAGCGCAGTTCGACAATAGAGTGAGCCGGAACAACGGAATCTCCGAACCGAACATCTTCCAGAGCAGTGCGCCAAAGGCATTGCAGCGGCGTTGCGGTGCGCAAAGCCTCCTCGGTGAGCATCTTGGCGAGTGAGCCGTCGACCGCAATAGACTCCGCGACTTCAGGGCGTTCGATCATGATCCGCATCCCCGAACCGAGGGTGGTTGTGGTGGTTTCATTCCCTGCCGAAAGTATCTGCAGAATAAGGCTCTGCAATTCGCGATCGCTCAAACGGCGTCCGTCCACTTCGACGTGGGCGAGTTGGCTCAGCAGCTTGTCGTCCGAGAACACGCGGACCCGTTCGATTTCCTGTGCGATGTAAAGCTGCATTTCGATAAGTGTTTTTGCAAGTGCCAGTTCGCGCTCCGGCGCTACTGGCCCCGTCGACTCAACGGCCGCGTCCGACCATTGCTTGAAAAGCGCCATGTCCCCTTTGCGTACCCCCAACTGCTCCGCAATGACATACATCGGCAGCGGAATGGCGAAATCGCGGATGAAGTCGATCTCCTCCTGAGCTACGAATCCGTCGATCAACTCGGAGATGATCTCGCTTATACGCGGCTCCAGACTCGCCACCTTGCCCGTGGTGAAGACCTTATCGACAAGGCTTCGGTAGGTCCGGTGTTCTGGCTGATCGTTGGACACCAGGGTATCCATCGGCAGCCAGCCTTCTGTTTCGAACAACCGATTGGCTTCTGGGCTCCACCTGTCACCGAGAAAAGGTGTGCGATTGCTGAGAACCGAATGACTTAGCAGAGCCCGGCGGACGTCCTCGTATCGCGTCAGCACATAGTGCCCGGTTACAGGGTCGAGATAGACGGGATGCTCATCTCGCAAAGCATCGTAGGCGGGGAACGGACAAGCCTGCACCGCGGTGTCCGCAAATGAAATCTGCTTGTCCATATCATGCCCCCGAAAGTTCAAGCGGCTCCGGGAGCTAGCAACTCGATAACGCGCATGTCGGTGCTTCCGTTGGGTGAAAGGCACTTGATGCAGACGTGACTGGCGCCTGCGTCCAAATGCTCGTCGATCCTCTTGCGAAGGGCACCTTCATCGCCCCAAGCCACTATTCGGTCGATAAAGCGATCCGAACCGCCATTTGCGAAATCGTCGTCAGTGAAGCCCAGTGCCTTCCAGGAATTGCGATAGTTTTCCAGGCCAAGGTACAGTTCAAGTTCGTTTCGGGCGATCGTCCGGGCCTTGTCGGGATCAGTCTCAAGAACCAGGGGTTGCTCGACGCAAAGCATCTTGTCGGGGCCGAGTATGGATCGAGAATGCGCAGTATGCTCCGGGGTGACGTTATAAGTGTGCGAACCCTCGGCGCGCTCACCGCCCAAGCCGATCATCTTTTCGCGCAATCCAGCGAGAACTATGGGTGTCGGTGTTGCCGGAGCCAGCGCCATGTAAGGAGCCTGCGCAATCGCATCAAGATAGGACCGCATGGCGCTGAGCGGCTTTTGATAGTCATGCCCGCGCATACCCTCGACCGCCTCGCGGTGCGAGACGCCCAAGCCCAGGATGAAGCGTCCATCCGACTGCTCGTTAAGCGCATCAGCCGCGCCTCGCATGGCGATGGGGTCACGCGAGTAGATGCTGACGATGCCGGTTGCGACATGAAGCCTTTTCGTGTTCGCCAGCAGCCAACCTGAACTGACGAGCGGGTCACGTCCAAATCCATCCGGCATCCAGATCGCGGAATAGCCGAGTTCTTCGACGCACTGTGCGAACCTTGCGAGTTGCTGCGCATTCGCCGGACCCAACTCGCCGGAGCGTTCGCTCTCGAAATAGCTTAGCGGTCCGTCGATATGGGACCAGACTCCAATTTTTCCGAGTTTCATTTCGCTCTCCTGTACATCACTGAATCGAACGCAGTCGCGACCTTGATCCAAGTCAAGGACGAGCGCCTCTGGCTCCTATAGGTAATCGGTACTAACAGCTATCGCACCTGCTGCCAATGGTGGCAAGAGCCCTGCGCAGGAGGAAATTGCATGACTGACGACTACACCTTTGAGCGTGGCTACGTGATCTATCCGGAAGCGGATGGCGAGGACAGGTCTGCAAAAGCTCCCTTCAAGCCGGTGCCAACCGGAATAGTGCCTCCTGAACGCTATTATTCCGCCAATGAAGCGGCGTTGGAGATGGAAAAACTGTGGACCCGCGTCTGGTGCTGGGCCGGCATGACTCATGATCTCCGGAGCGTCGGTGACTACTTCCGCTTCGATCTGGGTCGCGAGACTTTCATCGTCGTGCGCTCGACCGAGGATCGTATCCAGGCATTCTACAATGTCTGCCCTCATCGAGCCAACTATCTCGTATACGACGATTTCGGCAAGATCGATCGGGGTGCGTCAATCTATTGCAAGTTCCATGGCTGGCGCTTCAATCTCGATGGGTCGGTACGCGAGGTAAAGGACGAGCATACGTTTCCGCCGGAGGTCCTGTGCGGCATGAAAGGGCTCAAGGAGGTCCGCTGCGAGGTGTGGAACTCGATGGTGTTCATCAATCAGGATGAGAACGCGCCGTCTCTGGAAGCCTCGCTGGACGTCATTGTCGGCCATCTGGCCAACCGCGACTTCTCGCGGATGAAGATCTACGACGAAGTGTATGGGGTGATCGACGCCAACTGGAAGACGGCGATAGAGGCCTTTATCGAATTTTATCATGCGGATGACACCCACCCGCAGGTCATACCGATCACATCGACGCTCAGGACCCAGTACGATCTCTACGACCAGGGAACCAGCCGGATGATCATTCCTACCGGCTATTCGGGCGACAGGGCAAAGGATCCGGCGGTAGTGACGGACGCGTTGAAGGGCTTTGTTGCCTTCTTCGGCGGGAATAATGACGAGTACACGCATTTGAGCGGAGCGGAATACCGTGAGGCGCTGGCCGATACATTGCGCAAGTGGGCGGTGCGCAATGGTCATGGCGACCTTTTCGATCAACTGACCGACGGCGAGGTGACAGACGACTGGAACTATCATATCTTCCCGAACGTCACGCTCAACGTGTTCTCGCACAGCGTGCTGATCCAGAGCTGGGTGCCGCATCCATCGGACCCGGAAAAGCACATCTACCGTGCGCTCAGCCTGGTCCTGCCCGTACTTGATCCCCAGCAGCACGTCATGGACCCTGCGTCCTTCGCCGTGTCCGCAGAAAAGGGCTGGAAGGGCGAGAACCGGGCCCCCAGGCGCTACCCGGAAAAACCAGAGGAATGGGGAACGGTCCTTTCGCAGGACGTAGAGCGTCTTCCGCTGATCCAGAAGGGCCTGCGCTCGCGGTCTTACGACGGGAATCGCTTAAGCATGTCCGAGTGCCGCATTCACCATTATCTGGCTGAGATCGACCGCTACCTGATGAAATAGGGGCGAAAGGAAACGCTTGCCCTTTTCGAGGCGCTGGACACACGCATAGGATTTAGATACCAGACAATGCGTGAGGCAGGGGCGCGATCGTCTCCTGCTCTAGGGGGCTTGTGTTTTGCAGGCCGGAAGCCGGCGCTGCATGCCTGACTGGCAATGCAGGGGGCAAGTTGGAAGCGGCTCGGAACAGAAACACGATGGCATCTGGCAAGCTTTTTGAATCACTGGAACTGGGCCACGGCCCGGAGATGAAGAACCGGCTGATGCTGGCGGCACTCACCAATATGCAAAGCCATGATGATGGCTGCGTGTCGGATGAGGAGGCGCGATGGCTCTCCATGCGGGCGGAGGGCGGATTTGGCATGGTTATCACGGCCGCCGCACCGGTGCAGCAGGTCGGTCGGGGTTATCCGGGGCAACTCGGAATCTATTCCGATCACCATGTCGAGGGTCTCACACGCCTGGCTGATGCTGTTCGTGCCAATGGGGCGCTGTCGGCTGTGCAGCTATATCATGGTGGCGACCGGGCAGACCCGGCTCTGGTCGGGACGCCGGTATCACCGTCGGAAGGGTCTAACAACGGAGCAAGGGCGCTTGGCCTTGGCGAAGTCGAGCAATTGCGCGAGGACTTTATCGCGGCGGCACTGCGCGCGCAGAAGGCGGGGTTCGACGGCGTCGAGATCCACGGGGCTCACGGCTATGTTCTGGCCCAATTCCTTTCGCCGACGATCAACCGCCGAGACGACTGCTATGGCGGAAGCTTTGAAAATCGCGCTCGTCTCATGCTGGAAGTAATCGGCGGCATCCGTAGCCGCTGCCGCCCGGACTTCCAGATCGGATTGCGCCTGTCTCCGGAGCGGTTTGGGATGCGCCTCGCGGAAGTGCGCGAACTTGCCGCCGAATTGATGCTAGCCGGTCAAATCGACTACCTAGACATGTCCGTGTGGGATGTTGCCAAGGAACCCCACGAGGAGGCTTTCAAGGGTCGCCCACTTCTCAGCTACTTCACTGACCTTCCGCGGGGCCGGGTTCGCTTGGGTGCCGCAGGAAGGGTGATGGATGCGGCTGCGGCGTCCAGTGTCATCGAGGCGGGATGCGACTTTGTCATAATCGGGCGGGCTGGCATCCTGCGGCACGATTTTCCGCTACGGGTGATGAGCGATTCAAATTATCAATCGCCCCCTTTGCCTGTTTCGGTCCAGCATTTGCGGAGCGAAGGCGTAACCGACAAATTCATAGCCTACCTCCAGACCTTTGCCGGGCTGGTCGAGAACATTTCGAGTGGTGGAGGGAGTCATGGCTGACCGTCAGGACATGTTGAGTGGCACAGAAGTGCCGCCAGAACATCTTGCGCTAGACGAAAAGCGTCTGGGTGCTTTCCTCGCTCCTCGCCTTGAAGGGCTGGGCGAGGTTTTCCGTGTCGAAAAGTTCAAAGGTGGGCAGTCGAATCCGACCTACAAGCTGGTCGGATTCGATAATAGCTACGTGCTTCGCCGGAAACCGCCGGGCAACCTGCTCGCCTCGGCACACGCGATCGATCGAGAATATCGCATCACCAAGGCGCTATCAGAGGTCGGATTCCCCGTCGCTCGGCCCGCGCTCTATTGCGACGATGAGACTATCATCGGTTCTGCCTTCTATATCACGGAGTTCGTTGACGGACGCGTCTTCTGGAATGCCGACGTTCCAGGCGTCAGCAACGAGGACCGGACTGCAATTTACGATTCGATGAGCGAATTCCTGGCCCAGCTCCATCAGCTCGACTTCAATGTGCTTGGACTGGGCGATTTTGGCAAGCAGACCGGATTTACCGAGCGCAACCTGAAGCGCTGGTGTGGCATTTACGAACAGACCAAGATGGTCGATCTGCCGGACGTCGACTGGCTCATGAAGGAGTTGTATCAGCGGCTGCCCGCGAGTGAGCCAACGGCGATCCTGCATGGCGATTTTGGCCTCTACAACGCGATGATCCACCGCACCGAGCCGAGGATCCAGGCGGTTCTCGATTGGGAACTCTCGACCCTGGGAAATCCCTATATCGACCTTGCGCACAATACCCGGGCTTGGTGGGAGCCACTTGGATTCGTTGAGGGTACTGCCACGACACTTGTGGGAGTGGATCTAGAGGCGGGCGGCATTCCGGATATGGAGAGCTATATCGCCAGCTATTGCCGTCGGCGCGGGATCGACGAAATTCCCGACCTTCAGTTCTATCTCGGCTTCGTCCAGTTCCGCTACGCTGTCATGATTCAGGGCATCCTGAAGCGCGCGAGCGTCGGGACGAGCGTCAATCGCCGGGTGACCCACTCGCAGGACCGAGTGGCAGCAATTGCTGCGCTTGCTCGTAATACGCTCGGCGGAGCTTGATAGGAATCAGCAATGAAGCAGTATTTCGACTTCAGTGGCAAAGTTGCCCTGGTGACAGGCGGAAGCCGTGGCCTTGGAGCAGCGATCTCGAGGGCCTTTGCTGAACAGGGCGCTGATGTGATCATCGCGAGCCGCAACGCGGAGAGCTGCGATCAATTGGCGACCGAAATTGAGCGTGAGTTTGGCCGACGGGCTCTCGGCGTGGGCGCTCATATGGGGCGCTGGGATGACATCGACCGACTGGTAGAGACTGCCTACGCGGCGTTCGGAAAAGTCGATGTTCTGGTCAACAATGCCGGCATGTCGCCACTCACGGACAGTTCGCTTGAAACCCCTGAGGCCCTTTTCGACAAGGTGGTTGGCGTCAATTTCAAGGGGCCGTTCCGCATGACAGCTCAGGTCGCCAGTCGGATGGCGCAAGGAGACGGTGGGAGCATCATCAATATCTCCTCCATCGGTGCCATTCGCCCGCAGCCCGAATACGCACCCTATTCAGGTGCCAAGGCTGCGTTGAACGCAATCACCGTCGCTCACGCGTTTGAATATGCTCCCAAGGTCCGGGTGAACGGGATCCTTCCCGGCAGCTTCCGCACTGACATCGCCAAGTCATGGTCGCCTGAGAAAGAGGCGAACATCAAGTCTGCCATCAAGCGCTATGGCGAACCTGAAGAGATCGTGTCGACCGTGATGTATCTCGCGTCCGAGTATTCGAGCTTCACGACCGGGACACTGATTGGCGTTGACGGCGGACGGCCCTGAGGACTCGGGCCGGTTCCCAAAGGCACCGTGAGGCAATATGCTCATTCACGACGAACCGGAATATCGGACCAAGATCTAAGATAGCGGAGACAGGAAAAATGGCCAAAGTCTACAGAGTTGCCGGATATCACCAGGGCAAGATCAGGGCCAATATCGAGGATGTGTGGAAACTGGTCACGGACTGGGGCACGCTCTTCTGGTTCGATGATGGCACGAATTCCGAAGGCCTGAAGGTCATGGAGAGTTGGCTTGAAGGCGAGCCCGACGTCATTCCGCGCACGCGGGTTATGGGACGCGGTGAGGGTGCCACTAAATCCGGTGCGCCTGAGCATAATCGAGAGGACCTGTTGGTGGCGGACCCTGTGGCGCATCGTCTCTTCTATAATGCCTCCGACGGTTTTGTGCCTGGCATCCGTAATTACATGGCGACCTGGGCCTTCGATGAACTCGATGACGGTGGCTGCATGATAACCATCTCCTCCAATTTCGACTGCGTGCCGGCAGAAAGCGGGCCAGCAAGCGAAGCCATGCTGAAGGAGGTGTATATCAACATCGCGCGCAGCCTGGACAAGCATTTCAACAAGGACAGGCAGCCAGCTTGAACTGTTTGCGAGAGGGAGCGCCACGCTCCCTCCACGCCGTGGTCAAGGGCAGGGCGGCATTGGGAGATATAGAGTGCCGAAATCCAAAAAGCAGCTCGTGCAGCAATATGTCGAAGCCGTTGGTCGGGGGGATATCGACACAGTCCTGAGCCTCGTTACGGATGACTATACGCATGAGTTCCTGGGCAGCACGTTTCTGGCGGGAACACGGCAGCTTGGCGAAGTGCTCGAGCGGATCAGCGCATTCAATGCTGCGCTGCTCTCGGGAGCGAAGTTTACCTTTCATGACCTGGTGGAGGAAGGTGACCTGGTCCTGGGAATCTTCAGCGGCGAGAGCGAGTTGAAAGGTGGCGGCCGATTTGACGGAGTTTACGCGATAAGCTGCCGTTTCAGGGGTGATCGCCTTCACGCCACGAAAGAATTGGTAGACACGAAACTGGCGGACAGCCTTCAGGGCTGACTGCTTGTCAGGCTCTACGAAAGCAAACCGCGACAAAAGATTTGAGAGGACATCACATGTACGATCTGCAGGGGAAAGTGGCGATCATCACGGGCGGCGCGAGCGGCATCGGCGCTGCCATGGTCCGACTGTTTAGTGGACTGGGCGCAAGCATCACGATTGGCGACATCCAAGACCATTTGGGGGAAGCATTGGCCCTTGAACTTGGCGATAAGGTCAGGTTCTCGAGGCTGGATGTCACCCAGAGCGAAGACTGGCAACGCGCCATTGCGGACACAGAAGATGCATTTGGACCGGTGAACGTGCTGGTCAACAATGCCGGCCACCCGGGCTATCAAAGAACTGTCGCCGATTTGACCCAAGAGGAATTCCGCCACGTCTTTGCCGTGAACCAGGAAGGTGTGTTCTTGGGAATGAAGTACGTCCTTGCATCGATGGGCAGGGCGGGCGGCGGCTCCATCGTCAACAATTCATCTGCATGGGGTCTTGTCGGCGCTGCAAACAACCTCGACTATTGCGCCACCAAGTGGGCGATAACGGGCATGAGCAAGGCTGCAGCGGTCGAACTTGCCCCGACCAATATTCGCGTCAATTCGGTCCATCCGGGACTGGTTCTGACACCGATGGTCGAGGCTAATCTGAAGATGCTGGGAGCGAGCGCAGAGCCGTTCATTTCGCGGATGCCGCTGAACCGTGGGGCAAGGCCGGAGGAGATTGCCAATGTTTTTGCTTTTCTTGCGTCCGATGCGTCGAGCTTTGTAACCGGCCTTGCATTTGCCGCTGATGGCGGGCTGACTGCACAGTGAGCCACAACTAGGCTCTTGGAAGGGCAAGGGTACAATTCTAGAGTTCGTAGTAACTGGCGGGCGAATCGGTCTATCAGGTTGACTGTAGGGCCGGGTCCGGTATTGCTAGGACCTAAACTTCAACCGCACGGTGATGGCCTTGGCTAATGAAAGCACTCCCGAACGCATTCTTTCAACCGCGCTGCGTCTGTTCAACCAGTTCGGAGTTGATCGCGTACCGGTCTACAAGATTGCAGCGGAAATCGGTATCAGCCCCGGAAATTTGACTTACCATTTTCCGCGCAAGCAGGACATCATATATCAGCTGATAGACAATCTGGAGGCAGAGGCCTCGCAGGTCCTCAAGAGCAAGCGGAACCCCGGAACGGTGGAATTAGCCGAATACCTCATTCGTCTCTTTCGGCTGATGTGGCGGCATCATTTTTTCTTCGAGTCATTGACCTATCTGACCGCTACAGATGAAAAAATATCATTGAGCCATGAACGCATTCGCGATGTGGCGCAAAGCGGATCGGTGCAGCGTATTCAAGATGCGATGGCAGCTGGGGACATTCCTCCGGTCGAGGCCCCAACCACCCCGAAAATCCTCGCGGAAAATATGTGGGCTGTCTGGGTTAACCGTCTGTCGATTACGCGACACGCAACGGAGAGCCATGATGCGGGCGAGTTGGTGGTTTACGATTGCTGTGTGCACCACCTCAGCTTGATCCAGCCGTATGCGACCAGTCGCTTTATCTCAAAGCTTCATGGCACGATTAAGGAAATCCTTCGGGTGGACGACGAAACTGAAGGCGCGATCTCGCCCGTTTCGTAAGCACGAGCCCGGACTGGCAGGCGTAGGCGGCGGAATCCATCAGAAGAGGAGCGGCGGGTTGCCTGCGCCACTCCAACCTTGATCACTTGCTCCTGTATTTCGCGTATTCGAGGCGGGCGATCGTGCGGTTGTGCACCTCGTCCGGACCGTCCGCCAAGCGAAGTGCGCGGATGCGCGACCACATCTTGGCGATGCCGAAATCGGTGGTGAGACCGCCTGCGCCGTGGGCCTGGATCGCATCGTCGATGAGCTTCAGGGCCAAACGCGGTGCGGCGACCTTGATCATCGCGATCTCGGCACGGGCTACTTTGTTCCCGACCTTGTCCATCCGGTCGGCGGCATTGAGTGTGAGTAGGCGGCTCATCTCGATGTCGGTGCGGGCCTCCGCTACGCGCTGTTCCCAGACCGAACGGTCGGCGAGGCGCTTGCCGAAGGTTTCGCGGCTCATCAGGCGGCGGATCATCTTTTCCAGCACTTCCTCGGCCACGCCGATGGTGCGCATGCAGTGATGGATCCGGCCCGGCCCGAGCCGACCCTGCGCGATCTCGAAGCCGCGCCCTTCGCCCAGGATCATGTTCTCCAGCGGCACCCGGACGTTTTCGAGCAGCACTTCGCAATGGCCGTGCGGCGCATCGTCATAACCCATGACAGGTAGGTTGCGGATGATGGTGACGCCCGACGCATTGGTCGGAACCAGGATCTGCGACTGCTGCTGGTGCTTGGGCGCGTCGGGGTTGGACTTGCCCATCACGATCATGAGAGTGCACGCCTCGTCCATGACGCCCGAAGTCCACCACTTGCGGCCGTTGATGACATAGTGGTTGCCGTCGCGTTCGATCCGGGTCTGGACGTTGGTGGCGTCTGAACAGGCCTGATCCGGCTCGGTCATGGCGAAGGCGGAGCGGATTTCACCGGCCAACAGGGGCTTGAGCCATTCATCCTTCTGCGCCTCGGTGCCATAGCGGTAGAGCACTTCCATGTTGCCGGTGTCGGGGGCGGAGCAGTTGAACACTTCCGACGCCCAGATGATCCGGCCCATTTCCTCGGCCAGCGGGGCATATTCGAGGTTGGACAGGCCAGGCACGCCGTCCGGCAAATCGCCATGCGGCGGCAGGAACAGGTTCCACAATCCCTTGGCGCGGGCTTTGGCCTTCAACTCCTGCGCCACCGCGGGGAGACGGTTGCGATTTTCTGCAAGCTGCTCCTCGTAAGTCGGAACGGAAGGCCGGACCTCCTCGTTCATGAAGCCCCGGACCTTCTCAATCCACTCGAGTTGCTTGTCGCTGTAGCTAAAATCCATTTTGTCCTCGTACTTCCGATATGTGTATTTCGGGGCGCGTATGGGCTGAGTACCCTGCACCAACTTTCCGACGTCAGGGACCGATCTGCGCGTCAGATCAGGCCCGGCCCGACGGCTTCTTCTGTGATGGATTGCCGCGATGCACCGCGATCCGCGAAATTGGCCTCGTCCAGCGTCACCGCGCGCGTGAATTCGGGGTTGGAAGCGATCTGAAGTAGTTCGTCCAGAGCAGCGTCATCTCTGATCGAGTAGATCGACACGGCGTCGTAATCCACACCTCCGTCGTTGACCGGGGCCTCGCTCTCGTCTTCCCTGCCCACGAACAGGTTAGTGAAGTGTGCAGGATAGTAGCGCTTGAAGTCGGTCATCAGGTGACCGACCCAGCCGGCAACGAGAGGAATGTGGACCTCTTCGTAATGCCGCCGGAACGTCTCGAACGAGATCCCCGGTTTGCGCTTCATGAACATCATCAACTTGGGCATAATCAGATGCTTCAAACGTTTGGTGCTGACAAGATCTCAGGCGGGAAGCTCTTGCGAAGCATCCTCTTGCTGAAGACCCAGCGGCCGTTCAGCTTCTGGTATTCATCCTCGTATTTGACGTGATAGCGAGCCCGGGCGCCGGTCTTCTGCATGGATTCCACGATCGCGAAGGATGTGCCCTTCGCGGTGTCGCCCTTGAAGTCCCACACGAGATGATTGGTTATCAGGTGGACCAGATGAAGCACGCGGCCACCCATGGTATCTCCATAGCCGGCTAGCGCTGCATGCCCATCATACTTGCCCATCCCGAACTCGCTTTCATCCAGCGTTCCCTCGGGCGCGAACAGTTCCACCCATTCGGGAAATATGAAGCTGTCGACGTAGTAGGCGTATTTGTAGACCAGATCCTGAATTTCCATACGGTCTTCGATTGTCATGTCTTCGTCTCCTAGCGGTAAATTCGGCACCAGTGCCTGTCAGAGCAGGACAGGGGCCAGGCGGTCGAGGCTCTCGAGGTCTGCATCTGCCTGCCACTCGCGATCGACGTGATCCAGCCCGCTATCCTGCGCGGCGGTCTTTTCGCGGATCGGGTTGAGGACGACCCGGGTTGCTCCGGCGGTAGCATATTCGTCGACTCGCTGCTTGATCTTCTCTGGGCTACCAGACGGAACGATGGCATCGATCAAGCGATCGCTTCCGCCGTTTTCAAAGTCGGATGGTTCGAAGCCGATGGCCGAGTAAGCCCTCTGATAATAATCGATGCCGAGATAAAAGGCCAAGAACGCGCGGGCGACCTTTCGGGCTTCCTCGAGGTTGTCATTCACCACGCATGGGAAGTTGGCCGTGATCTCGAGCCCTTCGCCCATGTTCTCACGGGCCTTGCGAACGCTCTCCACCGGCAGGATCCAGGTGATGATGCCCTTGCAATGCTTCATCGCCAGCTTCTGCAAACCGGGCGCATGGGCCGCGATATGCAGGGGTGCGAGCTCGGCGGGCGCAGGGTGCGCCAATTGCGTGCCGGCCATCGCCTCGAGATATTGGGTCATCTTGGGGACGGGGGGCGTCCAGACCCCGCCGCGCATCTGGACGATGAATTCATTGGATGCGCCAAGGCCCATCAGAAAGCGGCCCGGGTAATAGTGCGAAAGCGTTTCTCGCGCCTGCTGGGCGGCCATCGCATCACGGCTGTAAACGGTCGCGATTCCGGTTCCGACCTTCAGCGTCGTGGTGTTCTGGAGAATGAACGAAGCGGCGACGAACGGGTCGCGGCTGAAACCGTCAAGCAGCCAGGCGCTTTCAAACCCCAGCGCTTCTATGCGCTTTGCCGCCGCAGCGAGCTCTGCGGGAGGCATGTTGTAAGCGCTTTGATCGAGCAGAATGCCGACTTGAGGCATGATGTAGTCCCTTTGGAGTAAGTTAAACCGAACGCTTGATCGTCAAGTATCTTCTCTGCCCATGTCTTCGACAGGGAAGCTCTTGCGCAGGATGCGCTTGCTGAACTTCCAGCCGTCCTGCGTCTTCACGTAATTGTCGAAGTAGCGAACTTGATACCTCGCACGCTCGCCGGTTTTCATCTGCGCTTCCACCAGTGCAAAGCAGATGGCGGTGGCGCTGTTTTCGGTCATGTCGCGGATAACCAGGTTCGCCATGATGTGCGATGCATGCTCTGCCGTAGCCTTGAGAACGTTGCCATATGCACGGATGGCTTCATGGCCGACATGCAAGCCGTTATCGAATTCGCTTTCGTCAAAGAAGGCGTCCTCGGTGAAGAGGTCCACCCACTCGTCAATTTCCTGGAAATCGATGTGCAGTGCATAGGCGTTGACGAGTTGTTCGATTTCGAGGCGATCAACCACATGGCTCGGTTCTATCCTGTCGACCATTACACCTGAACTCCTGCAAGATAGCCTTGGCGGATCGCCGTCTGGAGGAACCGCGGCGATTCCGCGTCTCCAACAAGGTGAAGTTCGGACACTCGCCCCGCCAGTTCCTCGGAAAGTCCGCGGTTCGGTCGATTGTGCGACACCAGGACCACCGTATCGGCGCGCAAGCTGGTGCAATCCGCAAGTGTATTGGCAAGGTAGGCCGGACCGACGATGACAGCCCCGTCTTCGATCGCAATCCCACGGGTCCGGATCATGTAATGGAAAGGCTTGTCCTTCATTCGTTGCAGATAAGGTTCCACCATCAGCGTTGCCCGGGCGAGAATCCCAACTTCGCGCGTCGGCGTTACATAAGTCACGTCGAGTCCCTTGTTGATCAGGAATTCTGCCGCTCCCAATCCTTCCCAATGGCCGACATCGTCGATCACTACTGCGTGCGTGCCAAGGTTGGCGGGGGTCGCCATGACCAACTCAGTTGACGAGATCACGCCCTTGCAATCGACATTCTTGATGGGTTCGCCAATGTGCGAAACCTGTATACCGTCCATCCGCTCGATTGCACCAGTGGCGATGATGACTGCATCCGCGCCTATTTCAATGACGTCGTCGGCATCGAGATAGGTGCTAAGTCGGACTTCCACGCCCAGACGAAACACTTCTTCCTCCAGCCAGGTAACGATATCCACTAATTGATGGCGCGTCGGCAACTTCGCTGCGGCCCGCATCGAACCGCCCAGATAGGGGTTGGCGTCTGCGAGGATCACCTTGTGGCCGCGAATAGCTGCTACGCGAGCTGCTTCGAGCCCCGCTGGCCCACCGCCCACGACCAGCACGGTGCGGGGCTGGGTTACGGGTTGCAGCATATGATCGCCCTGTTCCAGCTCATGGCCGGCACCGGCATTCACCGCGCACTCAATCGGCAACATCGCAACTTGATTGCCCACACAGGACTGATTGCAGGCGATGCATGGGCGGACGCGGTCCACCTGACCTGCCAAGCTCTTGGACACGAGGTAAGGGTCGGCGATCATGGCGCGAACCAGCCCCACCATGTCCGCTTCGCCGGCACGAACGACCTGGTCGATCTCCTCGAGCGTGCGGTATCGCCCGGTTACCAGGGTGGGCAGCTTCACGGCGGTGGTGATGGGGATGCTGGTCGGCATCTGGTAACCGACCGGATCGTTCATCCCGGCGATCATCTTGTCGTTGCGAACATAGCTGCCAACCGAAACGTTTACGTAATCGATCAGCTTCCGCTCTTCCAGCGCGTGAACGAGCTGCAAGACGTGATCGATCGTCACGCCGCCCGGCGACAGGTCGGTACCCACACGCACACCGACCACGAAGTTGGGTGAGACGGCGTTGCGAATAGCCTGCAGGACTTCCCGGATGAAGCGCATGCGGTTCTCGATTTGGCCGCCATATTCATCTTCCCGCCGGTTGGTGAGTGCCGAGAAAAACTGGTGGGGCAAATACCCATGGGCACAGTGAACATCCACGCCATCAAACCCGCACTGCTCCATCCGACTGGCGCAATCGGCGTAGGCGCCGACGATCTCGTCGATCATTGCCTTGGTCATGGGGATAGGAACAACTGCAGTTGAAATGTTCGGAATGTCCGACGCACTCCACGGAGCGGACTCTGTCCAGGCATTATGCCCGCCGTGCCACAGCTGCTGGAAAAGCCGGGCGCCATGCGGCTTGATCCGGTCGACCAGCTTGCGCATGCCGGGTTCGATCCCCGGCTCGTAGATGTTCATGTAAAGCCGGGTCGAAGGGTGAACCGAGCCGATCTCGTTGATGATCAATCCGGCCCCACCACGCGCACGCTCCTCGTGATAGGCGATCAGCGCGTCGTTCATGATCCCGAAGCCAATGCCCGTGCCGTGCGCGGGCCGGAAAATGCGGTTCTTGATTTCCAGATTTCCGATCTTGATCGGCTTATCAACGTGAGTGTAGGTCACTCCAATCCTCCAACCCAATTGTCACTGCACTATTTGAGCGTCGTTAGTTTCATGCGGAAGAGCCACCATCAATCGTCAGCGTCGCTCCGGTTATGTAGCTCGCTGCGGGACTGGCTAGAAAGCAGACGAAGTCTGTCATTTCAGTCAGATCGCCGAACCGACCAAGCGGGATAGTTGTCTTGATGCGGGCCTTGTCAGCTTCAGGCATGCCGAGCGCCATGTCAGTCGTCATCATGCCGGATTCGATAAGATTCACCGTGACTCGGCGAGAAGCTAGATCATGCGAGGCGCCGCGGATATATCCTGCCAGGGCTGCCTTGGAGCCGCAATAATCTGCGGCTCCGGGCATCCGGGACAGACTTCCACTGACGGAGCCTATCGTAAGGATACGACCATCATCTGCAATGACTTCAGCAGCAGCCCGGATCATATCGACGACGCCGAATGTGTTGACGGCCCAGAGCCTGTCAGCGGCGGACCAATCGCCGGGCTCGCCGAGGCGCTGGAGATGCGATATCCCGGCATTGTTAACCAGAATGTCGAGCCGTCCGAAGCCCTCCATTGCGCTCGCTACGATGCAACGGGCGGCGTCCCGTTCTGCAAGATCCGCCTGGCAGGCGATGGCCATGGCGCCGAGCTTCTCGATCTCAGCAACCACGTTGAATGCGGCTCTTGCTGAGTCCCGGTGATTGATCACGACATTCGCTCCTCTCGCAGCCAGTGCGAGAGCGATGGCTTTCCCAATGCCACGTGTTGCCCCGGTTACAATGGCGGCCTTACCGCGGAAAACCTTGTCGTGATCGTCACTCATCCTGGCTTTTTCCGCTCTATCAGCCTCAACCCTCCATGCCCTGTCGGACATGAAATTATTAGGCTCTATATACTATAGGGCGTACGCTGACCCTTTGACAGTGTCAAGGTGAGGAAGGGGCAATCCGGCCCTCGCACGCAGGTGTTGCCGTCTAACCGTTGATGCCCAGTCCGGAGAATTCTTCGGCGCTGCCTTCCAGGGTTGCAGTCCGGTCACAAAACCGTTCTTCATCCTCTGTGATCAGGCTCTGGAACTCGCGGTTTTGACCGATCCTCATCAGTTCATCGAAGTCTTCATCCTTGACCGAATAGACCGCGATTGCATCGTAATGGGTTCCACAATCACGGCCATCCGCTTCGTCAGGGCGACCTCGATATAAATTGCCGAGATCCTTGGGATAAAACCGGCGGAAATCCTGGATCAGATGACCGATCCATTCCGCGCAAAGCGGGACATGGACCTTCTCGTAGTAATCCTTGAACTCCTGGAAGGGCATTCCTTCCTTCTTTTTCAGCAAAACGATCATCTTTTTCATGATCAGATCCTTTGAACCGGCGATGCAGTCGACGGGGGAGGCCGTGTTCAGCCTGCGGGCGAACCGATCACCACCGGCGGCGTCGCATCCATCGACCAATCTTGCCCCATGGCCCATTCGCGCAACGGGGTGAGCTTGATGGGGATTTCCTTCAGCAGCAGTTCCATGTCCGCCACGAACGGGCGGACAGGCGATTCATTGTTGAAGGTGTAGAAGCTGTCCATCATTCCCGCATATGCCTCGAGCGGAAATTCGTCTCCGAGGCCGAGAATGCCATGCATTTTGGCCGCGAGGTCGTAAGGGTTTTCATATACATATGTGATCGGCTTGCCGAGCACCTCGGATAGTGTCGAGACGACCTGTTCGACAGGAATTGTTTCGGGGCCAGCAACGACAATCCGGCGGCCAATCAGATCAGGGCGGTCCAGCGCTTCGACCATGAACTTGCCCAGATCATCCATCGAGATCCAACTGGCGAGCAGGCCGGGCTTTTGACAGTAGCGGTAAAGGCCTTTTTCGACGAGGTTGGGCTTCTGGAACAGGGTCAGGAGATTGTCCATGAACAGGACGGGCCTGAAGATGGTCACGTCGAGATCGGGGTCGGCGATGATGTCTTCCATCTGGAGAACCATATCGTACAAAGGCTCGCCACAAGGCTTTTCGGGCGCCCACATCGCGCTGTTGTGAATGATCCTTCTGACACCGGCTCGTTTCGCGGCTTCGACAAAATTTTTCGCGAAATCGAAGGACGATGCGCCGGCGAAGGAAGGGATGGTGTTCAGGATCGCATCCATGCCCGTAAAGGCAGCGGTCATGGAGTCGACGCTGCTGAAGTCGGCGGGAATAGCTTTCACTTCGCGGAACTCGTCCCCATTGGTCCTCCAGCTCCGGGAGAAGGCGGTGGGCGTCTTGCCGTTCGCGAGCAACTGGCGCACTTGCGCCTGGCCCATTCTGCCGCTGGCGCTCGTTACTCCGACTTTGTTCACGGCTGACATCTTCATGCCTCTCTTGGTTTTGACAGATTGGGGCGGTGACCCGGGCAATTCAGGTCTTCACTTCAATCCGGTCGTCGCGCTTGCGGACTTCAAAGCTCTTTACGGGGTCCACGGCCGGCCCGCCCAGGACCTTTCCGGTGCGGATATCGAAACGCGCACCATGGGAGCGGCAAATGATCGTGCATCCGACCTGTCGGCCGCCGTCCAGCGGCCAGTCCATGTGCGAACAGCGGTTCTCGATGGCATGGAGATCATTATTGATCCGGAAGATCAGGATCGGCCTGCCTTCCACGGTGAACGCACAATGCTTGCCATTGGCAAGGTCGGCTAGGGCGCAGACATCCACAAAACCGGTCATATTTTCGATACGCCCGCCGCCTGTACGAAGGCGATGATTTCCTCGGTCGTGGAGCCTGCGCCGAAGAGGCCGGCAACGCCCATTTCCTTGAGTTCCTCGACATCGTCGGGATGGATCATTCCGCCGAGCATCAGAGGGACATGACCGACGCCGCGCTTCTTCATCGCCTCAATGAGAAGGCGGGTGTATTCGACATAGGCAGCGGAAGAAAAGCTGATCCCGACAATCTGCGCCTGCTGCTGTGCGACGGCCTCCGCCATGCCTTCGACGCTGTTATGCTCGCCGAGATAAGTGACGTCGATGCCACCGGCCTCGTCAAGCATACGCGCTATCGTGCGAATACCTTTGGAGTGAACATCCGTCCCTAGCATGCCGAGGACGCAGCGGACTGTGTTGGGGGTTGCGCTCATGCATACACCATTGGAGCAGAGATGTGGCCGTAGGGGTCATAATCGAGGCCATGCGCCACGCGCACAGTCCCCCAGACTTCCGCAATGCTGGCGTCGGCGATGAAAGCGTCGATCATCGCTTGCACCGGATTGTTGCCGTCACGGGCAACTCCGTAAAGCGTTTGCAGCGAGGACTGCCATGCGCCCTTGTCGCGCTGCTGCTTGAGTTCGGAAAAGCGCCGGATGTGATTGTAAGTGTTGGTCCGGTCGAACTTGAAGCGCGTCGGGGCGGGCTCTTCGACGGGGACGAACTGGTTGACACCGACAAGGATGCGCTCGCCGCTGTCCAACTCGCGCTGGAACGTATGGTTGAACTCGTCCATCGACTGTTCGAGCTGACCGCTTTCGACCGCGTTGAGCAGGCCGGTCTCTTCGATCCGTGCCAGCATTTCAATCGCGGCTGCCTCGACCTGGTCAGTCAGCGCCTCGATGTAGTAGCTGCCGCCGAACGGGTCTGCGACGCGGGCCGCGCCGACTTCATTGGCGAGAATCTGCTGTTGCCGGGTTGCCAGTTCGCGCGATTCGTGTGTCGGCACGCAGACTGGTTCGTCGAAGGTGCATGCTTCAAGAGACTGGACCCCGCCACACAGCGCCGCCAGGCTCTGGATCGCCGTGCGGGTGAGGTTGTTCAAAGGCTGCTTGTAGACCAGCGACTTGCCCGACGTATGGCAGGCAATTCGCAGCCTCTGTGATCGCGCATCCATCGAGCCGAACCGCTCCTTCATGGTGCGCGCCCAGTAGCGACGTAGCGCGCGAAACTTGGCCACTTCCTCAAAGAAGTCGATATCTGAAGTGGAAACCCAAGCCAGGCTCGGAGCGATCTGATCGACATGCAGGCCGCGGTCGATCAAGTCTTCCATGATCTTGTTGATGATCGCCATACCGACCGCGATCTCGCCCGCGGGCGTCAGGCCGCGTTCGCGAAGGTCATAGGCCTGGGGCATCCCGAGAGCCCAGCGCGGGCTGTTGCGGACGCTGTATTCAACCACGTCCACGGTCGTGCGATGGCCGAGTTCGACCGGAGCGATCTTCTTGCCCCAGCCGCAAAGCGTTTCCTGAAGCATATCAGGCATGTTGGAGCCCTGCAGTTCGGCTAGCGGTTGCCCACGCTTGACGTGCACCGAGGCAACCAGCGGATAGGACATGGCAGCCCAGTGCCATGCCGTATCGACCTTACCCAAGTCGATACCTGACAAAAGCCGTTCAACGTCCCGAAGTGTCGGCAACGAGCAACCCTCAAGGCCTACTTCGGGGCCGAACGCCGGATGGTCCGGGTCGATGCTTTGCGTCGTCAGCGGATCTGGTACGATGCCGATGCCCGTTCCGCCCGCGGCGAGAACCATTTCGATGCCCGCGCGGGTGTCTTCGGGGGAGCCGTAACCCACGATGTTGCGCAGGGTCCACATGCGGCTGCGGTACATTTGCGGATATGCACCGCGAGTATAGGGATACGCGCCCGGGTCGCCCAATTGCTCGGCATAGGATGCGTCCGGAGATGCTGGACGGTAGAACGCGTCGGTTTCGAAGCCACTCCAGGTCTTGGTCCGAGACAGCTTGATTTCCACGTTCTCGATCGTCTTGAAGACGTTGGATTCGTCGTTCATGTCTCAGTCCTTTCTCGCCTCCGCGGAATAGCGATGGGCGTCGTCGTGACTCCACCGCTTGCCAGCGAATTGAACTATCCGCGACCGATCATGCGGTCGATCTCTGCCAGATAGTGACGGATCCGGGATTCCGATTCCGAGAGCACGTATCCCTCGAAAGCAGCGGACTCTATGCCTTTCTGAATCTCCGGCACGCGCACTGCGTCTTGCGCGAGCACCGAGCCGAATTCCTCAAGCGTCTCCGGATGAGTGATCTCAGGGCGGACCGACCCGTCCCAGCCGGGTTCAGACACCGCGTCCGGTCCGAACTGGCCCGGGTCCATCACCATGTCCTGCGTCCCGCCGACGGGCAGGCACAGCGAAATCGCACGATAGTAGCTCTTGCGCGGATCCGTTTCATGAGGCCGGAAAGCCTGGATCAACAAGGCGTCACTGAACACGTTCAAGGTGATGTTCGGGAAGACGTAGTAATTCCAATCGTCGTTGACCTGATCGTCGGTCAAATCAGCGAAGTGGGCATATCCGTGGCGATCGGCCCACTTGCGACGCACCTCGGCCAGCGCGCTACGATATTCATGACCCTTGAGATGAGCGTAGTCATCCGGGTTGCCACCGAAGAACTGGAGGAATGCCTTCAGGCCTTCCGTCACGGTGTCGCGATCTTCATAGCGAAGCGGCACGTAGCCCACCGGGATGAGCATGCGGCTGTTGCCGTTGGCGTAAAGATCGTACTGGCAACCGACGGTTTCTGTAAAGGGTGCGACCTGCGGGTGGACGTCGTCGGCGTGATAAAACTCGACGAATGCATCCAGCGACGTTTTCCAGTTCGCGCCCCAGCAGGTTTCGATATCCTTGATCACCTTGTATTTTTCAAAGGGGTAGGGCGCGAGATGTTCCGGAATGATCTCGAGGTGTTCCAGAAGCGACTTGCCGTCAGGCACCATGCTGATGAAGACAAGGCTGTTCCAAACTTCGCAACGGACCTGCTTCAGGCCAGGCCGGTGGGCCACTGCTTCGGGGCGGAAGATGAATTCATCGCGAATGTCGACGTTCTTGCCATCAAGGCCAAACTTCCAGCCGTGGAAGTCGCACTGGAAGCAGGATCCGGCGCCTGTCGAGCCGAAGTCAGAATGAACGATTCGGTTGCCGCGATGCGGACAGACGTTGAAATAGGCGGCGATTCCTTCATCACCCGACCCGTTGCGAACGATGATGAAGGATTCCTTCCCCATGTCCGCGCGGAACCAGTCGCCCACTTCGGCAACATCATGCGCAAGCCCCACGAAGAACCAGCTCTTGGTCCACATGTGCTCCCATTCGAGAGCTGCTTCTTCAGCGGAGTAAAAGCGCTTGGGATCGATCCTGGCTGTCCCGTGATCGATATACGGCGCTTTGGCACCGGGGCTGCCGGGCTCTGCATCCGGATAGGTAATGAACCCGGTCTTGTAATCGTAATCCATATTGCTCTTCCTAAAAACCGTATATAGGACCTAAACCTTCATCCGGTTCGATGCAACGGTTTGTAGCAAGATAACGGACAGGGACATCATGGCTAAAGCATTTTTTCCGGCAGATCAGAGCAGCGCATTGCGTGACTGGACCGTGGGCCAGTTGCTGGACGATGCAGCTGCCCGTGCGGGAGAACGAATCGCGGTCCGCGATGGCGACCTTGTCTGGACCTATAGCGACCTAAAAGCGCACTCGGAAAACCTTTCGCGCTACCTTCTGGCGCAATTCAAGCCCGGTGAGCATGTTGCGATATGGGGTGCGAACAGCGCGCCCTGGCTGCTTTACCAGTTGGCAGCCGCCAAGGCCGGCCTCGTTCTTGTGACGCTCAACCCTGCCTTGCGCACCGTCGAGATGGAGGCGCTGCTGCGGCAGAGTCGATCGGTTGGCGTGATCGTCGATGAGGAGTTCCGGGGGAATAACCTGCCATCGATCATCGAGGAAGTGCGCCCTTCTCTGCCGGATTTGCGGACGGTGCTGGCCACCAGCGATTGGGCAGAGAACGTCGACAAGGCGCCTGCCGGCACTGTCGATGTGAAAGTCAGCCCGGACGATACCGCGATGATTCTCTTCACCTCGGGAACAACCGGCAAGCCCAAGGGGGTACAGCTGCACCACCGCGGGATCGTGAATAGCGCTGTGCTGGGTGCTGATCTTTATGAAATCGAAGACGGGCTGAGCTGGCTGAGCATCATGCCATTCTTCCACATTGGCGGGTCATGCACGACCAACCTGGGATGCATCGGCAAGGTTTCCACCAATGTGATCCTGCGCGCCTTTGAACCGGGGGAAGTCTTGCGCCTGATCGAGGCGGAGCAGATTGCGTGGTTCCCTTGCGTGCCGACCATGGCAATCGCCTTGATCGAACATCACAACTTCAGCCAGACCGACCTCTCGAGTGTTCAGGTGATCCAGACGGGTGGCGCGCCTGTAACGCCGGACTTCATTCGGCTCCTGCTCAACAGCTTCGGTGCGGACGTCCAGGTGATGTTCGGCCAGACCGAAGCGGGTGGCATAATGTGCACCAATCGCCGGGGCAGCCCTGTCGAATTGATTGCTTCAACCGTTGGGCAGCCCCATCTTTGCACATCGCTCAAGATTGCAGATTCATTGACAGGGGAAATCGTCGACAGGAACGTGGTCGGTGAAATCCGCATTTCCAGTCCGTTCATGACCAAGGGGTACTTCGATAATCCCGAAGCCACTGCTGCGGCGTTCGACAAGGAGGGCTACCTTTGCACCGGCGACCTAGGCACGCTGGACGAGCAGGGCCTGGTCAGGGTGACAGGCCGCCTCAAGGAGATGATCATTCGCGGTGGCGAAAACATCTATCCGCGCGAGATCGAGGATCGGCTGGGCGAGTTCCCCAATGTCTCCGAATGCGCGGTTGTCGGACTTCCAAGCGAACGTTGGGGTGAGGAAGTTGCGGTTGCGATCCGGTGCAGCGCCGGCACCACGATCGACGTTGAGGAAGCCCGCGCCTTCCTGCTGGACCGGATCGCGCGCCACAAGGTACCGAAGATATGGAAGATCGTGGAAGATTTTCCGCGCACTCCCTCGGGAAAGATCCAGAAATTCGAAGTGGTCCAGACTTTTGGAGATGCTGCATCTGACTAGAATGGAAAAGGGCCCCGGTCTTCCGACCGGGCCCGTTACCGTGTCACCTCGATCAATAGCTCTTGGGCAAGTCGAGCACTTTTTCAGCAATGAAGCACATGATGAGCTGTTCGGTTATCGGTGCGATGCGGTTGATCGCCACCTCGCGATAAAGCCGCTCGACGTGATACTCCTTGGCGTAGCCGAACCCGCCATGCGTTGCGATGGCCTGCCATGCCGCATCATGTCCAGCACGCGCGCCCAGGAACTTTGCAGCATTCGCCTCTGCGCCGCAGGGCAGGCCCTGATCGTAAAGTTCAGCGCCTCGCATCGTCATATGCCAAGCGCTCTCGAGGTACATCCACCGTTCGGCCAGGGGGTGCTGGATGCCCTGGTTCATCCCGATCGGACGATCGAACACGACTCGCTCCCGCGCATATTTGGCGGCCCGGCGCAGCGCGTCCTGCCCGATACCGATGGCTTCCGCCGCAACAAGAATGCGTTCCGGATTGAGGCTATGGAGGATGTAGGAGAAGCCCTTGCCTTCTTCGCCGATGCGGTCCTCTTCGGGAATGAACAATCCGTCGATGAAAATCGCGTTGGAATCCACCGCATTGCGGCCCATTTTGTGAATCTTGTGAACGTCGATCTTGTTACGATCGAGGTCGGTGTAGAACACGCTGATGCCGTCGGTCGGGCGGGCGCAGTCTTCCAGTTTGGTGGTGCGGGCCAGTAACAGGATCTTGCTCGCGACTTGCGCAGTCGAGGTCCAGACCTTCTGGCCATGGACCAGATAACCGCCAGGGACTATTTCGGCAAAGGTCTTGATGCGGGTGGTGTTCAGGCCCGCATCGGGCTCGGTTACACCGAAGGCCACCTGGTCTTCGCCTGCAACGAGACGCGGAATCCAGCGCGATTTTTGCTCGGGCGTTCCCTTCACCACGATCGGATGAGGCCCAAAGAGATTGACATGCACTGATGACGCGGCGGTCATGCCGCCCCCGTGGCTCGAAACCTCGTTCATCATGATGGCGGCCTCAGTCACGCCGAGGCCCGAGCCGCCATATTCCTCCGGCATGGTAATGCCGAGCCAACCGCCCTCGGCCATCGCCTTGTGGAACTCGCGGGGGAAGACTCCGTCCGTGTCACGCGCGAGCCAGTATTCATCGTCAAATCGCGTGACGACAGCCTTGACGCCTTCGCGGATAGCGCTGCGTTCGTCTTCCGTCGGAAGTGCTCGTGGGGCCATGGTTATGCTCCTGCCAATGTTCTGCGGGCGGCCTTGAGGTGCGGGATGTCGTACATTTTTCCGTCGATGCCGATTGTGCCAGCATCAGGCGCGGCGGCAAAAGCATCGATCACGGCTTGGGCGTGAGCGATCTGCTCTGGGGTTGGCGAAAATGCGCGGTTGATCACTTCGACCTGGTCGGGATGGATTGCAATGCGACCCACGAAGCCATCGCGGCGCGCGCGCCGGCAGTCGGCTTCCAGACCCGCTGGATCGCGGAAATTCGCGTACAAGGTGTCGATTGGCAGGACTTCCGCCGCGGTGGCCGCGAAGAGGCATTGCGCCCGCGCAACCTGATAGGGAAAAGCCCAGGAGCCATCCTGCTCCTTGTTGTCAGTAGCTCCGATCTGTGCGGCGAGATCCTCCGCACCCCAAGTCATGGCCACAAGACGGGGCGGGGCCGGAACGTAGCTTGCGAGATTGAGCATCGCAGCTGCGGTTTCGGTTGCCACAACTGCGATGCGGACAGTCCCTGGTTCCATGCCTACAGCAGCCTCGAGCTTGCCCAGTTCGTCGGCAATGCGAACGACATCTGCGGCACCGTTCACCTTGGGCAAAAGAACTCCATCGAGGCCCGGTTTCACAACGGCTGCCAGGTCATCGAAGGTTAGCCCCGTATTGAGCGGATTGACCCGCACGAAGAACATCCAGTTGTTCTGTGCCTTTGCATCAATCAGACCCGCGACATGGGCACGAGCCATTTCCTTCATCGATGGCGCGACCGCGTCTTCAAGGTCGAGAATAAGCGCGTCTGCGCCCGAAGCTGAGCCTTTCGCGAACTTACGCTCGCTGTCCCCCGGCACGAACAGCATGGACCGCAGCCTCATGACGGACTGCCCATCATGAGGGCGTTGCGAAGGGTGGAGCAGACGATCTCATCGCGCTGATTGAAACCCACATGGCGGAAAGTCACGATGCCTTGGCCGGGCCGGGACTTGCTCGGACGGAGCGCAATCACGATCGTTTCTGCATGTATCGTGTCGCCAGCGAACACCGGAGTGGGGAAGTTGGTGTCCGTCATGCCGAGGTTGCCGACGGTCGTGCCGAGGGTGGTATCCTGAACAGACAGGCCGATCACGAGCCCGAGGGTGAAGATCGAGTTCATCAGCGGCTTGCCGAACTCCGTTCCCGCAGCATAGGCGTGGTCCACGTGGATCGGCGCCGGATTGAAGGTCATCGAGGAGAACATCATGTTATCCATATCGGTGACGGTACGCCGGATCTCATGCACGAATGTCTGGTCCACCACGAACTGGTCGAAATAAAGCCCCGCCATCTCGAATCGCACCTCAAATAGTATCTATATCCTATATGGCGATTGACACGCGTGGACCCGCTTGTAAATACCGCCAGGCCGTCGCGGTCTCCGCTGACGCCCAAAAAGGAGGCATATGCAACGAGTTCCGCCGCGCGCCACCCCTGACGAACTGATAGCGATGCTGCCGGTTGGAGGACGTGTTCTCGTAAGCGGTTGCTCGACGGAATCCCTCCTTCTCGCCGAGGCCGTCGAACAGGCCGGTGACCGACTTGGCGCAACCACTTTTACGGGCATATTCGTTCCGGGCCTGAACACGTGTATTTACCTCGCAGACGGGCAGGCAAAAGTAGAGACGTTCTTTCTGACGCCAGAGCTCAAGGCGGCAGGCGACAACGTAACGTTCCTGCCGCTGTGCTATGAAGATATCAGGCGCCACCTGCTCGACACGACCATCGACGCGGCTGTCATGATGGTTTCATCTCCGGATGGCAGCGGCATGTGCAGTTTCGGCCCGGCGGTCGATTTCCTCGCTGAGCTTTGGCCGCGCATTCCCGTGCGTCTCGCCCATGTGAACCCGCTTGTGCCGCATACGCATGGGCACCCCGGAATTCCCTTTCGCGAGTTGACCGCCTTCACTGAATCTCCCCAGGCCTTGCTGGGCGCAGAGGACCCAGGGACAGACGCGGTTACCGAGGCCATCGCTGCAAACGTCGCGCAACTGGTGCCAGATGGCGCCACTTTGCAGACCGGGCTGGGCAAGGTTCCTGGAGCCGTGCTCCGCGCGTTGAGCGGGAGGCGAGACCTGCGTTTGCATTCCGGTCTGATTGGTGATGCAGTGCTCGACCTTGAAGAGGCGGGGGCCCTTGCAGCCGGTGCGTCAGTCATCGCAGGCGTCGCGATCGGGAGCGAGCGGCTGTATACGGCGCTCGTGCGTCCCACTTACAGTTTCGCGCCGGTCTGCGTCACGCATGATGTCTCAGGGATTGCGCGCATTCCCGCCTTCCGGGCAATCAACTCCGCGACCGAAGTTGATCTGTTCGGCCAGGCCTACGCTGAGGTTGGCCCCAAGGGCCTGATGTCCGGACCAGGAGGCGCGACGGACTTCGCACGAGGGGCGCGGATGGCTGGTGGCTTGCGGATCGTGGCACTTGCCGCGACTGCCGCGAAGGGAAAAGTCAGTCGCATAGTTACTCCCAATGCGGGCGCGGGTCCCGTGTCGCTCAGCCGGATGGATGTCGATTTCGTCGTCACTGAATTCGGTATCGCTGATCTGCGCGGCAAGACTTACGATCAGCGCGCGACCGAACTAATTGCCATTGCGCACCCAGCGCACCGCGATGCGCTGGGTGCGCAATGGCGCGAGTTCTCACAGCGACTGTAGCCTTCAAGGAACCTCTAAGCTCCGACCTAGTCGAACTTCGTTTCGTGTTCTTCGAGGATGTAGATCGCGCGCTTGTGCGGTTCGAGGAACCGGTTCTCGTCTTCCAAAATCACTTTCCAGATTTCCTCTGGCGAAGAGATTTCGAGCATCTTCTCGAAATGCTCGCGTGACTCGAACCACATCTCCATCGCCAAGTCGAATTCTGATCCGGACAGCGTGTCGGCGAAGGGAAGTATGTTGTTGATCGGGTGGAAGTACTTCCGCACATACTTCAGAGGCTTGTAGTCGTGTTGGTCGAAGATACTCTTAGCCAGAACCGAATGCGTGTTCTCGTAATGCTGAATGGCGTCGGAAAGAGAGGTGCCTTCCTTGCGCTTCATCAGCCACATTACCTTGAACATCATCGCCTCCATCGGAAAAAATTCAGCCCTTCTTTGAGGCCAGCCTTTCTTGCATTGCGCGCATCGTCTGCTGGTATTCCTCGCCCTGGAACAGCCCTCCCACCGTCAGGCGCTCAACGTTTCGCGCCTGAGCCCGGTCGAGGTCAGCCGCAAGTTCGATTGCCAATTTGCCGGCGGCCATAGCTTCGAAGGGGAGGGCGCACAGGCTGCGGCAGAAATCCATCGCCGCTGACCGGAACTCATCCTCATCGTCCGGGAGAATGTCGTGGATCAGGCCGATATTGAGCGCCTGAGCCGCATCGACCTTCTTGTTAGCCAGGATCAGCCAGCGGGCCCAATGGCTACCCACGAGGCGCACCAGCCGGCTGATGCCACCAGAGCCAGGCAGGGCACCCAGTGCAATCTCGGGCAGTCCGAAGCGGGCTGTAGGCTTTGCCAGGCGGTAGTCCGCACAGAGGGACAGCTCGAGCGGCCCACCGAGGCAAGTGCCCTGGAATGCGACGACGATCGGCTTCTCGATCGCTTCCCACTCGTCCCCCAGACCGTGCATGCTTCCGGCCCCTGCGCGATACCAGCGACGAAATCCGCTCGGGCTGGAAATCGACGAGTCGGGTGCAAGCGGACTGTTGAGATCGATCCCGGCCGAAAAATATTTACCCCGAGCCGTGACCAGCATGACCCTCAGGTCGTCCCGGTCCCGCAATTGACTGGTTGCATCGCGCAAGCCTTCGAGCATGTCCATGGTTATGGCGTTGAGCTTCTCCGGACGGTTGAAGTCGACATGCAAGATGCCGTCGCTTTCCAGAATCACGATATCAGGACTGGTCACGCCATTCTCCGCCAGTTAGTATATTAAACCTAATTCGATTCGCGTGCCTTGCACTTTTGCACAGGCGTCGCAAGCCCGGATACAATCCAAAGCGCGAAGGGAACTCGATGACCAAGGCATTTGATGGCGGAGTCGCCCTTGTCGCGGGCGGCAGCGGCGGTATCGGTTCCGTTATATGCGAGGCGATTGCACGGGCCGGGGGAAACGTCGCGTTCAGCTACAGGTCGCGCAAGGACGCTGCTCACCAAGTCACGGCTGCAATAGAGCAGGCCGGTCAAGAAGCACTGGCGATGGCGGTAGACCATACGGATCCTGAAGCGATGAAGGCATTCGTGGACGCAGCGGCAGAGCGGTTCGGCCGCGTTCATTCTGTCGTGTATGCGGCTGGACCTCACATCCCGATGAAGTTCATCAGTGCAATAACGCCGGCAGAATGGAAAAAAATATTCGACGACGACGTCAATGCCGCCTTCAACTTGGTATGGGCTGCGCTTCCGCACCTGAAGGCAGGAGGCGGTGGTGCGTTGGTTGGAGTCAGCACCGCGGCTGTCAAAAAGGTCCCGATGCGCGACATATGCTCGGCGGCACCAAAAGCCGCGATCGAAATGCTGTTCAAGGGCGTTGCCTTGGAAGAGGGCCGCTTCGGCATCAGGGCAAACTGCGTTGCACCCGGCTTCATCGATGCCGGTCTGGGCCATGAACTGATCGCAAGACCGGGCATTGAGGAGTGGGTCGACGGCCTGCGAAAGATGCTTCCCATGAAGCAGTTCGGCGAAGCTGCAGATATTGCAGAGGCTGTCGTTTTCCTGCTGTCAGACAAGGCGAAATACATCACCGGCCAAACGCTCGCGGTGGATGGCGGCCTCCAGCTCTAACTGCGACCACCCGCAACGCCAAGGCGCCGGACCCGCGGGCGACCAATTGGGTATTGCGTCCTAAATCCTATAGTGCCAATAGCGAGCCCTGTACAGGGATAAAGGCCTCTTCATGAATCTCGACGTTCTGCAGTCCTACGAAATCGGAAGTCGTGACCATGACTTCAAACCGGCGGATGCGATCCTGTACGCCCTGGGGCTGGGCTATGGAAGCGACCCGCTGGACGAAGGGCAATTGCAGTTCGTATACGAAGGTGGACTGAAGGCGGTGCCTTCGATGTGCAATACGATTGCACATCCTGGCTTCTGGATTGACCAACCTGAGCTCGGCATTGATTTCGTCAAGGTTCTCCACGCCGAGCAGGCATTTGTGATTCATTCCACGATCCCCCCGCAAGGGCGGATGCGAGCCGACTACGCTGTGGTCAGCGTTGAAGACAAAGGTGCCGATAAAGGCGCAATGATGCGCATGGAAAAGAAGCTTTCCGACAGGGATACCGGCGAGCTTTTTGCGACCGTAACGCAGACATTGTTCCTCCGTGGTGACGGCGGACAAGGTGGTTTTGGCAAGATTCCGGCGGCTGCGCCGGCAGTGCCTGAGCGAACGCCCGAACTGGTTTCGGAAATTGCGACGCTTCCCCAAAGCGCCCTGATTTACAGGCTAAGCGGAGACCTCAACCCGTTGCATGCCAGTCCGGCCATCGCTCGCAAGGCGGGGTTCGACCGGCCGATCCTGCATGGCCAGTGCACGATGGGAATTGCCGCAAGGGCGATTATCGAGCAGGTTTGTGAGCAGCGGCCCGAGCGGCTGAAATTCATGAGCGTTCGCTTCAGCAGGCCGGTTTATCCGGGAGAAACAATCCGTACTGAAATGTTTCGAGACGGCGCGACTGTAAGTTTCCGGTGCCGTGCTGTCGAGCGCGATCTCGTCGTGCTTGACCGTGGTCAGGCGTCGGTTGAATAGGTTATTGACACTAAAAACTATAACAGCTATGTTTGCTTTCGCACAATCCGGGGTATGTTATGAGTGATACTGGAATTCTCGCTGGTAAGGTGGTCATCGTAACAGGCGCCGGCAATGGTGTTGGTGCAGAAATCGCCAAGATGGCGGCGGCTGGTGGTGCGCATGTCCTCGTGAACGACCTTGGTGGCCATGCCGAAGGTGGTGGTGCTGATACCACGCCGGCACAGTGCGTGGTTGACGAGATCGTCGCGGGAGGTGGCATAGCCGCGCCGAGCTTTCATTCCATCGCAACCTGGGACAGCGCGCAATTGATCATCCAGGATGCGATCAACGCGTTTGGTCGCATTGATGCAGTCATCAACAATGCCGGCATTCTGCGCGACATATTGTTTCACAAAATGACGCCGGAGGATTGGGACCTCGTTCGCGCCGTCAATCTTGATGGCTACTTCTACGTCTCGCGCGCAGCTGCGCCCTACTTTCGCGAGCAGGGCAGTGGCGCGTTCGTACACATGACCTCCACCAGTGGTCTGATTGGCAACATGGCGCAGGCCAATTACTCTGCAGCCAAGATGGGCGTCCTGGGTCTTTCAAAGTCGATCGCGCTCGACATGCAGCGTTTCAATGTCCGCTCAAATTGCATTGCGCCCTTCGCATTTACGCGCATGGTTGCCAGGATCCCGGCCAATGACGAGAAGAACCGCCGCCGCCTGGAGGTGGCCAAGCGCATGACGCCGGACAAAATCGCGCCGCTTGCCTGCGCGTTGGTGAGCGATGGCGCGGCGGATGTCAGTGGCCAGATCTTCGCGGCTCGGATGAATGAAATGATCCTCTTCAGCCAGCCCAGGCCCGTCCGGACCGCCCAGACGTCGGATGGCTGGACCCCGGAGACTGTCGTCAGCCATGTCCTTCCGGCGATGAAGCCGCATTTCTATCCGCTCGACATATCATCACACGTTTTCACCTGGGACCCCTTCTGACCCGATGAGCGATACGCAGACGCCCTTTATCGTCGATCAAGCGAACGGCGTCCTGACGCTTTGCTTGAATCGGCCCGAGCAGGGCAATGCGATTCCTCAATCTGCGGTGCCGCAACTTACCGCCCTGTTTTCATCCATTGGGCAGAACCCGGACGTCCGGGTTCTGCTGGTACGGGGTGAGGGTGCGAATTTCTCCGCTGGCGGCAACGTCCGGGACTTTGCCCTGACCCTTGATATGTCAGTGGACGAGCGCAGGGCGAACTTTGCCGGACGACTCGACGCGTTGCGGAAAATGGTTGAAGCCTATCTAGCGATCGAGGTCCCGGTGATTGCTGCGTGCCAGGGCGCAGTTGCAGGGGCCGGGTTGATGTTCGCGCTCGGCGCGGATTACGTGCTCGGCGACGAAAGCGTGGCGTTCCTTTTTTCGCACCAGAGGGTCGGACTTCCTCCCGATGGCGGCGTGAGCTTGTTGCTTCCCAAGGTGGTAGGTGAGAGGCGCGCCCGGGAGCTCATCCTGACGGCGGCGAAGGTCGACGCGGACGAAGCTTACAGGATCGGGCTGGCAACTCGCATCGTGTCAAGCGACGAACTCCTTCCTGCGGCGCAGGCGCAGGCGCGGCGCTTCGCGCGTGCCCCCGTCGGGGCTGTCCGCCAGGCCAAGCGCCTTATCGGGGCAAGCAGCACCCGGTCTGTAAAGGAGCAGCTTCTGGCGGAGCGCGATGGCATTGTGCAGGCTGTCGGCGAGCCGGACTTTGCCGAGGGCGTAAGGGCTTTTCTGGAAAAGCGGCAGGCCGAATTTCCGTCTGCAAAGATCTCCTCGTGACCAAGTGCCGCCCATCAGCAGTTGCTCGAGTGATGACTAAATTATGGGATGTTCACCACTGTTATGACTGACTTCGGAATTAAGCGTTTTGGCGGATACGTGCCCCGTCTACGTCTCGATCGCGCTCATATCGCGGCGGCGCATAAGTGGATGGCGCCCGGACTGAAGGCGCAGGCGAAGGGGTCTCGCGCATTCATGAGCTGGGACGAAGACCCGGTGACCATGGCGGTAGAAGCCGCAAGGGACTGCCTCGACGGGCGTAACGGAGAGGGCATCGCTGCCCTACACCTTGCTTCCACCAGCTTGCCCTTCTCCGATCTGCAACATTCCTCTCTGGTTGCGAGCGCACTTCGGCTTCCCGCAGGCATTGCATCGCTCGATATCGGCTTCTCGCAGCGCGCCGGAACCTCAGGGCTCCTGCAGGCACTGAAAGCGGGAGAAGAGGCGCTGTTCATCGCGAGCGATGCGCCACTCGGAAAGCCGGCCAGCACGCAGGAAATGGCTTACGGCGCTGGCGCGGCAGCGCTTCTGCTGGGCTCCGAACAGGTCGTGGCCCGGCTGGTGGGTTCGGGCAGCGTCACCGCGCCCTTTGTCGACCACTTCCGCGCTGCGGGCGAACGCTATGATTATTACTGGGAGGAACGCTGGATCCGTGACGAGGGTTACGCCAAGATTGCGCCTGTCGCCATCCGCGCTGCCCTGGCGCAAGTCGGCATCGAGATGGACGCGATCACCCATTTCGTGATGCCCCCGATTCAGCGCGGTGCCGCAGACGCTCTGGCGAAGAAAGTCGGCTTTGCAGGCAAGGTTGCCCCGGGTTTGGAAGATGGTGTCGGCTATGCCGGCACGGCGCATTCCCTGTTGATGCTGGTCAATGTGCTGGAAAACGCGCTTCCGGGCGAGCGCATCCTGCTTGTGGGCTTCGGCCAAGGCGCTGATGCGCTGGTGTTTGAGGTGACCGATGCCATCGCCACTGCAAAGCCCCGGCGGGGTGTCTCCGGAGCAATTGCGGCGGGCGAGGCGACTGACAGCTATCTGCGGATGCTGTCCTTTGCAGATGGCATCGAACTCGAATGGGGCATGCGCTCGGAAAAGAATGGCAAGACGGCGCTGACGGAACAGTACCGCTCCAGCCAGCAGATCGCGGGCCTTGTGGCAGGGAAGTGCGGTTCCTGTGGGACGATCCAGTTCCCCCAGCTCGAATATTGCGTCAATCCGGAGTGCAACGCTCCAAAAGGCAAGTTTGAGCCCTGTTCGTTGGTCGACGAGCCGGCGCGGGTGCTGACATACACCTCGGACTGGCTGTCCTATCATCCCGCACCTCCGCTTTATGTCGGCTTCGTGCAGTTCGACAATGGTGCCCGCATTCTGATGGAGATGGTCGACGTCGGATCGGAGGGTCTGGAAATCGGGCTGCCGGTCCAGATGGTTTACCGGATTAAGGAGCGTGACCGGGCGCGCGGGTATAATCGCTATTTCTGGAAGGCCACACCGGCCGGGGTGGGAGCATAAGCATGGCAACCGGCATCAAAGACAAGGTCGCAATTCTCGGCATGGGCTGTTCCCGTTTCGGCGAACGGTGGGACGCCAACTCGTCGCAGTTGATGGCCGAGGCATTCGACGAGGCGCTGGCCGATGCCGGGATTGAGCGCAAACAGATCGAAGCCGGCTGGTATGGTAGCGCGATGGACAATGTGAACGTCGGCAACTCCGCTATCCCCGCGTCGACGGCCTTGCGCCTTGACGGCATTCCGTTCAGCCGCATGGAAAACATGTGCGCGACTGGAACTGAAGCCCTGCGCGGTGCCGCTTATGCAGTGGCATCGGGCGCAGTTGATTTCGCGGTCGCGATCGGCGCGGAAAAGCTCAAGGACACGGGCTACGGAGGCCTTCCTTCCCCGTTCAAGGGTACCTTCAATGACATGTGGTTGCCGATGGGGTCGGCCCCTGCCGGGTTCGCGCAGCTTGCCGCAGGTTACCGCGTGAAGCACGGCGTGTCGAAAGAGGATCTGAAGCGGGCTATCGGCCACGTTTCCTGGAAGAGCCACCAGAATGGCGTACACAGCCCGAAAGCTCACCTGCGCAAGGCCGTGTCGATGGACGCGATCCTCAACGCACCGATGATTGCCGAGCCGCTCGGCCTGTTCGATTGCTGCGGGGTGTCCGACGGCGCCGCCTGTGCCATTGTCACCACTCCGGAGATTGCGCGGGCGCTGGGCAAGAAGGATCTGGTGACGATCAAGGCCATCCAGATTTCGATTAGTTCGGGCATCGAATCCCAGATGAACACCTGGGATGGCAGCCATGTTCGCAACACGCGCAACGCGGCCGCTCGCGCCTACGCGGAAGCAGGCATCACCGACCCGCGGGCGCAACTTGGCCTGATGGAAGTGCACGATTGCTTCTCCATCACCGAACTCGTCACCATGGAGGACCTGTTCGTCTCGAACGACGGGCGAGCGGTCAACGACGTTCTCGATGGCGTTTATGACGCGAGCGGTGCCGTGCCGTGCCAGATCGACGGCGGCCTCAAGTGCTTTGGTCATCCAATCGGGGCGTCCGGGCTTCGCATGGCTTACGAGGTCTACAATCAACTGCTTGGACGCGCAGGCGAGCGGCAGTTGAAAGATCCCTCGATCGGTCTGACGCACAATCTTGGTGGCGTTCCGTATCAGGGCGTTGCAGCAGTTTCGATACTCGGACTGGGGTAATGCAGCGCGCGCTCTTCTCTCCAGAGCACGAGATCTTCCGCCAGACGGTGCGGAGTTTTATCGAGGCCGAAATGGTTCCGTTCCATGCGGAGTGGGAGAAGGCACAACGCGTCCCGCGCGACGTATGGAAGAAGGCCGGCGAGGCTGGCATGCTGTGTTGTGACTTGCCGGAGCAGTACGGCGGGTTTGGTGCAGACTGGCTTTACAATATAGTTGTGATCGAGGAACTGGCTTACGCTGGCATGTCCGGGCCAGGCTTCATGATCCATTCCGAAATGGTCGCACCCTACATCCTCGCGTGGGCCTCGGAAGACCTCAAGCAGGCCTGGCTACCTCGAATGGTGAGTGGGGATGCCATAGGCGCAGTGGCGATGACGGAACCCGGCGCCGGCAGCGACGTCAAAGCTATCCGCACCCGCGCCGTGCTTTCGGATGATGGCAGGGATTACATCATCAACGGCCAGAAAACCTATATCTCGAACGGCCAGAACTGCGACTTCGTTTTGCTGGCGTGCAAGACTGATCCCGAAGCGGGCGCCAAGGGCATCAGCATCATTCTTGTACCGGCGACCACGCCCGGCTTCCAGCGTGGGCGCAACCTCGAAAAGATCGGGCTGAAGGCGCAGGACACTTCGGAATTGTTTTTCGAGGATGTCCGCGTTCCGGTGGCCAACCGCCTCGGCGACGAAGGCGGCGGGTTCCGCATGTTGATGACCAAGCTGGCGCAGGAGCGCCTAGTTCAGGCCGTCCGCAGCATTTGCGTATGCGAAGCCGCGATCGGCTGGACGGTGGATTACACCCGCGACCGCAAGGCCTTCGGCGGAACCATTGCCGATTTCCAGAATACCCAATTCGTTCTTGCGCAGATGGATGCCGAGACAACCGCGCTGCGCGTTTTTACCGACTGGTGCATTACCGCGCATCTGACCGGTGAACTGAGCGGCGTCGATGCGGCAAAGGTAAAATTGCTTGTAACCGACCTGCATAACAAGGTCGTGAACGAGTGCCTCCAGTTCTTCGGAGGCTATGGCTACATGACCGAATTTCCCATCGCGCGCGCTTTCATCGACGCGCGCATAGCCCGCATCGCCGGTGGAGCCACCGAGGTGATGAAGCAAATCATCGGCCGCGCCCTTTTTTCGGACAAGCGGTAAACAAGGAGGACTGGATGTCGAACCTACCCAAACCCGACGCGGCTACGCTGCTTGAAATATATCGCAAGGCCTCGCTGATCCGTCACAATGACCTTCGTGTGGTCCGGGCGATGAAGGCGGGCCTCCTGATGACCCCGTATTATTCGCCACAGGGCCAGGAGATCATTCCGGCGGCGCTTTCAGTCAGCCTGAACGACAATGACAAGCTCTGCACGATCTATCGCGGCACGCATGACATGCTGGCCAAGGGTTTCCCGCTCGGACCCCTGTGGGCGGAGCTTGCGGGACGGATAACCGGAAGCTGCAAGGGCAAGGGCGGCACGATGCACCTTACCCACCCGGAAAGCGGCTGCATGGTCACGACTGGTGTCGTCGGTTCCTCGATGCCCATCGCCACCGGCCTTGGCTGGGCAGCCAAGCTGGACGGCAAGGGCGGCGTCGCCGTCGCCAATTTCGGCGACGGCGCTGCCAACATCGGAGCCTTCCATGAGTCGCTCAACCTTGCGGCTCTCTGGAAACTGCCCGTAATATTTGTGTGCCAGAACAATCTCTATGCGGAGCACACCACCTACGCCAACTCGACCGCCGTCGATCGGCTATCGAAGCGGGCCGCCGGCTACGGCATGGACGGCGTCACGGTGAACGGCAATGACGCCGATGAAATGTATGGTGCGGCCAAGATCGCCATCGACCGTGCCCGTGCCGGCGAAGGCCCGACGCTGATCGAGGCGCTGACCTTCCGCTTCAACGGTCATCTGATTGGTGATGCTGCGGGTTACATTCCGAAGGAAGAGTTCGCCCAAGCGAAGGCCAATGACCCGTTCCCGATGCTGCGGGCGCGCGTCATCGCAGACGGCATCGCGACAGAGGCCGAGATCGATGCCATCGACGCCGACATCAAGGCGCAGATCGAAGCGGCGGTGGATGCCGCGTTCAAGGCTGATCTGCCCGATCCTGTCGAATTGAAGCGCGACGTGTTCGCCCACGAACTGGCTTGAGGAGCGAGACGATGACGACAGAAACCATGAACACAATCCAGGCCGTGAATCTCGCGATGCACGATGCCCTTGCCGCAGATCCGAAGCTCCTCATTCTGGGCGAGGACGTCGGCGATCTTGAAGAAGGCGGCGTAGCGGGCGCTACAAAGGGGCTTTCGACCGCATTCGGCGATCATCGCGTGAAGTCCACTCCGATCTCCGAGCAGGCGATCATCGGTGCGGCCATCGGCGCATCGCTCGGCGGCTATCGCGTCGTGGCGGAGATCATGCTGATGAACTTCACCGCGGTGGCAATGGACATGATCGTCAATCACGCGGCCAAACTTCGCTTCATGTCAGGCGGCCAGACCAATGTCCCGATCGTCATTCGCACGATGACTGGCGCGGGAATGTCCAACGGCGGGCAGCATAGCGACTATCTTGAAGCCTGGTTCGCCCACACGCCCGGCATCAAGGTCGTCGCGCCGTCTAACCCGTCGGATGCCTATGGCCTGTTGAGGGGCGCTATCGAGGATCCGGATCCGGTGCTGTTCATCGAGAACTTGCCGACCTACTGGAATCCGGCCCCATTTACCCGTGAAGTGCTTCCGTTAGGCAAGGCCAATGTGGTCCGCGAGGGCAGCGATGTGACGATTATCAGCTATGCTACGATGGTTGCACCGTCGCTCGCGGTCGCCGAGCAGTTGGCTGGCGAAGGCATCTCGATCGAGGTGGTAGATCTTCGCACCATCGCTCCGTGGGACAGGGAAACGGTGCGGGCTTCGGTGGAAAAGACTGGTCGCGCGCTCATCGTGCATGAGGCGGTGAAGGAGTTCGGCGTAGGTGCGGAAGTCGCGGCGGACCTCAACGAGCATCTGTTTGGGAAGCTCAAGGCACCCGTCCGCAGGCTGGGCGGCGCCTTTTGCCCGGTTCCTTATTCGAAACCGCTGGAAACGGCATTCGTGCCTTCTTCGGATGAGATCGAAAGAACAATCCGTGGCCTCGTCGCCTGAAGGGAAAAGTGAATATGGCAACCGAAATACTTCTTCCGAAACTTGGATTCTCGATGAACGAAGGTGAACTGACAGAGTGGCTGGTCGCCGATGGCGGCCAGGTAACCGAAGGTGAGCCGCTATTCTCGGTGGAGAGCGAAAAGTCGACCAACGAAGTTGAGGCCCCCGCTTCGGGGACGCTCAAGGTCCTCAAGCCGATCGGTGAGGTTTACGAAGTCGGCACGGTCATCGGGATCATCGAGTAAATGGATCTCAACTCCCTGATTGGCTCGTTGCCGCCCCTGCCGGAGGCGGACTTCGCTGAATTCGGCGAGGTCGAGGTACGCAAGCTGACCCGGGTCCAGCGGATGACCGGGCAGTTCCTCGCGCGCAACTGGATCGCCATCCCGCACGTCTCGCATCACGATGAAATCGACGTAACGGGTGCCGAACTGCGTCGAGCAGAGTGGAACAAGGCCAACCAGGGCACCAAGATCACGCCGGTGGCGCTGCTGGTCAAAGCACTGGCGATGGCACTGGACGAGTACCCGCAGTTCAACGCCTCGCTCGCCGGCGATGGACAGTCGATTGTCTTCAAGAAATACTTCAACATCGGAGTGGCCGTCGACACGCCCGGCGGCCTTCTGGTTCCCGTTTTGCGGGAAGTCGACAAGCTGGGTCTGTCCGAGATCGCCGAGGCTGTCGCGGCGATGGCTGAGAAGGCGCGTACCAAGGGCCTGTCCATCGCGGAGATGTCCGGCAGTTCCATATCGCTGACCTCGCTGGGCCATCTCGGTGGAACGGCCTTCACGCCGATCATCAACGCGCCCGACGTGGCCATTCTCGGTGCCACGGCAATGGTGGAGCGACCGGTCCGAGGGGCAGAGGATACGATCGTCTGGAAGAAGATGCTGCCCTTGTCGTTGAGCTATGACCACAGGGTCATCAACGGAGCAGACGCCGCCCGCTTCGTGAACGCTATCGGTAGGACTTTTGCAAGCGACGTGCTCTTCGCCTGAAGGCGCTGCACAAATCTCCATACAAGGCTGACACAATGACCTTCGCGGTGACGGAAACGCAAACGATACTTGGCGACATGCTGAGCCGTCTGCTGGACGCGGAAAACAACTTTGAAGATCGCCGGCACAGGCTTTCTTCGAACAATCCGGACCGCCTCGCGCTTTGGCCCGTCCTTGCGGAGCAGGGCATACTAGGCGCCGCCTTCAGCGAAGAGGCAGGTGGCTATGGCGGGACGATGCGTGACATAGCGGTGGTCATGACCGAAGTGGGCCGCAAGCTGGTTGTGGAACCGGTGCTTTCGGCTGCGGTCTGTGGCAAGGCCCTCGAAGCTGCCGGGCTTGATATCGCCGGCTTGATCGAAGGCCACGAGTTCATCGCCTTCGCGCATGACGAGTCTCATGATCCGTTCGCCCGAAGGGCGACAACGGCAGCCCAATCCAGCGACGGGTCCTACCGGGTTGATGGACGCAAAGTCGTTGTCCGGCATGCGGACGTGGCTGACAGATTCGTTGTCACCGCAACATTGGACGGTGTGACCAAGGCATTTCTGGTTGATCGGAAGGCTGAAGGGCTTCAGTTCACCACTTTCAGGCTGATCGACGGGTCTTCTGCGGCGACGATTGTTTTCGGCGGCTCGCCCGCCACGCTTCTCGCAGATGAGAAAACAGTGTCCGAGTTGCTGTCCGTCTGCCTCGTTGGCGTTGCCGCGGAGACATCGGGGATCGTGTCGGCACTGAATGCTGCGACATTTGAATATCTGAAAACCCGCAAACAATTCGGGGTGCCTCTCGCATCGTTCCAAGCGCTCCAGCACCGCGCTGCTGACATGCATATGGCTGCCGAAGAGGTGCGTGGCATCGTTGACCGCGCCATTACTGCCCTCGATAACGGCACGGAAGACCGATTTGCGCTGGCGAGTGCGGCAAAGGCCATGGCCGACGAAGCAGGCCGTCTGGTCGGTCATGAGGCTGTCCAGATGCATGGGGGAATGGGCGTCTCCGATGAGTTGGACGTCAGCCACTACATGCGTCGTCTCGCTGCCATTCGTGCCGAACTGGGCAATGTGACTGCGCTGCGCGCCCACTTCGCGCAGAGTGGCGCAGGCATCATTGCAGAATCCGCGTTCCGTTCCGAAGTGCGTGAGTTCGTCCATCAGAACCTGCCCGCAGACATTGCGCGCAAGGGGGCGCTTGGCCTGGAGGTAACCAAGTCCGACTATGTGCGCTGGCAAAAGATCCTGCGGGGAAAGGGATGGTTTGCGGCTGCCTGGCCAAAGGAGCATGGCGGGGCCGGCTGGAGCTTGGATCAGCAACTGATCTTCCTTCAGGAAGCTTCGATCAACAACGCGCCCATGATCATCCCTTACGGGGTGAACATGGTGGGTCCGGTTCTGCAAGCCTTCGGCACCCGCGAGCAGCAGGACAAGTACCTGCCCGGTATCCTCTCAAGCGATACCTGGTGGTGCCAGGGCTACTCCGAGCCCAATTCCGGCTCGGATCTAGCCTCGCTCAAGACCACCGCATTACGACAGGGCGACCACTACACCGTCAACGGCACGAAAATGTGGACCACCGAGGCCCACTGGGCCGACATGATGCATTGCCTTGTCCGCACCAGCCAGGAAGGCAAACCGCAAAGCGGAATTTCGTACCTGTTGATCGACATGAATTCGCCGGGGATCGATGTAAGGCCGATCGTGACAATCGACGGCCAGCATCACACGAACCAGCTGTTTCTTGACGAGGTCAAGGTGCCGGCAGAAAATTTGGTTGGCGCCGAGGGCGATGGCTGGAAGATCGCGAAGTTCCTGCTTTCGCATGAACGTGTCGCCATCGCCGATACAGGCCCCAAGTTGAGGCTGCTTGCGACCATCAAGGCCATGCTGGCTGATCTTCCGCCTTCAATATCTCGTGCGCGTCTTGCCGACAAGCTGGCGGATGCTGAGATACAGATGCTTACGCTCTGCTCTCTGGAAGCAAGTTACGTGGCGCGTTGGGCGGATGGGATGTCCAAGGATGGCCCGGAAGCATCGCTGCTCAAGATCCGGAGTACTGAGATATTCCAGTTACTGACGGAGATTGCGCTTGAGATCGAAGGCCCGTTGGGAGCCGTCCACGATCCCGCCGATCTGCACCTTGGGCCTGACGGCAGTTTTTCGCCGGTACAGCGGGCCAGTTTCATGGCGCATCAATATCTTTACGGTCGTTGCTGGTCGATCTTCGGCGGCACCAACGAGATCCAACGCAACCTGATAGCGCGCGCAATTCTCTAAAGAACAGCGCGACAAAACGTGTCGTTTTGCCGCGCTGTAGATCGCCGTTTGTAAGGCTAGTTAACGGCTCGACAAGCGCAAGCCGGTACCTCAATTCCCGGTGCGATCAGAGGAAGATCGTCTTCTGTCCGCCAGCCTTGTGGACGGCCGACTCGCCAGCCGGGTAGCTGTCGAAAACACTGCGATCGATATGCATGCCGCTATACTGCTCCATGATGTTGGGAGCATCGCAGCAGTCGAGCAGCGCCGCGGTGAGTCGCTTGAATTCGGGGTCATCGCGCAGCTCACGCACCACGGTTTCATCCCAGGACGCGAAAACGACGAACTCGTTAGGGTCGCGCGCCCATCCCTGGAATGCGAACTTGCAACCGCGCTCATAATATTCACCCGCGGTTTCGCACATTTCTTCGAAGTTCTTGATAAACTGCTCGCGCTTTGCGGGGTCTACGTGGAAACGGGTGCTGAAGCAGTTGCGGTCACGGATCCATGGACGGTTTTTCATAAGCTCTCCTGCTCAAGATGCGGCGCCGCCGACAGCGCACGTTTTCGAATAATCGGTACTAAAACATAGAGGCCGCGACATCGGAGTCAAGGTGGCAGATGTGAGAGCTGCAGGAGGAAATGCACCTGCGATGTTCATCAGGGCTAAACGGCATTGCGTGGGCGAAGGTATCGGGTTAGGAGATTAGGATGGGAAGACTAATGGGGTCGCCTTGTGTGGAGGTTTGCTGAGGGCATGGCAATCAGGAAAGGATATGTCGATACGCGGGATGGGCAAATCCATTACCGTTACAACGAGGTCGGTAGCGACATTCCGATCCTGTTTTTCCATATGACGGCAAGCTCGTCCGCATCCTTCGAAAGCATGATGGAGGCGCTTGACGGCTTTCGTCCGATGTATGCGTTTGATCTGCCGCATTACGGCCAAAGCTTCATGCCGACCGCCGAACCCTCATACGAATATGTCGCCGATGTCCTCATGGAGGCAATCGACAATCTCGGTATAGGGCGCTTCCATTGCTTCGGCCATCACGGGGGAACCAATGTCTCCGCACAGATGGCCGCCACTCACCCTGACCGCGTGGCCAGCATCATGCTCGCCGGCGTGACCTATCCGACTATGGAAGAGAGCGAGCGGAACAAAGTCATCATCTACGACAATCCTCCCGATATCCGCGGGTCCCAAGCGATCACGGCCTGGACGCGAGTGGTAAAGGATTGCGACACATCTCCGCCCGTTGAGCCAGGCGCTGCATTCTATCCGGTGCCTGCGGAGATCTATCATCGCGAACTGATCGATACACTTATGGCGGGAACGGAGTGGCACTGGGGGTATCGTGCCGTTTTCAAGCACAACATGCCTGATGTGCTGGCGCTGGCGAAGTGCCCCATATTGCTGATCGCAGGACGCCGGGACATTGTTTTCTTCTGGCATGAGCGGGCCAAGATGGCGCTGCCGCAGGCTGAAGTCGTGGAGCGCGATGGGTATGGCACATATTATTGCACCTTTGCTGGCCAGGATCTCGCGCCGTTCGTCAAGGAGTTCATCACGAGAGTCAGTTAAGGCCCGTCTCATCTAATCTGGTCTTAGGCAGTGCCTGACCGGGACAATCACGAAAAGGAGCAGGACAATGAGTAAGTTTCAAAGGGGCCATGCGGAAACGCGGGGAGTGGTAAATGCGTCGCCGGAAGATGTTTGGGAATTGCTCACGGATTGGGCAGGATTCGATCGGTGGTGGGTGAAGCCCTCTGAGGGCGGCCGGCCAGGACCTGAGCTTGCGCGGGTAGAGCTGGTTGATCCGGCAGACCAGATTCCCAGGAGGCGCGTCATCCATCACGTAACCGGGTCGGCTGTTGACGAAACGCTGCTTCTTCAGGACGACGAGACCCGTCGGATTTATTACAACATGATCTTCCGGCCAAATCCGGGCGGGGCGGTCTTACGGAGCGAATTCAGGAATTACCTCGCAACGACGCTTGTCGATGCGCTTCCGGATGGCACCACATTGATGACGTTTAAATCAGAATTCGATCTGGTTGAAGGTGCGGACATGCCCTTTATGCAATCGATCATCGAGCGGACCTATACAGACGCAATCCTCAATGGATTCCGACGTTATTTCGCGAAAAAATCCTAAATATTAAACGTGTTGCGCAGGTCAGCGCATTGAGAAGGAATCAGAATGAAGGTGGGTATCATCGGCGTCGGCAACATTGGCGGCACGCTTGCGAAAAAGTTCGCAAGGGCAGGGCACGAAGTTCAGGTGGCCGCCGCCAGAGGTGCCAGCCAGATACGGCAGCAAGTCGAGGAGATGGGGGCGCAGGCGGTCGAGGTTACGGACGTGGCAAAGGGCGTGGATGTCCTGATATTGTCTGTTCCATTCTCGGCCATGCCCGAATTGGCGAGCGCGGTTGCCAAGGCTCGGCCAGACGTAGTGCTGATCGATACCTCGAACTACTATCCGTTCCGGGATGGTCAGATGGCCGAACTGGACAATGGCAAGCCCGAAAGCGTCTGTTCGTCCGAACAGATCGGCCGACCTGTGATCAAGGCTTTCAATGCCGTGCTTGCCTTCACCCTTGCAGAACGAGGACTGCCGGCTGGCGCTAAAGGCCGGCTTGCATTGCCCGTCGCCGGTGACGATTCACGCGGCAAAGCGATTGCGGCCGAGTTGGTCGAGGCCGCCGGGTTCGACGCGGTCGATGCAGGTGGGCTGGCTGAATCCTGGCGGCAGCAGCCGGGAAATCCTGCCTATTGTACTGAGCTGACGAGTGCCGAACTACGTGATGCGCTCGCATCAGCGGAGCTTGGCCGCGGTGCCCGAAAACGTGAAGAGCTCATGGCTGAGTTCATCGCAGCGTCTGCATTCCCGGATCACGACACGGTAATCAGGCGTAACCGCGAGGTTGCCGCAACGCGTGACCTTGCGGCATGAAAGGCCGCCCGTTAGTGTTGGCAACAGTACGTCGTGACGGAAAAGCCCATGCGAATTGGTATTATCGGGTCCGGTCATATTGGAAAGAAACTGGTCGAGAGACTGTGTGCAGCCGGTCATCAGGTCAAATTCGCCAATTCGAGAGGACGGCAATTCATAAATGAGCAATTGCAGTCGGGCGGCGCAAACGCCGTCCACGCCCCGGAAGCTGCCAATGAGGTCGATGTTCTGTCCTGTCAGTGCCACTCGCGCGTATTCCTGAGGTTGTGCAGATTGTTGCCCGTGTCCCAGACAATACAGTGCTGATTGATACGTTCAATTACTTCTCTGTGCAGGATGTCCGGATTGAAGCGATTGAACAGGGGCAAGTCGAGAGTGAATGGGTGCAAGAGCAGTTGGAACGCCGCGCGGTCAAGGCATGGTCCGCAATAGGCGCGGATCCCTACGACCGCAAAGCCTTGAACAAGAAAAAATTTGTCGAACAGTCACCAGCTATCGGCTGAAGCCTTAGATCCGGGACAGTTGAAGGGTAAATCCATGACCATTGATAATACACCTCGGTATGTCCCCATCGAAAAAGCAGTAACTATGCCGGGTCTGCGCATTGCGTTCACTCAGGGCGTGCCTGGCGCCTGGAGCGTGGCCATCAGGGCCATCCTCGACATCAAGGGAATAGACTATATCCCGGTCGCGCAAGACCCAGGGGGAGAAAACAAGCCATTGAAAGACTGGACGGGGCAGACATCCGCGCCAGTCGTTGTGTTCAACGACGACAGGGCACGCGTGCATTGGTCAGAGATGCTGGCGCTGGCGGAGCAACTGCAGCCACAGCCGCGGGTAATTCCTCTCGATGAAGAGGAGCGCATCACAATGATGGGCCTGTGCCACGAAATTTGCAGTGAGGACGGGCTGGGCTGGAATGTACGCCTGATGCTCCTTTCGGGCGAGCGCGGCCCGCCAAAAGATCAAAGCGGGGACGGCATGCGTCGCAAGTACCGATCCCCCGTCACGACGGAACATGCCCGGCACCGGGTCTGGACAATCCTGCGGGCTTTGGCGTCAAGGCTCGAGCGTCAGGCGGCCGCCGGCAAGCGCTATTTCATGGGTGCCGAACTAACTGCTGCCGATATATATTGGACAGCATTCAGCAATCTGTTTTCACCAATGACGGAGGACCTTTGCACCATGCCTGAGGGGTATCGGGGGCTGGGATCGGTTCTCCAACTCTACCTCGAAGATCCGCTTCCCCAGATATTGTTTGATCATCGCGATTATGTCGCGCGCAACCACTTTAAAATCCCAATCGCATTGTAATGTGCAAACCGTTCCTGACGAATGCCGGCGGGATGGCGCTGTCAAAGGGATGGCTGATCTCCCGGCCGGATGAGCAAGACCTCGGATCCGTTCCGCTTCTGTGGTTGCCGCCCGTAGTGCAAGAAGAATCTGTCCTTCGGGGTTTTGGATCGAGTACACACTTCTGTTAGAGCCCTTTCCGACCGTCCCGGTGACCCGGAATGGTCGGAAAGGGCAATAATATGGCGAGTTCACGCCTTGTGGTTGTCCCAGTAGCTGGCTTTGATGACATGCTTGGCCAACTTTCCCATCTCGCTGCGGGGCAGCTTGGCAACGAAGTCGACGCTCTTGGGGCACTTGATCGCGCTTAGCCGCGCGCGACAGAAATCAATGATGTCATTTTCCAGTGCAACAGGATCTTGCGGCATGCTGCGCGGTTGTACCACGGCCTTCACTTCCTCACCCATATCGACATGGGGAACACCGATCACCGCAACATCCTCGATCTCGGGGTGCGACCCCAGCACGGCCTCGGCCTCTTGCGGGTAGATATTCACCCCGCCGGAGATGATCATGTGGCTTTCACGATCCGTGAGATATAAAAAGCCATCGGCATCGAGATAGCCGACATCACCCAGTGAGGTGTAACCATCCTCGTCACGGACTGAGGCGGTCTTGTCCGGGTCTCCGTGATACGCAAATTGGAGGCCGTTTCGCATCATGATCCGCCCGGCAGGCCCGGGGGGGAGAATGTTGCCATTGGCATCGACGATCTTGATGCTGCATGCGCCCGCCGCACGGCCGACCGAGCCTGGATGCAGCAACCATTCCTCACTGCTGATTATCGTATGGCCTACGCCCTCGGTGCCGGAATAAAGTTCGTCGATGACGGGACCCCACCAATCGATCATCGCGCGCTTGACGTCCGTCGGGCAGGGCGCGGCGCTGTGGATCGCATGACGCATCGTCGACAGGTTTGAGCTCTGACGAGTTTGGGCCGGCAGCTTGAGCATGCGGGCCAGCATTGTCGGCACGAAGAAGGCATGGGTCGCACCATATGCTTCGATCGCTGCAAGCGCCTCTGCCGCGTCGAAGCGAGTAAAGGCGATGACCACCCCGCCACAGCGCTGGACAGTCATCATGAAGCGCAGTGGGCCGGCATGATAGAGCGGGCCAGCATCCAGGAACACTGAATTGTCATCGATCTCGAAGCGCGAGACGAGCATCGCATGGCGATGCGGTGGAGCCTCGGGAGGCGCATCGGTAATCTGGGTCGCGACCCCCTTGGGTCGGCCGGTGGTTCCGGATGAGTACAGCATGGATGCACCACGCCGACGCCCCGGTAGTGCCTCCGGCGGTGCGGTCCCCACCAGGGCTTCGTATGACGAAAAGGGCGCTTCGCAACCGTCCAGCATCAGCAAGTGCGGTTGTGTCTCAAGGTCGACTATTGCCCCATGGGCAATGGCCCGCATCTTCCATGAGGTGACCAGCAGTTTGGCCCCGCAATCGCGGATAATGTAGCTTGCATCGGCGGAATTCAGATGCGTGCTGATCGCGACGTACCGCAACCCACTGTTCTTGGCTGCCCACACGAGTTCCGGATAACGGATATGATTCTCGACAAGGAGAGCGATCGTATCGCCTGGCGCGATTCCGAGGGAGGCGAAGGCCTGAGCAGCGCGATCGGAACGCTGGACTAGCTCGGCATAGGTGAGGCTTTCGTTTGAATCAGCCAGAACAAAGGCCAACTTATCCGGTGCGGACGAAGCCCACCCGCGGGGGTGCTGAATATTCATATTGTGCCTGTCGAAAACCTCAGGGGAAAAGCAGTTTTATCGGCAGGTATCCTGGTGTGCTGGCCGTGCAGTTGCAGGGCTGGACCAATCCTGGTAGATCGGATCGTGCGGGTAGCGAGCGCCCCAGTAGGACATCTCGGGAACGCCGGAGATGCTCCAGTCGGTATTCGCCTTTCTCACGTCGCTCCAGTCCCAGATGCAAGTGCGCCGGAGGACCTTCCAGACGCCATCGCGCTTCTCGCAAAGATCACGATAACGGCCGCCGTGGAAGAAACTGACATCCTGCTCTTTGAAGGCAACCACACACAGGAACATGCTTTCGCGCTTCGCCCTGTTGCCATCCACCTCGCAAAGCACATTGCTGGTGTGATGGCTGCAGGAATGTATCCTGTCGCGATACTGCTCGACTGCTTCGGCCCATCCATGGCCACTTCCGACATAGCCGCCATGGTCGTCCGTTGAATCTGGCCAGTATGTCGCCTTAATCCCCTCGATGTCCATACGGTCTGCAGCACGACAATACATCATCAGGTTGTCGTGCAGGCATTTATCATCGTAAAGTTCGATCAACTGAGCTTCTGTGAGCGACATGTCTTACCCCATGAACTGCAATTAGTATATTCATGCTAACTGGTTCGTCCGCCACGGTCAAGGCGATGACCGGGGAGCTGATTCAGCCTGCCGAGGGCCGCCTCCGTCGGCCTCTCCAACCTGAAGTGCCGCAGTCTTGGTGTCGGGTCTTCGTAGAATGATCCAGAACGCCACGGGCGCTGCGGCATGCCGAGATGAGTCTCGGCTCACACTGGTTGATATCTGGCCATCAGATTGCGATACACCGGTCCTCCTCGATCAAACCGGTCAGGGTCTTCACCTTGATCAGCGTATCTTCGGAGGGAATAACGGAGATACTGGCGGCGATCATGTCTATGAGATTAGCGACATGCAATTCACACACCTCACGGCTTTTGTGGAAAGACATTGCCTCGACACGCTACAAACCCCAGACAACATTCCGTCGAAGGATGTCCCAACGCAACTTCACGACGGCAGGGTCTAAATGCGGGATACCCATCAGTAGGTCATTGACTTTGAACAGGGCGTGTGAGGGTATCAACTGGTTGGAATTTTCCTAAAATTCCCTTGAGTTTCAACACGCGCAATTGCTGCAGTTTGGATATAAAATCAAATAGAATCAATTCTATGGAACGGAATCATAATCCGCGTGTCGGGGGTTCGAGTCCCTCCTCCGCTACCAACCCTTCCAATATTCAGCTTGTCGCGCTTGCGGGCGTTTTGCAGATATGTCGCCTGGTCAGGCCTTGCGGGTCAGGCTATCGACGAGGGCGAGGTCACGCCGGTCTCAGGCGGTTGTGTGTAGGCACGCAGGAACATGGCGAGCGCGCGGCGGCAGTCCTGTTCCAGCATTGCGTCCGGCACCTTGTCGATCACCCCCATGATGAGCTGCATATGACATCCCGACAAGCATAACCCGATCAGTTGCATGGCGGCCACCTGCGCATCGTCCCGCCGCAAGAGGCCGCGTTCCATCGCATCGACCAGATAGCTGCCAAGCTGGTCGCGCGTCCGGCCGGGACCGCGTGCGTAGAAGATCCGGCCGATTTCGGGGAAGCGGCTTGCCTCCCCCACGACCAGCCGGTGCAACGCCAGGCTTTCGGCCTGCGTGACCTTCTGCAGGAAATGGCGGCAGAACTTGGCAAGCGTTGTTGCCACCGGGTTGGTGGAGTTGAGGATCGGCACCAGTTCCTGCTGGAATGCGTCGATCATGCGGTCGAGTACGGCGGCGAACAGCTCTTCCTTGGACGGAAAATAGCTCCACAGTGTGCCCTTCGAGCCGCCCAGCGCGGCCGCGATTGCCGACATCGTCGTCGCGGCATAGCCCTGTTCGAGAAAGGAACGCGCCGCCACATCGAGAATGGCCTCGCGCCTGCTGCGGCGGCTGGCTTCCCTGCGACCACAGATGGGGGCGGCGAGCTCGATCATATAACCGTACCATATAGTACGATTTTTCGATTGACAACTCCCGGAAGGGCGGAGATGAACTGTGCGTACCAATCAGTACGGTTTTCATGCAACACAGATCCACCCGCTTCCTGCACCGCTCTCTCAGCCTGCTGGCGCTTGCGCTGGTCGCGGCCTGCGCCAGCGTGCCGCAGACCGGCACGCCCCAGGTTCCGCTGGCGGCGTCCGGAATCGCGTCGCACGAGAGCCTGGCTGCTGGCACCAATGCCGCATGGCCGGGGGAAGACTGGTGGCGCGGTTATGCCGATCCCCAGCTTGAGGCCCTGGTGGCCGAAGGTCTCGCCAATTCACCCGATGTGGCGGCGGCACAGGCGCGCCTGCGCCGGGCCGATGGCATGGCCCAGGCTGCCGGTGCGGCGCTCTTGCCGTCGCTCGATCTCAAGGGCTCGGCCAGCGGCGAAAAGCTCAGTTACAACACCGGCTTGCCCAAGGCTTTCCTGCCGCAGGGCTGGAACGATTACGGCCAGATTGCCGGGGCGCTCGAATGGGACATCGACCTGTGGGGCCGCAACCGGGCAGGGCTCGCTGCAGCGAGGTCCGAACGGCGCGCGGCGCAGATCGACGCGCTCCAGGCGCGGCTGGTGCTGGCGAGCACGATCGCGCGGGCCTATGCCGATCTTGCCCGTCAGTTCGAGGAAGTGGACATCCGCACCGGCGCACTGGAAATGCGGCGTTCGGGCGAAGCGCTGGTGGCGCAGCGGGTAGCCGGTGGCATGGATACGCGCGGCAACCTGAGGCTGGTCGAAGCGCAGACCGCCGCTGCCCGAAGCGAACTCTCTGCCGCGCAAGAGGGGCTGCTGCTGCGCCGACACCAGATCGCGGCACTGGTTGGCGCAGGCCCCGATCGTGGCCTGGCGATCACCCGGCCGCAGTGGACCACGATTGAACCTCAGGACCTGCCCGACGGCGTGACGACCGCGCTGGTCGCCCGCCGCCCGGATATCGCCATGGCGCGCGAGCGGGTCGAAGCCGCCGCCGCCCGGGTCAAGGTCGCGCGGGCGGATTTCTACCCGGCCATTCGTCTGAGCGCGCTGTATGGTCTCCAGTCGCTGGAACTGGACATGCTGTTCAAGCACGATTCGAGCATGGGTCGCGTCGGCGGGATCGTCAGCCTGCCGATTTTCCACGGCGGCGAAATATCCGGGCACTATCGTGGTGCCCGCGCGACGTTTGACGAGGCGGTGGCCGATTACAACCACACCGTGCTCGACGCCTATCGCCAGGTGGCCGACGCCGCGACCGGCCGACGCATGCTGGCCGAACGGCTGGGCGACGTCCGCGCCGCTCTGGCGGCAAGCGAAGAAGCCCATGCCATCGCGAGACGGCGCTACGAGGGTGGCCTGTCGACCTATCTCGACGTGCTGGCGGTGGAAGATCGCCTGCTGCAGGCGCGGATGGCTGCCAGTACCTTGGAAGCCGCCAGCCGCAGTGCCGATATCGCCCTGATCCGCGCCCTGGGCGGCGGCTTTGCCGACCCGGGGGCACAGCCCAAGGACGCCACGCATGAGTGAAAGCACCGAACCGGTCCCCGCCGAGGAGCCCGTTGACCAGGCACGCGAGGCGCGCATTGCCGCGCGGCGCCTGTGGCTGTCGCGCGTGGGCATGGCGGTGGGCGCGATCGTGCTGGTCTATGGGATCTGGTACCTGCTGGTCGGGCGCAATCGGGTCAGCACCGACAATGCCTATGTCAACGCGGAGGTGGCGCAGATCACGCCGCTCGTCTCCTCGACCGTCCTTGCCGTCCATGTCCGCGATACGCAGTTCGTCAAAGCGGGAACTGTGCTGGTCGAGCTTGACCCTGCCAATGCAAGAATTGCCCTCGCGCAAGCCGAGGCCGACCTTGCCGTCGCGCGCCGTCGCTTCCGCCAGGCCGTGGCGACGGGCGGGGCCTTGTCCGCGCAGGTCTCCGCCAGCGTGGCGGACATTGCCCAGGCCCGGGCCCGGCAGGCGGCGGCGCAGGCCGAATATGACAAGGCCCGGATCGACCTGCAGCGGCGCGAGGCGCTGGCTGGCAGCGGCGCGGTATCGGGCGATGAGCTGACTTCCGCCCGAAGAGGCTTTGCTTCTGCGCAGGCGGCGGTGGCGGCCGCGCGCGCCGCGGTTGCCGAGGCGCAGGCCGGCCAGCGCAGCGCTGGTGAACAGCTGGCCGCTGCCGACGCGCTGGTCCAGGGCTCGACCGTGGACACCGATCCAGCCGTGCTGGCGGCGCAAGCAAAGGTCGATTCAGCCAGGCTCGATTTTGTCCGCATGGTCATGCGCGCCCCGATAGACGGGGTGGTGACCAGACGGCAGGTACAGATCGGACAGCGGGTGGCGCTGGGCGTGCCGGTGATGACCATTGTCCCGCTGAGCGGCGTCTATATCGAGGCCAATTTCAAGGAAAACCAGTTGCGCCGCATGCGGGCGGGGATGCCAGCCGAAGTCACCACCGATCTTTATGGCTCCGATGTGGTTTACAAGGGCAAGGTGGCGGGCATCGGTGGCGGGACCGGCGCGTCGATGGCAATCATTCCGGCCCAGAATGCCACTGGCAACTGGATCAAGGTGGTCCAGCGCTTGCCAGTGCGAATCGAACTCGATTCCAGGCAAGTGGCCGAGCATCCGCTGCGAGTCGGGCTGTCGGCCGAGGTGGCCGTGGACGTGTCGGACAATTGAGTTGAGCACTGCCGCCTCAGCTGCCACCGCCGCTAGTGGGGGGGAATTCCCCGCCGCGCGGCGAATCGTGGCGGGCGTGCTCCTGGCCGTCAGCAATTTCATGGTGATGCTGGACCTCACCATCGCCAATGTTTCCGTGCCGCATATCGCCGGCAATCTCGGCATCACGCTGGAGCAGGGGACATGGATCATCACTTCCTACGCGATCGCCGAGGCGGTCTGCGTGCCGCTGACCGGCTGGCTGGCCCAGCGCTTCGGCACGGTCCGGGTCTATTTGCTGGCAATGGCCGGGTTCGGGGTTTTTTCCCTGTTCTGCGGCATGTCGGTGACGCTTGGCATGCTGGTGGCGGCGCGGATCGGGCAGGGCCTGTGTGGCGGACCGATCATGCCAATGTCGCAGGCGCTGATGATGCGGGTATTCCCGGCTGAACAACGCCCGGCGGCGATGGGGATGTGGGCGATGACGGTGATCATGGCCCCTGCGCTTGGCCCGCTGATGGGCGGCTACATCACCGATCACTGGACCTGGCACTGGATATTCCTGATCAACGTGCCGATTTCCATCCTGTGCGTGGGCCTCGCCTATGTGCTGCTGAGCAGCCTTGAGACCCCGGTCCGCAAGGTGCCGATCGACCGGATCGGGCTCGCGCTGCTGGTGTTCTGGATCGGCTGCGTGCAAATCATGCTCGACGTCGGTCGCCAGCATGCATGGTTCGAGGACTGGAAGATCGTTGCTCTGGCGATCGGCGGGGGTCTCGGCTTCATCCTGTTCGTGATCTGGGAAATTACCGATGATCATCCCGTGGTGGAACTGCGTATCTTCCGCCATCGGGGGTACACCGTAACGCTGGTGACCATGTCGCTGGGCTTCACCGCGTTCTTCGCGGGCGTGGTTGCCGTGCCGCAATGGTTGCAGACCACTATGGGTTATACCGCGTTTGATGCCGGGCAGATCGTAGCGTTCCAGGCCATGGTCGCGTTGTGTTCCGCACCTTTGGTGGCCAAGCTGATGGCCAAGGTGGATATCCGCATTCTGGTTAGTTGCGGGTTGGTCTGGATGGGCTTTACCTCTCTGCTGCGGACCGAATGGACCAGCACGACGGATTTCTGGACGATTGCGCTGACCATGTGCGCGCAAGGGGTGGCAGTGCCGTTCATGATGTTGCCGCTCACCACCGCCTCGCTGAGCGCGGTCGGGCGCGAAGAGACCGCTGCGGCCGCCGGTTTGCAGAATTTCGCGCGGAGCGTCGCGCTGGCCTTTGCCACCTCGGCGGTGATGACTTTGTGGCTCGATGCGCAGCGAGTAGCGCGCAGCGACCTCGTCGATAAGCTCCGGCCAGAGCAGGCGCAGGCTGCGCTGGCGACAGCTGGCATGACGCCCGGACAGATGCGCGAGATCGTCTCAGGGATGGTCGAACAGGAAGCGACAATGATGGCGCTCAACTACACCTTCACGATAGCGGCAGGGGTTATGTTCCTTGGCGCCGCGATCATCTGGCTATCGCCGCGCATTTCAGTGACCATGGATAATAACATGTCCCACTGATGGGCCGGGAATCCAACCGGACACCATGGTCAGCACAACTTCAGAATGCCTGGCTGATCGTGGCGAAGACCCGCGGCCTGTTTTTCAGAAAGCCCGGTCCCTTGTCAGGGGAGAATACCTGATAATTGGAAGCGGCAATGCCCAGGCCTAAAGTAGGGTCAGGACTCATTGATCACAACCAGAAGATGACGGTAGCGGCGATTGCGATGGCGGACATGAAGGTGTGGGCGCAGCGATCATATCGGGTGTGAATGCGCCGCCAGTCCTTGATTTTGGCGAACAGGTTTTCGATCAAGTGCCGC
>CANJYE010000018.1 GCA_947479055.1 Erythrobacteraceae bacterium
CGTTCCTTCGTCACTACGACGAGACCCAATCTCTCCTTAAATCACAACCTCAAATCTGGGCCATAGGTGCTGACGGGGAACAGCAACGACTCACTCTGGCACATTTCGATGCCGTACGGGGGCCGTCCACCCCAACAAGGCCAGGCCCAGCGGTTCGTTTCAACCCACTCAGCGATCTACAACATCTTCAACACCGAGCGTCATCTGATCTCGCGAAAGACCCTCCGCACTTACCGATCCGCCGCCATGGCGGAGTGGAATGCCGCGTCCGCTGCTGCGGCATGAATTTGCAGGTCGAGGGCGAAGCGCGCCTTGACATCGTTAACCTGACAACACCCCCACGGGCCATAACCTTTGTTCTGATAATTCCATTTATAGGGTTTACATAACCAACCGGACATTTAGCCTAACCATCATGGTCCAGCGCCAACGCCGCAAAGGATTAGGATAGGATAGGATAGGAAACCTTTGTCCGAAAAGATCTATATCAGCGACGAAATCGTCGTGCCCCATGCGCAACTGGCACAAGTGCGCGATGCCTATCATCGGGAGTATATGCCCGCCGCCAGGGCCCGAGGTATGACGCTTGAGGGCGCGTGGCGCTCACCGCCCATCGACCTCCCTGATCGAACGACGACCCTGCACTTCCTGTGGTCCGTGCCCGATGCCGGCGCATGGTGGCAGATGCGCCTCGACGGGGTCGAGCAGAAGGCGCGCTGGTGGGCCAAGGTGGATGCCATGATAACCAGCCGCAAGCGCACGGTCATGGTCGAGGCAGGCAAGGATGGGGTCAATGTTTAACCTGCTCAATGTTATCGACCTCGGTCCAGACGCTAGCGAAGACGAAGCGGATCGCCTGGTTGCGCTTCTCGATCGCGAGATGACTGCCCTCCCCGGAATAGTTTCGGCCAAGGCAGGCAAGACCCTGCCCGATGCACTCTATGGTGGCCATCTGATCTCGCGGATTGCCTTCGCTTGCGAAGACGCCTGGCGCGCCTGCGAGGCATCAAGCCAGTGGCAATCCCGCATCCTACCCGCCTTGGCTGCCAGCAAGGGAATCTTCGTGGACAGCGCGGCCTATCACTCCACGCATTCCTGCCTTTCAGCCGGCCCTCGGACCGATGGCATCTGGCGCTGTCTGATGTTCGCCGCCGACACCCATTCCCCAGCCGAAAGCCTGCGCCAGTTCGAAAGGGACATGTTGCTGATGCCGGGCCATGTTTCCACCATCCGCAACTGGTCGCTGGGCCATGTCGTATGGACCAGCGGACGCCGCCGCTGGACCCATGTCTGGGAACAGGAATTCGACAACATGGGCGGGCTAACCGGCGAATACATGACCAACCCCATTCACTGGGGCCTGATCGATGGCTGGTATGACCCGGAAAGCCCGACGCGCATCATCGATATCGTCTGCATCGTCCATGCGGCCCTTGCGATAGACGAAGCCATCATCGGCTGAGGCTGCACCTTCCTCTATCTGCTAAATGGAACAAATATGATGCGTGCTGTAGCAGTTCCCCGCCTTGGCCCCATCGGCAAGATTGTGATCAAGGACTTCCCAATTCCGGTTTGCGGCCCGGACGATGTTCTGATCAAGGTCGTATCTGCGGGCGTCAATCCCGTCGACTGGAAGGAAAGCGAGGGCGCGCTCGAACAGTTCTTCGGACAATATCCCGATTTCTGGGTGCCCGGACTCGATGCCGCTGGCGTAGTACAGACGACCGGCAAGGCGGTCAGTAATTTCAGGCAAGGCGACCGTGTCGTGGCGATTTCCGATCGCGCCAGAGGCCACAGCGGCACCTTTGCGGAATATGTCCGTGTACCCGAATGCCTGGTTGCCAAGGTGCCGCCTTCGATTTCTCTCGACGAGGCGGCATCCATTCCCTGCGCCGGACTGACCGGCTTCCAGGCACTCTTCCGCGCCGGCAAAGGCAGACTTGGGCATGGTGATGCAGTTTTTATCCACGGCGGCTCGGGCGGTGTCGGCAGTTGGACCGTCCAGTCTGCCAAGGCTAGGGGGTTGCGCGTCGCCGCGAGTTGCAGTGCCGCAAATGTCGATTATGTCCGCTCGCTGGGTGCGGACATCGCGCTAGACCATGCCACGGGAGAACTGGTCCAGCGCATCCGTCAATGGCAGCCCGATGGCGTCGCTGCCGTGATCGACTGCGTCAGTGGTGAAACCCTGCCCGATGCGCTGGACATGCTTCGCCCCGGCGGCAGGTTGATCAGCATTCCCACCCTGACCCAGGATGGCGACGTCGAAGGCGATACAGCGTTGGCTAAGCAGCGCGGCTTCAGCAAGATCATGGCCTTTGTCGAGTATGACAAGGTTGGCGAAGAGCTTGCTGAAATCCTGGACATGATGGTCCGCCGCGCAGTCCAGTGTCCGCCCTTGACGATCTATCCGTTCAGTGCGGCGGCTGCCGCAATCGAACGGATGAAAGTTGGCAAGGTGCGTGGCAAAATCATCTTGCGGATTGCCGATGATATCCCGACCAAAGCGCCAACATGAACCCCGCAGAAATCAGCCACAATGCGCCATTTGCCGCAATCGCGACCTGGTAATTGCCGAAATGGTCGTAGGCTCCCGCGAATATCAGGCCGCCAATGCCAAGGCCACTGCCGACCACCAGATTGAACCAGCTGAATATAAAAGCGAATGCATCCATCCCAAACAGCTTCTGCGTGAAGAATGCGAGGAAATCCCCTTCGGCACCCTGCCCCCAACCGAGCAGGAAAGCGGCGAAAAAGGCGAAATACCAATGCCCGCCCCCGAACAACGCCACATAGAGCAGAACCGCACCAAGCGCCGCAAGGCAAAGGCACGCAGCCGCGACGAGAACAGGCTGCATCCGATCGAGCAGAAGGCCTGCGATTACGCGCCCACTTCCCATCGAGACAGCGTAGACAGAAACGGTAAGTGCAGCCATCTGGGCGGAGTAGCCCTGCTGAATCATGATCGGGTAAAGCTGGCTCATGATCCCGCCAATAGCGAGCGCCGCAAAGGTGAAGGAAAGGATCAACAGCCAGAATTGCGGGGTACCAATGGCCTCACGCGCGGCCTGCCGCCATACGCTATTCCTTCCCGAAACAACCGGACTGATTTCGATGCGGCGTTTATCCCTGAACAATCCCAATACCAGAGGCAAGCCGACCAGCGCCACGACCACGCCGCACAGGGCATAGCCTTCACGCCAGCCAAGGTCCCGCAAGACCGCACTCAGCAACGGCGACATGATCGCGGCCACGATCGATGTCCCGCTCATGGTGATACCGAACGCGAGCCCCGCATGGCGACTGAACCATGTCGCGACGCCTCGACAATAGACCATCGGGCTGGATACGGTTCCGGCCAGCGCGACGATGGCGGCTATGGTGAAATAGGTAATGCGCGAGGCCGGCAGTGTGGCCAGCATGAAATACCCCATTGCCAATATTGTGAGGCCCGCGATGGCGCAGGCACGGGCACCGTGCCTGTCGACCAGAATTGCCGCCAACGGGGTGAGAAACGCCACTACCAAGCCAACCATGGGGCCAATGCTGGCGCCCACCCGCGTCAGGCCCAGTTCCTGCTGGATCGGGACAATGAATATCCCGGCGGTCATCAGGAACATGCTGAAGCCAAGCCCGTTCCCGGCAAAGCCGGACAACACCACTGGCCAGCCGTTGCGCCATTCCGCAACCAGTGCATCACCACCATGTTCGGTAGCAATTCTGTATTCCTCGCCTTTCACCATTTCTCTCCCTTCGACGAGCAGGTAGCCCATCAATGCCCAGTCTCATGAATGTCTTGCACAGCATATCGCCCGATGGACCAGACGGCCTGTTTCTCGCGCTCTGCCCGCTCCCGGAGCCGGGGCCGGGCCAAGTCCGCGTGCGGGTCCATCGTTGCGGACTGTCGTTTCCTGACGTTCTGATGGCTCGCGACCTTTATCAGGTAAAACCCGAACGGCCCTATGTGCCCGGCACCGAAATTGCCGGCGAAGTGGATGTGCTGGGCGAAGGGGTCAGTCAGTTTGCCCGCGGCGACCGGGTGATCGGGTTGATCCCGCAAGGTGGCATGGCCGAATATGCGATCGTCCCGGTGGCAGACTGCCATCCGATCCCCGATGTAATGAGTTTCGACCACGCCGCAGCCTTCATTGCCAATTACGGCACGGCCTTTCACGCCCTGGTGCAGCGTGGCCAATTGCGCGGTGGCGAACGCATGCTGGTGCTGGGTGCGGCCGGGGGCGTCGGACTTGCTGCGGTCCAACTCGGCAAGGCGCTGGGCGCGCGGGTCGTCGCTGCCGCATCCACGCCTGAAAAGGTTGCCAGCGCGGCAGAGAACGGCGCGGATGAGACGCTGCTCTACCCGCCAAGCCCCTTTGATAAAGAACAGGGCAAGGCGTTTTCCGCTGCCCTCAAAGCGCTGGCACCAGACGGGTTCGACGTTGTTTGCGACATCGTCGGTGGTGACTATACAGAGCCAACCCTGCGAGCGATGGCATGGGAAGGCCGGCTGCTGATCATCGGCTTTCCCGCGGGCATCGCCCGGGTGCCGATGAATCTTCCGCTGCTCAAGGGGTGCCAGATCGCCGGGGTCTTCTACGGCGCCTACATCGCCCGTGATCCTACCGGAAACCTGGCGAATATCTCCGCATTGATGAAGCTTTACGAAGCGGGAAAGATCAGCCCTCCCGTCAGCGCCTGCTACCAGCTGGAAAAAGCTGCTGAAGCCTTCCGCCAGTTGGAGGGTCGCAAATCGTCGGGCAAAATCGTAATCGCGACTGGCTGAAGCATTATGGCGGACGCTCCGTTCGCGGCGCGACATTCCTGGCGTGCGTCGTGCGAACGAAGCGCCCTTTCCTGGCTCACTTGATATGCGGGAGAACCTTGTCAGCGAAGGTCTTCGCCTGCTCCCAGACATCCTCGTAGGGCATGCTGCCATAAGTAAAATTGACGCTGAGATCGTGGTCTCCGACAATTCCGGCGCGCTTTTGAATGTTCTCCACGATCTCTTCAGGTGTGCCGTGCAGATTCGAGGTCAGGTAATCCTCGAAGGCCTTGTCCACACCTTCCGTCTGCATCGCATGGGCGGCATTGGCGTAATTCGCATAGGACGGGATGTTCTTGAAGTGATCGCCAAGCATCTCATAATGATCGAGCACCGAACGGAAATAGGCGCCTTGGTACTTACGGGCATAGTCCCTAGATTTTTGTGCATCTTCGAAGCAGGCCACCATGTCGGCGATAATGATGGGCGGCGCCTTGACCCCGTGATGCTGCTCGAAGCTGGCACGGTACTGGTTCACTTCGGGCATCATGTTCTCCCAAAGACCTTGTGAGAACTTGAGCGTGCCGAGTCCGAGCTTGGCCGCCACGTCGATCGAACTGGGCGACATACCAACCATGTAGGAACGGCCCTTGAAGCTCTTTTCCGGGCGCGGGCGCAGTTCGGCGCGGGGCTGCGGATAATAAGGGCCGTTACCTTCGATGAAGCCGGTTTCGACCGCTTCAAGGATCATCGCCGCCGCTTCGTCGAAGCGATCGCGCGATTCGGCCATGTCGATCTTGAGGATATCATATTCGATCTTGGCCAGGCCTCGGCCAAAGCCGATGATGACGCGCCCCTCGCTCAGGATATCGAGCTGGACCGCCTTTTCAGCAACGCGCAGAGGATCGTTCCAGGGTAAGATAAAGGCAGCCGGCATCAGCTGTATCTTGCTGGTCTTGGCGGCGATAAAAGCCAGCGCCTGTGTGTTCTCCGGGCACATCGCATAGTCGGTGAAGTGGTGTTCCACCACGCCGACAAAATCGAAGCCCATCTGCTCCGCCTCGATGGCGAGCTGGGTCTCTCGGCGGAACATTTCCGCATCCGAAATGCCCTCATGGGCCTGATAGACAAACTGCAAACCGACTTTCATGGCACCCTCTCAACAGCAGACATTGTTGTCGCTCGATGGGATCAGCGCGACTCGTCGGAACGCCTGGCATCACCCGTCAACGTGAATTCAAGCGGCCCCATGCATGGGGTCCGCCTTCCGCCAATCACTATTACCTAAACGGTTAGTTGTCAAAGCCTATGCGGAGCCATCAGGCCTTAACTGCAGGCGATTGCTCGATACCACCGAGCGAGAGGGTTGAGAGGGTCGCAATGACTTGTTCCGCATCCACCTTTTCGGCCATCGTCAACGGCGCATTGATCCAGATCGTGAACAGAGAACCCAGCAAGCGAACGTTGCCTGGTCGCAGTTCCCCGCTATCCACGCCGCGATTGATCACCAAGTAGACGATCTTCTGGTAGCGCCGCTGCAGCGCCATCAGTTCGTCGAACTGTTCCTTCGACAAGGTATTGGTAAGATAGGGAAACTCCTGCATGAAGATGCGGCTGGCATCAAGCTGGGCATACATGTTCTCCACCCCGGCCCGAATCAGGTGGAGAATGCTGTCCGATGCGCTGTCCGCTGCCAGCGCCGGTTCCGCGGCATCGACTGCGCGACCTATTGAAGCGCGCAGCAGTGCAAACAGGATCTGCTGCTTGGAATCGAAATAGTAATATAGGCTGGCCTTGTTCATTTCCGTGACGCTGGCCAGCATGTCCATCGTGGTAGCGGCATACCCGGTCTCGGCAAACAGGTTTGCCGCATGCTTCAGGATGTGGCGGCGCTTATCTACCTGGTGCGCGCTATCGCCCTCGGAACCCTGCCTGCGTCCTTTGCCTTGCCGGCGAGCCGATTGTGTCTTTGGCGCCATCTACTGAACACTCAACACCGGGGAAAGCCCGGATCCCCTGCTGGTTAAATCAGCGCGTCAGGCCCCCAATTTTCGGAGGCCGCCACGAAGTTGCAATCGAGCGTGCTTATGGGCAATAGCGTCAGGCCGCAAGGGCGGGGTCACCTGCCTGCATCCGTGTCACCTCATAAGTCAGGACAATTTCGCCATTCTGGTTGGTGACCGTGACCATGGCGGTAACAATGGCGCGGTTGTTCTTGCTGGTGGGCCTCAGTCCGGTCACCTCCATTACCGCCGAAATCGTATCTCCGACGCGAACTGGGGCAATCGGGCTCACATGCAGGTCAAGCATCGCAAGGCCTACGCCCTGGATCACGCTCTGAAGCAGGAAGCCCTCAATCAGGCCCAACGTCAGCGTGGCTGGGACAGGACGGCCGCCCATCGGGCCCTCGCTGGTATTATCGATGAAGATCGACTCCAGCATGCCGGTGCAACTGATGAAGGTGACAAGGTCGGTCTCGGTCAGTGTCCGGCGGTGAGTGCGGAATTTCTGTCCGACCTGCAGTGCCTGCCAGTAAGGGCCGCGCACCACCAGCGGGATTTCGCCCATATCGTTACTATCATTCATTGTTTCTATTTCCTGGGTCCTTGATATTGTCTCAGCCGAACTGGCCGAAGGCACGACCTCCATCGACGACCAGTGTTTCCCCGACCACGAAATCTCCCGAGCGTGCCGCCAGATAAATCGCGGCGCCAGCCATGTCGTCCGGCACGCCGACGCGCCCAGCCGGTGTGCGCGCGGCAACTGTGTCGGCAGCGTCGCGAGCGGCAGCGTTCATGTCGGAAGCAAACTCGCCCGGCGCAATTGCGGTCACGTTGATCTGCCGTTCGACAAGCCTCGCGGCGAGCCGGCGCGTGAGGTGAATCAGCCCCGCCTTGGAAGCAAAATAAGAATAGGCCTCTGCCGGGTTGAGGATAATTCCGTCCATCGAGGCGATGTTGATGATCTTGGCAGGCCGTTCCCGGCTGGCCGCTGCTTCCAGCCGGGGAAGCAGCGCCTGGACCAGGAAAAAGGGCGATTTCAGATTGAGGTCGAGCACTTTGTCCCAGCCCTTTTCGGGAAAGACATCGAGATCGGCCAGCCAGGAAGCCCCAGCATTGTTCACGAGAATTTCGAGCCCATCCTCCCGCTCGCAGTAACGCTCGGCGAGCATCTGGCAACCGGTCACGGTCGATAAGTCCTGCGACAAGGAGACACAGCTGCCAAAGCGCGCATCGAGTTCCACTGCGGTCGCATCGCACTGGTCGGCCTTGCGCGAAGAGATGTAGACCTTCGCGCCCGCTGCGAGGAAGGCTTCCGCGATCATCCGGCCGATCCCGCGCGATCCGCCGGTTATCAGCGCGCGGCGTCCCTCCAGCGAAAACAGTGGTGGCAGGTTCCACTGGCTCACAGTACCGCCCCGGACGCCTTGAGTGCGGCAGCCTCGGCTGGGCCGATCCCTGCGAGCGCGAGGATATCGTCAGTACATTCGCCCTTGTCGGAAGCGGGACCGGTCACTTGCGAAACGGTACGACTGAAGCGCGGAGCGGGGGCGGCACCTTCGAACTCGCCGGTCTTCACGAACAAGCCGCGCGCCTTGTGGTGCGGATAGGAGGCCACTTCATCGAGCTCCAGCACCGGTGTGCAGCAGGCATCCTTGCCTTCGAACTGGCTTGCCCATTCCGCGCGCGTGCGGCAACGGAAGGCTGAGGCAAGGCGTGTCTTGTATTCTGGCCACTTCGCGCTTTCCCATTGCCTTGCGATCATTTCCTCGTCCTCGCCAATGCCAAGTTCGACCAGCAGCAGCCGATAGAAATGCGGCTCGGCCGCGCCCACGCTCATGAACTTTCCGTCGGAGGTTTCATAGACCGCGTAGAAATGCGCGCCACCATCAAGCAGGTTGGCCTCGCGCTCGTTCCTCCACTCACCCCGCTGGGCGAGCTCGTAGACTGTATTCATCAGCAAGGCCGCACCATCGATCATGGCCGTGTCGATCACCTGGCCAAGGCCCGAATTGTTGCGTTCATGCAGCGCCGCACAGACACCGATGGTCATGGTCATCGCCCCCCCGCCATAGTCGCCGACGAGGTTGAGCGGCGGGACCGGGCGCTGGGAAGTGCCGATCGCGGCCGTCACGCCCAGTGTTGAGATATAATTGAGATCGTGCCCGCCGAGGTTCGCCATCGGCCCCTGCTGGCCCCAGCCGGTCATCCGCCCATAGATGAGACGAGGGTTGAGCGTGAGGCATTCGTCCGGGCCAAGACCCAGCCGTTCCATCACTCCTGGGCGGAAACCTTCGAGCAGCACGTCCGATTGTGCCGCCAGCGCCTTGACCAGTGCCACCCCTTCCGCCGCCTTGAGATCGACACCGATCCGCTTGCGGTTGCGTTCGAGTATGCCGGCCGGCGGCAGGCTGGCCGTATCGCCCTTGCCCGCGATCCGTTCCACCCGGATCACTTCCGCGCCCATGTCTGACAGCATCATGCCAACAAACGGAATCGGGCCAATGCCGCAAACTTCCAGAACCCTGATACCTGCCAACGGACCCAATGAGCCCTCCCTATACTGCGCCGCCTACCGCGAGCCCGGCCGAAATCAACAAATGTAACTGACTGGTTGACAGACAGCCGAGGCTTAGTCAACGAACGCTGTCATGGTTGCCCGGAACCGGGCAGAAGCAAAACACAGGGACCGCCCTAAAGGGACAGGTTCCGCAACGCAGAGGACAGGCCATGGATTTTGAAATTCCCCAGCACCTCCAGGACTATCTGCAGGAACTCGACGATTTCATCGCGCGCGAGATCAAGCCGCTGGAAGAAGGGGACGACAATATCCGCTTCTTCGACCATCGCCGCGAACATGCCCGCACCGACTGGGATAACGACGGCATCCCGCGCGAGGAATGGGAAGAACTGCTGGCAACTGTCCGCCGCAAGGCAGATGCGGCCGGCCATTTCCGTTATCCCTTCCCCAAGGAATACGGTGGACGCGAGGGTAGCAACCTAGACATGGCGGTGATCCGCGAACACCTCGCCCGCAAGGGTTTGGGCCTGCACAACGATCTCCAGAACGAATCCTCGATCGTCGGCAACAATGTTGGCCTGCTGCTGATGCTGGAATTCGGCAACGACGCACAGAAGACACAATGGTCCGAAGGGCTCGCCAGCGGCGAGGTCATGCTGGCCTTCGGCATCACCGAGGCCGACCATGGCTCCGACATGACCCACATGGACACCGTTGCCGAAAAGCGCGGCAACAAATGGGTGATCAACGGCGGCAAGAGCTGGAACACCGGCGTGCACAAGGCCGAATTCGACCTGATCTTCGCCCGCACCTCCGGCAAGGCAGGCGACGGCGACGGCATCACCGCCTTCTTCGTACCCACCAGTTCCAAAGGCTTCAAGATCGAGGAAATGCTCTGGACCTTCAACATGCCGAGCGATCACGGCCGCATCTCGCTGACCGATGTCGAGGTCGACGAGGATGCAGTGTTCGGCGGCGTTGGCCGGGGCCTGCACATCGTCCAGCATTTCTTCAACGAAAACCGCATCCGCCAGGCGGCCTCCAGCCTCGGTGCCGCTGCCTACTGCATCGAAGAGGCGGTGAAATACGCCAAGGTGCGGAAGCCCTTCGGCAGGCCGCTGGCATCCAATCAGGGCATCCAGTTCCCGTTGGTCAAGCTGCACACCCAAGCGGAACTGGTCCGCGCGCTGCTTTACAAAACCGCCTGGGCCATGGACAAATATGGCGCGCTGAGCGTGTCTGAACAGGTATCCATGCTGAACTATGCCTCCAACAAACTGTGCTGCGAAGCCGCCGACCAGGCGATGCAGGTGCATGGCGGCATGGGCTATTCGCGCCACAAGCCGTTCGAACATATCTATCGCCACCACCGCCGCTACCGCATCACCGAAGGTGCGGAGGAAATCCAGATGCGGAGGATCGGCGGCTATCTGTTCGGTTTCATGGACCGAGACGCGCCCAAAGGCGTAAGGGTGGGCTGACCCCTTCGCGACATGGCGTTCGGCGAGGATCTTGAACTGTTGCTGGCCAGGGCGCTGGCAAGACACCTTCCAGGGTTCCGTTCGCTCGCCCGCGTCAGCCAGTTGACCGCAGGCGCCAGTCTGGAAACCTACCGGCTGGAAGTGACGCTCGACAGCGGTCCCGCCGCCCTTGCCATGCGGCGCACGCCGGGCGGGGGCGAGAAACTGTCAAGCAGCCACATGCCGAGCCTCGAGGCGGAGGCGGAGCTGTTTCGCGTGGCGCGTGCGCAGGGTGTGCCGGAACCGCAGGTTCACGCCGTGTTCGAGCCGGGCGATGGATTGGGTCATGGCTTCGTCATGGAATGGCTCGACGGCGAAACGCTGGGCAACCGGATCATCAAGGCCGATGAACTGGCCACAATCCGCCCCCACCTCGCCCGCCAATGCGGCGAAATCCTTGCCCGCATCCATGCGATTGACCTTGATGCCAGCGGCCTTGCCCGCCATCTCCAACGGGTGCCGACCGGTCAGCTGATCCGTGATGCGATGGCCAAATATGACGCTTTCGGCATCTCCCGCCCGATGCTTGATTACACCGGGCGCTGGTTGATCGACCACCTGCCGCCGGAAGGAGAACTCGCCCTCGTCCACAATGATTTCCGCAATGGAAACCTGATCGTCGGCCCCGACGGTGTGCGTGCGGTGTTGGACTGGGAGCACGCCTTCATCGGCGATCCGATGCGCGACATCGGCTATCTCTGTTCGAACAGCTGGCGCTATGGCAACAGCGCGATGCCGGTGGGCGGCTTTGGCACATACGAGGATCTGTTCGCCGGCTATCAGTCGGTGAGCGGCAAGTCCGTGGATCGCGAGCGCGTGCGTTACTGGGAATTGTTCGCCTCCTTTTGGTGGGCGCTGGGCTGCATGGAACTGGCCAACCAGCATCGCAGCGGCGCCGCCCGCAGTGTGGAGCGGTTGGCCATCGGCCGTCGCATCTCGGAATGCGAGATCGACTGCGTCAACATTCTCATTCCTGGAACCGTCGGCAATCCAACGTCAACCGATGCCGGGACCGAATTCGCCGATAGTGCGGAACTGATCGAAAGTGTCAGCGAGTTCCTGCGTGGCGAAGTCGCGGATCTGACCGACAAGCGTATTGCCTATCTTGCTCGCGTGGCCGCAAACAGCCTCGACATCGTGGCACGCGAATTGTGTCAGGGCGAGGCGGCTGAGGCACTTGAACTGGCCGGCATAAAAGAGTTGCTCGGCCATGGCGGCAACTTGCCCACCTTGCGCCGCGAGTTGTGCATGGCGATACGCGAAGGACGCTTCGCGCTCGACGATAAGGACCTGACCGACCACCTGCGTCGCACCACGGCCGCGCTGATCGCCATCGACCAGCCGCGATATTCGGGCCGCAAGCAGGTTCTGGGCGGGTGACCCGCCCCCTCGATATCGAGGCGTTGTTGGCGAGGCGACTATGTTTCGAGCGAAGTTACACTCCGCGGGATGTCATTCTCTATAACCTGAGCCTGGGAATGGGTATCGACGAAGCCGATCTCCCCTTCGTCACCGGCTCCACCCCGCTCGCCATCCCGACTTTTGCGGTCGACCTCGCCTTCGGGCAACGCCTGCTCAGGCCAGACGACGATTTCGACTTCGCGCGGGAGGTTCACGGCGAGCAGCGTACCCTGTTCCATCACCCCCTCCCGCCTGCCACGACAATCCTTGGCGAAGTGCGCATCACCGATATCGTCGACAAGGGCCCCGGCAAGGGCGCTCTGGTAATCCAGCAAGTGATCCTGACCCACAAGGACAGCGGTAAGCGACTGGCGACTGCAACCGGCACGGCCTTCTTCCGTGGCGATGGAGGGCGCGGCGGCACGGGAACGCAATCCCCGACCCCGCACCGCCTGCCCGAACGGCCAGCGGACAACACTATCGAAACCCGGACCAGGCCAGACCAGGCGCTGCTCTACCAACTCAACGGCGATGCCAATCCTCTGCACTGGGATCCGGCTGCGGCGCAGGCGGCCGGTTTCGACCAGCCGATCCTCCATGGCTTGTGCAGCTATGGTATTGCCGCACGCGCGGTGATCGCCACTTTCTGCTCTGGCGCGCCGGCCGCCCTTGCGCGGTTCGACACCCGCTTTTCCGCCCCGCTCCATCCCGGCGAGACGCTGCTCACCGACCTGTGGCGGGATGGTACAGCGGTATCATGGCGTTGCCGCTCGAAGGAGCGTGGGGTCGCGGTGCTGACCAGCGGTTATTGCGAGTTGACCTGAATACTATCTGGCCTTCCCGCCGAACATCCGCTCCGAAATGATCTGCTTCATGATCTCGGCCGTGCCACCGGTGATCCGCGTGACCCGCGCGTCAATGAAAGCGCGCGAGATCGGATATTCGTAGGTGTAGCCATAGCCCCCGAAAAACTGAAGGCATTCGTTGACGGCTTCGAAATGCAGGTCGGTAGCGTGCAGCTTGGCCATGGCTGCATCCACCGGGTCGAGCGTGCCTTCCATGTAAAGCTCGATGCAGCGATCGACCAGCGCGCGGCAGGCCGCATTTCTGGTCGCCAGTTCAGCCAGCTTGAAGCGGGTGTTCTGGAAATCGGACACAGTCTTGCCGAAGGCCTTGCGCTCCTTGGTATATTCGACTGCCCATTCCACCGCAGTTTCGGCATTGATCGATGAACGGATCGCCTGCGTCATCCGTTCTCGTGCAAGCTTGGACATCAGCGCCTTGAAGCCCTGCCCTTCGTCACCCAGCATGTTGGAGGCGGGGACGCGCACCTCGTCGAAGAATAGTTCGGACGTATCCTGCCCCTTGAGGCCGATCTTCTTAAGCTTGCGCCCGCGACGGAAGCCCGGCGTGTCGGTGGGCACGAGGAACAGCGAAACACCGTGCGCGCCTGCATCCTTGTCGGTCTTGCAGGCCAGTACGAGGAGGTCGGCGAGTTGGCCGTTGGAAATCCATACCTTCTGGCCAGAGATCACGTAATCATCGCCTTCTCTGCGGGCAAAAGTTCGGATCGCGGCAAGATCGCTGCCGGCACCCGGCTCGCTCATTGCCACCGCGCCGATAGCGCGGCCTGCGACCATCTCCGGGAGCCACTTGCGCTTCAGCTCCTCGCTCGCCAGCGAGACGAGGTACGGTGTGACCATGTCCGAATGGACCACGAACCCCGGCGCGGTGATCGCTGCGCGGGCAAGTTCCTCGATTACCACCGCATGGAACAGAAAATCGGCGCCCAGGCCGCCATATTCCTCCGGCACGTCGCAGCACAACAGGCCTGCCTCGCCCGCCTTGAGCCATATCTCGCGATCGACCTGGCCTTCATCCTCCCACTGCTCGTTCTTCGGCAGGATTTCCTGCTCGATGAACCGACGCACCGAGTCCCGGAAAATTTCGTGCTCTTCTGAAAAGATGGTCCGTGGGATCATGGGTTGGGGATACTCCTTGGGTGGTTCAGCAGGGAAGACCGCCATCGACGCGCAGCACCGCAGCGGTTGTAAAGCTGGCTGCGCCCGAAGCGAGATAGGTTACAGCCGCCGCAACTTCCTCGGGCCGGGCGAAGCGTTTGGCTATGGTCCCGCTGGTCCAGTCCGCGATCATTTCTTCGGTCAGGTTCGCGCCCATATCGGTCGCGATCCCACCGGGTTGGACACAATTGACCCGCACTTGCGGCCCGAACAGGCCTGCCATGGCCTGAGTCACCGCCACCAGTCCGGCCTTGGCCGCCGAGTAGGGGATCGAGCTGGGCAGCGGCATGGTCGCCGCGCTGCTGCCGATGTTGACGATCGCGCCACCGCCCGCTGCCTGCATCCTCGCGCCGATCAGCCCGCCAAGACGAAACGGCCCCTTGAGATTGACGTCTATGATCTTGTCGAACAGCTCTTCCGACAGGCTGGTGACATCGTCATAGACCGGCGACATCCCCGCATTGTTCACGAGAACATCGATCCGGCCGAATGCGGCCCAGCCCAGCTCGGCCAGGCGCTCGCACTCCAGCCACTTGCCGACATGGCAGGCTAGCGCAACCGCGCGTCTGCCATAGGCTTGGCGAATCTCGGAGCAGGCCTTTTCACAGGACTCGATCTTGCGGCTTGCGATGATAAGGTCAGCCCCGGCCCTTGCCAGTTCTTCCGATATCGCCCGGCCCAGCCCGCGCGCGCCGCCGGTGACCAGCGCGACCTTGCCGGTAAGGTCAACCAACCTGTCGCTCATTGCCGCTCCAATATTGCTTGCGCAGTTCGCGCCGCAAAACCTTGCCGGCGGCATTCTTGGGCAGTTCGGCGACGAAGTCGACCGACTTCGGGCATTTGAAGCCGGCAAGATAGGTCCGCGCAAAGGCAATCAGGCCTACATCGTCCAACGCGCTGCCCGGCTGACGGACGACCACGGCCTTTACCGCTTCGCCCCATTTCGGGTCCGGCACGCCGATCACCGCAACTTCGGCGACGTCCGGATGGCGGCGCAGTGCGATTTCGACTTCAGTCGGATAGATATTTTCGCCGCCCGAAACGACCATGTCCTTGATCCGATCGCGGATATAGAGGTATCCCTGCGCGTCAAAATTGCCTGCATCGCCAGTCAGATACCAACCATCGCGGAACGCCTTGGCGGTCTCCTCGGGGCGCTGCCAGTAGCCCTTCATCATGGTCGGCGATCGCACCGCGATTTCGCCCACTTCACCTGCCTGCAGCGCGTGGCCATCGGAGTCGACGACCTTCAGCTGCGTCGTGGGCAATGGCCTGCCGCAGGCCTTGAGCAGGGCCGGATCGCCACGATGATCCTCGTCCGCCAGCATTACCACGCCGCCGGTGGCCTCGGTCATGCCGAACAGTTGCTGGAAGCGACAGCCGAAGGTCGCATAGGCCTGCTGCAGCAGTTCTGGGCTGATCGGCGATCCTCCATAGGAGACGAGCCTTAACGCGGAAAAATCCAGGCCGGCCGTGTCCGGATGATCCAGGACCATGGCCATGATTGTCGGCACGAAGCCGGCGATGGTGACACGGTGCGCACGGAAGGCATCCACGATCGTCTGCGCCGCCGCATCGCGCAGCAGCAATACCTGCGAGCCGGTATAAAAGCTCCACAACAGCGAATCCGTTCCACCGACGTGGAAAAGCGGCAGGCAGATCAGTTGCAGATCATCCGGCACCCAATGGCCGAACGCGCCGGCATCGATGAAAGCCAGATGAGCCAGCAGGTTGCGATGCATCAGCTGAACGCCCTTGGGCAGGCCAGTGGTGCCCGAGGTGTACATGATCAACGCCACATCGTCGCGCCCGCCCGCCAGCATCGGATCGGTGCCTGCCTGCGCATCGCGCCATGCGGCGAAGTCTCCCTCGTTACCTGCGCCGATAACGAGGATCTTCGCCGCGCAGCTGAGCGCACGAGCTATCTCCTCGAATTCCGGTTCGACCACGATCAGCACCGGACTGCAATCGCTGGTGATGAATTCGATCTCCGGCCCGGCAAGCCGCCAGTTCAGCGGGACGAGGATGCAACGTGCTTTTGCCGCGCCCTGCATCACCTCGGCAAAGGCGGCCGAATTCCTAGCCAGGAAACATACCCGCGCGCCCGGCCCGGAGCCCATCGCCTGCAGGCCATTGGCAACCCGGCTGGCCCGCGCGTCAAGCTCGCCATAGGAAAGCGTCTCGCCTTCGCAGATGATCGCCGGATGGGCGGGACTGGTGCGCCCGGGCCCTCGGGTGAGATCGGCGATTGTTTCCATGGCGCTCACTTGCTCCCGGCAGCGCGGCTGAGGACGTCGGACCGCGCGGTGAGGTTTGGCCAGAACTGGCCTGGCGGCATCGTCAGCACATGTTCGCCGATGCGGTCTGCCCAGAAGGCCTGTCCGCCGAATTCGGAACGCCAGGCAATGAGCCGCCGCGTCAGGTGGTTGAGGCCATGCTCCATGGTGAAGCCGATTGCGCCGTGGGCGGCATGAGCAGACGCGTGGCCGACAGCGGCAGCCTGGCTAGCGCGGCACTTGGCCACGGCGATCTCGAAGTGGGCGGCATCCACCTCGGCAGCGCGCGCCGCCGCCTGCCCCGCGCTCAACGCGGCAGAGGCTTCCATCGCGAAGATGGCAAGGCTGTGCTGCACCGACTGGAACTTACCAATTGGGCGGCCGAACTGGACCCGCTCGTTGGCATATTCGATCGACATGGCCAGCGCCCGGTCGAGTGCGCCGGCGATCTGCGCACTGCGCGATAGGGCACCCCAATGGAGCGCAGAAAATTCGGGCACCTCATGCACCTCTGCCCCCTCGAAGGACAGCGTGTCGCGCGGTTCACCCGCCGGGTTTGCATCCTCGCGCAACACCCGCGCGCCTCTGGCCATGACCAGAAGGTCAGGGCCATTTCCGGTCAGCACCACCGCACCGGCTTCCCGCCCCCAGGGCACGGCCGTGGTAGTCCCGGTGAAGCGCCTGCCCGCAATTCCGCCATCCCAGCGAGTGGCGATGGTGACGATGCCCGGCACGTCGACCACGCCCGCACGCGCGGCGGCAAGGCGACCGAACACTTCTTCGGCCAGCGGCAGCGGCAGGGCAGCAGCACCCGCCGTCTTGAGCACCGCAAACGCGTCTCCGGCATCGCCGCCGAAACCGCCCTCCTCCTCGCCCAGCAGCAGGCCGCCAAAGCCCATTTCCTCGACGCGCGGCCAAAGCGTAGCAAATGGCGCGCTGCGATCCGTCGTCAGGTCGGCGAATAGCTTTTCCGCCATATCGACCAGCATGGTGCGACTCTCACTCATCTCAGGCCAAGCCCCCGGGCGATGATGCCCCGCAACACTTCGCGCGTCCCCCCGCGCAGGGAAAAGGATGGCGATGCCTGCAACAGATAGGCCAGCAACCGCCCGAAATCATCGCCGCTGGCAAAGTCGACTTCTTCCAGCAGCGCTTGCACCGCGCGCGGCAACTCCTGTTCGTAGCCAGTACCGAGATCCTTGACGATCGAGGCCTCTACCACCGGATCCTCGCCAGAGGCGAGCTTGGCGGCGGTTGACATCGACATTTCGCGCAAGGACCACAGTTCGGCGACCGCCTGTCCAACGAGCCGCCTAATATCGTCGCGCCCGGATGTCTGGCCGAAACGGATCAACGCGTTGAGCAGTGAAAAGCTGGTGAGATAGCGCTCCGGTCCGGAGCGCTCGAGCGCCAGTTCAGCCGTGACCTGCTTCCACCCTTCCCCTACTTCGCCGATCCGCATGCTGTCGGGCACCAGCACATCGTCGAAGAAGACTTCGGTGAATTCCTCGGTCCCGGTGAGGTCGCGAATCGGGCGGATGTCGATCCCCGGCATCGAAAGATCGATCAGGAATTGCGAAAGGCCTTTCTGCCTCTCCTCCTCGGAGCCGGTACGGATCAGCGCGATCATGTAATGCGACTTGTGGGCAATGGTGGACCAGATCTTCTGGCCGTTGATGCGCCAGCCTTCCGCTGTATGCGTCGCCCGCGTCCGCACGGAGGCAAGGTCGGAGCCGGAACCTGGTTCACTGAGGCCGATACAGAAATAGGTCTCGCCCCTAACAATGCCGGGAATGATCTTCTGCCGCTGTTCCTCAGTGCCGTATTTCAGCAGCAACGCTCCGCTCTGACGGTCCGCCACCCAGTGCGAGCAGACCGGCGCGCCCGCCGCCAGCAATTCTTCCATCACGATGTAGCGCTCGGCGGCGGTGCGTTCGTGGCCGCCATATTTCTTCGGCCAGACCATGCCAATCAGGCCTGCCTCGCCGGCAAGAAGCGAAAAAGCCGGATCAGGCCGCATCCAGCAATTGGCCCGGGTGACCGGATCCTTGTCCGCCAGATAGCCCTCGGCCAGTTCTCGGACCTTGGCACGAAGCTCGTCGGCACCGGGCGGGGCGGTAAAACGGAAGGTGTCGGACATCAACATGATTGACTGGTTAGTAAAATCGGATTGACCCTGCAAGCGGCGGCATTAGGGTCTGCTCTCAAAGCGTGGCGAGAGAGGAATGTCATGACAGGGGCCGAGCGCATCACTTACCGACTGGAAGATGGCGTCGCGCGCATTGCGCTGGCTGATCCGACCCGGCTGAACGCGATCAATTACGCAATGGCCCAGCAGTTCTCGGCTGCTCTTGACCGCGCCGCACGAGAAGCGCGCGCAGTGATCATGACCGGCGAGGGCCGCGCGTTCTGTGCCGGATCGGCGGTGAACGAAATGGACGACTGGCCGGAAGACCCGCTGCGCCGCATTCTTAACCCGATACTCACCCGGCTGCGCGATTTCGAACTGCCGATTGTCACGGCGATGAACGGTTTGGCGGTGGGCATCGCCTGTTCGATGGTGCTGTGCGGTGATATCATCATCGCGGCCGACAATGCATATTTCCTGTTCGCCTTTGGAAAGGTCGGTCTCGTGCCTGATGGCAATGCCTCCTACCTCCTGCCCCGACTGATCGGGCGCGCACGTACCGCCGAACTGATGATGCTGGGCGAGAGGCTGCCGGTAGCCAAAGCGATGGAATGGGGCATGGTCAATCGCGTCGTCCCATCTGAACAACTTGATGCCGAGGCGATGGCTGTCGCCCGGAATCTGGCTGCCGGGCCCGCCTCGCTCACGGCAACCAAACGACTGCTTTGGCAGTCGCTCGACAATGACTGGCCGACCCAGGTCGAGATCGAAACCATCGCGCAATATGAAGCGCAGGCGAGCGAGGACTACCGCGAAGGCGTCAACGCCTTCATGGAAAAGCGCGCGCCCCGTTTCACGGGGCGCTGACACCCGATTCCGACTGCTTCACAGGGCTCCGGCCCCTGCGCCTACTTGTCCGCCCGGGGCTTCGTCTGCGGAAACTTGATGCCGGGGAAGATTTGCGACGCGATCGAATTGCGCAACACCGACGGAGCGCCCCCTGCCACGACATTGGTCACCGCATCGCGATGGAGCCGCTGGGTCAGGCGATCGTAGGTGACGCCGACCCCGCCCATCAGTTCCAGGCACTTCATCGTCACCAAGGGGACATTGGTGCCGCCGAACAGCTTGGCCTTGCTGACCGCTTCCATCTGCGGATAGCGCCCGTCGATCGCGCCTCGTGCTGCCTCGAAGGCGAGCAGGCGATGCGCGTCGATGGTAATCGAGATATCGACCAGCGCGTGATAGACGGACTGGAATTCGATCACCGGGCGACCGAACTGGTGGCGCTGCTGCACATGTTCGGATGTCTCGTCGAATGCGGCCATCATCAGCCCCAGGCTCGCCCCGCAATTGTGCAGCCGCTCCATATTGAAGGCCTGCATGAGATTGGCGAACTGGCCCGGGCCGACGATCAGGTCATCCGGCCCGACCCGAACATTGTCTAGAAATACATCGCCATGCGGAATACCGCGCACGCCGATGAACTCCGGGCCCTTGATCATCGAGAAGCCCGGCGTGTCCTTGTGAACCACCACCGCGCCGATACCCCTGGGGCCGGGGATGCCGTCGAACCGCACAAAGATCGCGTAGAGTTCATTGTGCATTGCACCGGTGACATAGTTCTTGTGACCGTTGATAATCCAGCCGTCCCCATCGCTCGTCGCCGAGACTTCAAGGTGGGTCAGGTCAGAGCCATGGTCGGGTTCGGTCAGCGCAATGGCGCAACCAAGCTTGCCGGTGACCACGTCCCGCAGATACTTCTCACGCACTGCCTCGTTCTGCGACAGCATGAGCATCGAAGGACCGGGACCCGAGGTCGCAAACAGCGGTTCGCAGCAGATCCAGCTACCCGAGGCGCGCAGAATTTCGGACATGGCGATGAGATATTCAACGCAGGTGAGTCCCTGCCCGCCATATTCCCTGGGCGCAGTGATACCGAAGAAGCCGAGCTCACCGAAGCGTTTTGCCACGGCCGCGTAATCAACCTTGTCCTCGCGGTCCCACTGCTCGGAAGCCTCGCGAAATTCCGTGCCGGCCTCATGGGCGCGGCGCTTCCATTCTTCCTGTTCGGCGGTCAGTTGCATCGGCGTCTCTTATCCTCCGGTCTCAATTGGGCAGGAAGCGGCGGATGAATGCGGCAGCGCGATCATAGCTGGCCGTGGCCTCTGGCATCACACCGGCATCGAACTGGTACATGTGCTGCATCTCAGGCACGATATCGAGTTCGGCAACAACGCCCGCCGCGCGGGCCCGTTCCACCACCATGCGGGAGTCATCGAGGAGCACTTCATCGCCGCCCACCTGCACAAAAACGGGTGAAAGCTTCGACAGATCCGCATAAAGTGGCGTCGCCACTGGATCGCGCACATCGCCATCCGGGCCAACATACTGCCGTCCCATGAAACGGGTCATCTCCGCCCCACTGACGAGATCTGCCGTGGCGTTGCTGACATAGGCCTGCCCGCTCGCCTCGAAATCAAGGAAGGGCGACATGGAATAGGTTGCTGCCGGTGCGGGTGCACCTCGGCTAAGCGCCATCAGCTGGGCTGTGAAGCAGAGATTTCCTCCCGCCGATTCGCCGGTGATGACGACGCGACCGGGCTCGATCCCGCTGGCGATCAACCATTCATAAACCGCCGCGCAATCCTCGATTTGGGTCGGATAGGTATATTCGGGTGCCAGACGGTAATCGGCAAGCAGCGCACGGGCATTGATACGACGTGCCAACTGAATGGCGAAACGCGCATGAGTCTCCGCGGAGCCACAGGTAAAAGCGCCGCCATGATAAAACAGAACCACATTCGGCCCAGGCACCTTGTCTGGTTCATCCGCCCAAGCGGCCCTTACACCATCCACCGGCGTCAGGACCACAGGGAACTGCTCACCGATGTCGTCGAACATCGTCTTGGAGCAGGCGCGGAAGTGCTCGGGACCTTCGCCCTCTCCAACCTCTCGTGCCCAGCGCCTCAAGCGATCGTGAAACCGCTCCGCTTCCTGGCTCGCCATCGACTTATCCTCTTCCATTTTCCCGATCAGTCGTCGCGCGTTGGCACCTGTTCCGGGACCAATTCGCGCATCGTCCCTTCCATGCCGGTCAGTCCGAAGTTCATCCCCGCGCGCTTCGACGAAGGCGAAACCATCGGCGTGTGCGACAACGGCCCGACGGCGAACAACCCACCATCCACACGCAGATATTCACCGCTCACGAATTCGCTTTCATTGCTGGCGAGGAACAGGGCGGCATGGGCGATGTGCTTACCTTCACCACGGAACGGCAGCGGCTGGACAGACCGGCTGACAACGTCTGCCCGCTCCGGCTTGCCGCGATGCATGAGCGGGGTATAAATGATGCCTGGCAGGATCGCGTTGACACGAATGCGCCACTTGCCCAGTTCAAATGCGGCCGACTGGGTCAGCCGCAGCACGGCTGCCTTGGCCGAGGAATAGACCAGAGGACCGCCGCCGGCGGTCTGCGAGCCAAGCGAGCCGGTGTTGATGATCGAGCCGCCCCACTCCTGCTTCTTCATTACCCTAGCCGCATGCTTGATGCCGAGGAACACACCTTTGGCGGTGACCGCGAAGGTCTGATCCCAATGATCGGCCTCGATTTCGGTGATCGGACCGAAGGCACCGTCGATCCCGGCATTGTTGAACATCACATCCAACTTGCCATATGCCACGGTCGCGGCTTCAACCACGCGAACGATATCCGCCTCGCACGAGACATCGGTGCGCACGAACTTGATCCGGCCCTGGAAACCCTTGCTGTTCATCTCATCGACCAGATCGTTGCCATTCTGCTCGTTGAGATCGGCAACAACAACATTGGCGCCTTCCTCTAGCCAGAGTTCCGCCGTCGAACGACCCATGCCGCTCGCGCCGCCCGTGATAATCGTGGAATAGCCTTCAAGCCGCCCCATTTTAACAAACTCCATTTCTTGTTCTGAAACCGGACGGCGAACGGGAACCCGCCACCTTACTCAGCCTTCAAATGTGTCCAACGCTATATTCAAAATAACCGGATAGTCAATTATAGCCGGAGGCGTTCCGCCCTTGCGTCAAGCGCCAACTTTCTGGCGCTTGATAATGATTCCCTCAGCCTCACGGTCCCAGGTGTCGGCAGTCACGCCTTCCTTGCGCAGTTCATCCTTGGTGATTTTTCCAGTGGGGGTTTTCGGCAGTTCTCCGACGATCCGGACATAACGCGGGACCATGTAATGCGGCATGCGCGGGACCAGGAAATCGATCAGATCACGATATTCCAGGCTACTACCTTCCTTGAGAGACAGGCTGATCATCACCTCGTCTTCTGCGATCTCGCTCTTTGCCGCGTAAGCAGCCGCCTCGCGAACCAGCGGATGCTTGAGCACCTCCATCTCCACCTCATGCGACGAGATGTTCTCTCCCCGGCGCCGCATCGCGTCCTTCTTGCGGTCAATGAAGTAGAAATAGCCTTCCTCGTCCATGCGAAGCAGGTCGCCGGTATGAAACCAACCGTTGCGCCATGCCTTTGCGGTAGCTTCGGGGTTGCCGTAATATTCGGTAAGTAGCTGCCACGGGCGTTCAGCGCGAATGGTGAATTCGCCAACCTCGCCAACGGGCACCTCGTTGTCGTGATCATCCACCAGCCGGACCTGAAAACCCGGCCGAAGCCTGCCCGAGATGCCAAGCTTGCCGGGATTGAGCCCGCTCGTCACCGGTGCGCACAACTCGCTCATGCCATAGCCGGTGCACAGACCGACCCCAAACCGCTTGCCGAATTCGCGAGCATCTTCGCTCAGCGGGGTGATCGAAACCGCCTTCAGCGTGTGGGTCCGGTCGTCCGGGCTTTCCGGCTGCTTCAGCAAGAACGGCGCCATCACCCCGAGCAGGCAAGCGGTAGTCGCCCGATGCTTGCGGATCGTGTCCCAGACCTCGCTAGTCTTGAAGGATTCGACAATAGCGACGGAGCCCCCAGTCATCAGCTGTGAATAGGTCGGTGCCGTGCCTCCCGCATGGAACATCGGCAGGAAAATCAGGTGTCGTTCATCCCGCCCAACCAGGTCGGGAAAACCCTCCGAAAAGAAGGAATAAGCATGGACATAGGAGGACAGCACAGCCTTCGACGGCCCAGTCGTTCCCGAAGTATATATCACATAAACGTCGTCCCATGGTTCGATCGGGCGATCGAGCGGGGCAGGCTCATGATCCTCCTGCAGCATGGCCGCGTCGTGCAGGACCAGCCCCTTGTATTCCCCATGCGCCGGGCCGCCGATAACGATCACCTGTTCAAGGTGGGAAACGTCAATTTCCTTGAGGCGAGGCAAAAGGTCAGCGTGGATGATGCCGATCCTCGCAGTTGCAAGATTGATCGCATGCTCAAGAATACCGCCGCGATAGGCGATATTGGCCGATACGAAGACACCGCCCATGTAATTGGTGCCAAACCATCCTTCTAGGAAATCCTTGCCGTTGGGCAGCCAACCGAAGACCTTTTCGCCCTGGCGCAATCCCAATTTGTGGAGTGCGCCCGAAATGCGCCGGGCGCGCATGAGCATATCCGCATAGGTCCATTCGCTCGCGTCGTGAAAACGCGCGAAGACCTTGTCCGGTTGCTCAGCGGCATGGCGATCGAGCACATAGCGAAGCACGCATTGATCGGCCGGGGGAATTCTCGGATCCATTAGTTCATCGTCTCCCAAACGTCTTTCCTGCCCGCTTGACGGGGCTCGATTCCAGGTGCCGCCTTTTCAGCCAGTCCTGCGCCAGTGCATCAGGCCATAGAGATGGCCTTTTATCTCGTGACGCTCGAACTCGCCGACGACCTCATCGCCGATCGTCACCTTCTGACTGCGATCCCCGAGCAAATTGCCGATCATGCGCACCCCGCCGGCTTGCGGCAGTTCCACCAAAGCGCAAATGAACGGCGTAGCTGGCCGCAGCGCTACGAAACCAGGCGAATGGATACGGGTCCAGGCGTAGATCCGGCCCCGCGGCTCGACCTCAAGCCATTCCGGGTCCCAGGCAAGGCAATGGTAGCAGACATGCTCCGGCCCCCAAATCCAGGTGCCGCAGGAGGCGCAGCGCTGGATTACAAGGCGGCCCTCGGTCAGGCCATCAAGATAAGGCTTGTCGAAGCCATCGTCCATCGGCACGGGCACCGGCAGGACTTGCGGCAGATAGGTATCGCTCATCGCACGTCTCCCGTTCCCAGGATCATCGCGCCGGTCATCGGCGTCAGCGGCCCGGCTGTAACGAGGCAGACCTCCGCCCCCAGTACCTGGTTTTTAGAGGTGCCGCGCAACTGGCGGACCCCTTCCAACACGTGCCCCATGCCCAGCACATAGGCTTCGGCCAGGTTGCCCCCGCTGGTATTGAGCGGCAGCTTACCGGATGGCGCAATCAGGTTCTCGAAGGTCAGCACCTCGTTCATGTCCTCATAGGTGCAGAGTCCAAACTCGGCGAAAGTCATCGCCACGCCGTGGATGAAGTTCTCGTAGATCTGCACCACGTCCACGTCCTGCGGCCCGACGCCCGCCTGCTCGTAAAGCCGCGGAGCCAGCGCGCGAAAGCCCGCGGAGCAGAAATCAGGCCAGTTGAACGCGCCAGCATCGGCCCGAAACTCCATCGTCTCACCAACGGAGAGCATGTGGACCGGCTTCTGTTTCAGGTCTTTCGCAATATCGCTGCGGGTTAGGATCACGGCGCAGGCCCCGTCGTTTTCGAGGCAGCAGTCATAGAGCCGGTAGGGCTCGGCAATCTTGCGGGCATCATCGTAAGTCGCCGCGTCCAGCGGGCGACCGTACATCAGCGCGTCGGGGTTATTCTGCGCATGGTAATAAGATGCGCGCGAAACGGCCGAGAAAACCGCAGGGTCGATGCCCTTATTCTCCACCAACATCTGCGCCTGGAACGCAAGGGTGGAGGCAGATGAGAGTACGCCATAGGGTGCCTTGTCGACACCGCGAAAGCCATAGCCGGAGACGGTTTCAACCCCGCCGCCGCCATAACCACCACCAAACTGGCCGTAGCGGGTGCCTTCGTCCATCTTGACGCTGCGGATCACCGCCACGCAATCACAATAGCCGGCGATGATCGCCGCCGCCGCATTGGCAAATGCCGCCGACGTTCCGCCGCCACCGGACGCCCATTGCAGACCGGCAAATTTTAGCTCTTTCATGCCGATTGCCGCCGCGACCCTCCTCGGATCGGTCGGCGGACCACAATAGCTCGACAGGCCGTCAAGCTGCTTCGGAGAAATTCCTGCATCCTCGCAAGCCGCAAACAGCGCCTTGAGGATCAAGCGAAAATCGGGATCAGGCGACTTGCCGCGCGGGAAATATCCCGAGTGACCGATACCGGCCAGTGTCACTTCGGCGAGACGATTATTGCGCATTGCTCTGCCACTATTCCTGTACTTGTTCATGCGTGGCGGCCGGGAAAGTACCCGTACCACCACCCAGGATATGCCTTATTTCCCGAGCGGGGGACGCTTGCCCTTGATCGCTGGATCGATCTTGAACACCTTGGCCGCATTGAGGCCAAGAACCTTGGCCGCCTGATCCTCGCTGGCATTGCCGATGACGCGGTTGATGCTTTCCCGGCAATGCGGGAAATTGCCTTCCGGATGCGGATAGTCACTGGCCCAGAACATGTTGTCTTCCAGCCCCAGCGCCAGACACAGGTCGAAGCTCTCGTGCTCCTCCATCATCGCCGCGTAACAATTACGTTTGAAATATTCGCTCGGTAGATCGGGGATGATGGGTCGCATCCACATATGATGCGCGCGATAGGCATGGTCCATCTGGTTCAGAACAAAGGGAATCCAGCCAATTCCGCCCTCGATCGTGGCCAACTTCAGTCCGGGATGCTGTTCGAACACGCCTGATGCGATCATCTGCACCACCGGTTCCTGCGGGGTCGGCAAGGCATGAGAAGTATAGTTGATCAGCGCACCGCCCTGCCCCTTGACCGCTCGGGGATCCTGCCCGGTCGAGACGTGCAGCGTCATCGGAATGTCGGCCTCTTCGATCGCCGACCATAGCGGATCAAACATCTTGTTATTGTAATCCAGCGGGTTGCGCGGCTCATCGATACGATTGAAGCACGGGCGGTTCGGGATCATCACGCCATGGAAGCCGTTGGCTGCGGCCCATTGCATCTCCGCAATCGCCGCATCGACATCCGCCACCGGCAGCAACGCCATCGGCATGGCCCGGTCAAAATCGGCCTTGAACGTATCCAGCGCCCAGCGATTCCACGTGCGGGCCATGGCCAGCGAGAATTCGATATCGGGAGTGGCGAACGCGAGCAGACCGCGGGTCGAGAACACCAGCTCCGCATCGATGCCCTGCGATTCGCGATCGGCGATGCGCTGTGCAAGACCCCGGCCCCGGCGCGAACGGAACAGGTCCTGGTCTTCCATGCGGTTGGAGAAGGGCGTGGTCAGATCCCAGGTCTCGACCTCGAAATCCTCCAGCGGCGGCATCAAGTCGGCACGCTGCTCCGAGATGCGGATCGGCTGCGGCACCCATCCTTCTGAGATCAGCCATTGTGTGCCGTCATCATCCGTCCGGATGTGGGGGGTGCGATCCTTGTACTTCGGCTCGATTGCATCGAACACCTCGATCGGTTCGTTCACGTGATTGTCAGTCGATACGATCAGGAACTTGTCGGGGCCGTCTGGATCGAGTCGGCCCTCCCAATCGGGCTTGAGCGTTTCGGCAAGACGCCAGGCGTTCTTCGGGCCCGGTGCGATCATCACGTTTTCTGCAGGACTGCTCATCTTTCCAAGCCTTCTCTCTCCCTCCGGGCGCCCGTATCGGACATCGGCCAGCGAGGGACCGCCGAACTTATCTAACTGGTCGGTTATCATACTGCAACAGCCAGGTCATGGCAATGTACCGGCGGGTACGACACTGCCGTGTGCGGAAGGAGCGAACGAACGCGGTATCACGCCTGGCCAGAACCGCGCGCCACTTCATGGCGGGCCTGGTCGAAACCGGTGGTAGGGATCATCTCGTCGGCGCGGTCAGAAATCTCGTCCCAACGATCGATAATCTGTCCAGGCACATCCTCGCTCGCGCCCAGAACAAGGCCGCGGGTAAGCGTAATATATGACCGCTCGAAGCTGCCCGCGCCCGCGCCCAGGATCACGCCGTCTGGCGCGTCTTCCGCCGCAAGTGCCACGACTGCGAGCGAAACCTTGGAGGGATCAAGCGCTTCAAGGATTTCCTCGTCCAGAACGTCGCCGGTCATGCGGGTGGCCGCATTGGGGGAGATGCAATTTACGCGGATATTGTTGCGCCGCCCTTCCTCGCGCAGCGTGTTCATCAGGCCGACCAACGCTAGCTTGGCCGCTCCATAGGCCGATTGGCCGAAATTGCCGAACAGGCCGGTGGACGAGGAGGTGTAGATCACGCGGCCATAATTCTGCTCGCGCATCAGGTTCCACACCGCCTTGGTACAATGCACCGAGCCCATCAGGTGAACGTCGAGCACCGCGCGGAAATCGGCGAGGTCGAGCTTGGCGAAGGTTTTGTCGCGCAGGATGCCGGCGTTGTTGACGAGGATGTCGATCCGACCCCAGCGCCCGATGGCTTCGGCCACCATCGCTTCGACCTCGGCCATATCTGTCACCGACGCGACGTTTGCCAGCGCATCCCCGCCCATCGCGCGGATCTCCTCCACGACCAGTTCTGCCGCCGTCGCCGATCCGCCGGTACCGTCCCGCGCGCCCCCCAGATCATTGACCACCACCATCGCCCCGCGCCGGGCAAGCGCCAGCGCATGACAGCGGCCCAGCCCACCGCCTGCACCAGTGACAATGGCGACGCGGCCAGTGAGATCTATGCTCATGCTTCTTCCTTCTTCAATGTCATGATGCCGACAGTGTCGGACTTACGTGTTCAGCGCGCCGAAACTGCCGCCTTGCTCAGCCAGCCGGATCAGCAGCGGCGCGGGTTCGAAGGCCCAGCCCTGATAGCCATTGTTGAAGCCACGGACCCGCGCAAACACGGCACCAAGGCCTCGCTGATCTGCCTCGTACATCGGCCCCCCGCGTTCCGCAGGAAAGCCATAGCCATCGAGATAGACGGCATCGATGTCCGACGGGCGATAGGCGATACCTTCTTCGAGGATCTGCGCTCCTTCATTGACCATCGCCAGCACGCAGCGATCAACAATCTCTTCGTCGGAAATCTCGCGGCGCGTGATGCCCAGCCGGGCTGATTCGGCCAGGATCAGCGCGTCGATCTCCGGATCGGGTTCGGCGGTGCGGCCATCGGCGTATCGGTAATAGCCCGAGCCGGTCTTCTGGCCGAAGCGGCCCATCTCGCAGATCATGTCGGCGACGCGCGAATAGGGCCGGTCGGGTTGCTCCACCGCGCGGCGCTTGCGGATGCTCCAGCCGATGTCCTGACCGACAAGGTCCATCACCCGCAGCGGCCCCATGGCAAAGCCCCATCGCTCCATCGCGCTGTCGACCTGGTCAGGCAGGGCGCCTTCTTCCAGCAGGAAATAGGCCTGTCGCAGATATTCCTCGAAGATTCGGTTGCCGATGAACCCATCGCACACCCCCGCCACCACTCCGGTCTTGCGCAGGCGCCTGGCGAGCTCGACCGCCGTCACCAGCACCCGGTCCGAGGTCTTGTCGGCACGAACGATCTCTAGCAACTTCATGATGTTGGCCGGGCTAAAGAAGTGCAGGCCGACCACCTGTTCGGGGCGCGAGGTGAAGGCGGCGATCCGGTTGACGTCCAGCGTCGAGGTATTGGACGCCAGCACCGCGCCGGGCTTGCAGATGCGGTCCAGCTCGGTGAACACCTGCCCCTTGACCGCGATATCCTCGAACACCGCCTCGATCACCAGATCGACATCGGCGGCGGCGGCAAGGTCGGATGCCAGCGTCAGCCGCGACAACCGTTCCTCCGCCTGTTGCGGCGTCAACCGCCCCTTGGCGACATCGCCTGCCACAGTCTTGCCGATGCGCGCATGTGCCTTTTCCAGCATGTCCGGCTTGGCATCGAGCAGGATCACCGGCAATCCGGCAGCCAGCGCCGCAATCGCGATTCCTGCCCCCATCGTGCCCGATCCGACCACCGCCAGCGATTCTATCGGCAGCGGCGCGAGGTCGGCAGGGAAGCCCGGAATTTCCCGGGCCTTGGCGCGCGCGAAATCGGCGTGGTCGGTGGCGGCAGTCATGATGGTCTCCGAGTCTGGCAGTGAAGGACATTTGATCGACGCCCGGTGAAGTCTTGAAATGTCCCGTAGGCGGGGATCACCGAGCAGGCGTTTTGATCATCTCACGATCAAGGCGCCCTATTTTCCCTGAGCGAGTTCACGCGCGCGACTGCGCAGATAATGGCGGATCGTATCGATCTCCTCGCGGCTCAGTTGCGAGAATTGCGGCATGCCATTTTCCTTCAAAACGCCATCATGGACGATCGTGTAGAAGGCATCAGCCGAAGGAAGCACCGGCGAGCCGCGCAGATCCGGCCCGACCCCGCCTGCGACAGCGTTGACCCCGTGACAGATCACGCAATGCTGATGATAGGCGACGATGCCCGCCATGAATTTCGCCTGATCCGGGATGAAGCCCGGGTCCAGCGGCGCCTTGACCATTTCCTGCGGGATCGGCTTGGGCAGTTTGGCCTTACCGTCCAGAACAAAAGTCAGAACCCGGCGCGCCTGCGTTCGGGCCTGCCATGGCAAGCGGCGCGGCGCAGCATCGAGCAGGGCAAAGCTCGCGCCCATGCCGGTGAGTATCGTGACATATTGCTTGCCTTTGGCGAGGTAAGTGATCGGAGGAGCAATCGCCGCGGCTTGCGTGTCGAAGGACCACACCATCTTGCCCGATGTCGCGTCATAAGCGCTGAAAGTGCCATTAGCCTGGCCCTGAAACACGAGATTTCCGCCCGATACCAACGTGCCGCCGCTCCACCGCCCGAATGTGGGCACCTTCCACACCTGCTTCTGCTCGACAGGATCCCAGGCTTGCAGATAGGCATGGCCTTCTGCGCCGGTGCCGTTGGCGAAACCCAGATTGACGGCATGGTCCGCAATGCTGCCGGGTCGGTATTTCCAGTTCTTGAGGTCGATGCCTTTGTCATTGTAAGTCGCGCCGAATTCCAGCGTGGGGATATAGGCCAAACCGGTCTTCGGGCTGAACGACATTGGCAGCCAGTTGTGACCGCCAGCCGAACTCGGCCATATCTCGAATTCATGACCGTCAGGATAGCGCGCGGCAGGCATTTCGACCGGGCGGCCGGTGGCGAGATCGATCTTCGTCGCCCAGTTCACCTTCGCATAGGGTTCTGCCGAAATCAGCTTTCCGTTCAACCGGTCAAGCACGTAGAAAAAGCCGTTCTTTGGAGCGGTCATGACGACCTTGCGCGGCTTGCCATTGATCGTCAGCGTCGCCAGCGGCATGTCCATTACTGCGTTGTAATCCCAAGTCTCGCCCGGGTTGAACTGGTAATGCCATTTGTACTTGCCCGTATCCGCATCTAGCGCGAGGATCGAACAGAGGAACAAATTGTCCCCACCCCCGGGGCTGCGCACACGGATGTTCCAGGGCGATCCGTTGCCGGTGCCGACGAACACCGTCCTTGTTTCCGCATCATAGGTAAAGGCGTTCCACGCCGTGCCCCCGCCGCCGAACTTCCACCATTCGCCGGACCAGGTCTTCGCTGCCATCGCCATCTGCGGATCGGAAGCCGCCCCATCCTTAGTTCCGGGCTTTCCCGGCACGGTGTAGAAGCGCCACAGCAACTTGCCCGTCGCCGCATCATAGGTGGAGACCGCCCCCCTGACATTGCCGAAGTCCGCGCCACCATGGCCGATGATGACCTTGCCGTCGAACACGCGCGGCGCACCTGTGATGCTGCCAACGCTGTCTGCCGGCAAAGTCTGCACGCTCCATTCCTGCTTGCCTGTTTTCGCGTCGATCGCGATCAGGCGGCCGTCCTGCGTGCCGACATAGAGTTTGCCATTCCACCAAGCCAGGCCGCGAATGCCCCAGGCGTTGCGCATCTTTGCGCCAGCCACTTGCGCAACTCCGGGATCGAATTGCCAAAGCAACTTGCCATCGGTAGCATTGATTGCCCTTACGACGCTGTAGCCGGTGGCAGTATAGACTACCCCACCCACGGCGATCGGCTGGGACACCGAATTACCGATCGGCAAGTCAAACGACCAGGCAAGGCCAAGCCTGCCGATTGTATCGCTATTGAGCTGGTCCAGCGGACTGAAATGCTGTTCACCAAAACTGCGTCCCGCCCCAGGCCAGTCAGCGCCGCTGGCGGTATCGAGCAACTGCCCCTGATCCCCGCCGTCACTCCGCGATGCGCACCCCGCCTGAATTGCAAGCGGCAGCAACAGGGCAGCGAGCAATACCCGGCGCGGGGCTATTGAGGCCTGACGTGTGACGGTAATGGCTCGTCTCCCGTTTTCGATTGCCGGGGTGGGGATGACCAGACCCGAAATCGAATTTTACCAACCGTTCATACAACAAATCTGTCCTGCCCCGCAACCAGGCGAAATCGGTCATCCAACGCCACGATTGGATTTGACGAGGCATGCCAACTAACCGTAAAGTTAAGTGTGATCGAACGGTTGGAAGCCGGCGCGGGCAAGCCCCCATGCTTTGGGGGGCGCTGTTTGAAACAAATTTCGAGGATGCCGATAATGAACATGGTTGCAGAGCGGGACGAATCGAAGTTCTTCATACCGGATCATGTCCCACGCGACATGATCCATCCTTTCGATCTGTTCGCCGATGCCGACATCCGGCATTCCCCATTCGATGCTACCCAAAAAATGCGCGGATACGGCCGGGTGTTCTGGAACCCTGCCAATCCACTGTTCAAGGGCAGTTGGGTTCTGACCGAAGCGCGCGACCTGCGCTACGTCCTGTCCAATCCCGAACTGTTCTGCAGCAAGGGCGATGCGGGTTTCATGACTCAGGGCGACACGCTCGAGTTGATTCCGCTGGAACTGGATCCGCCGCGCCACGGCAAGTTCCGACAATTGCTCAATCCTCTGATCACGCCGGCCATTGTCTCCAACATGACACACGGCGTCACCCAGAAGGCGGTCGAACTGATCGACGCCGTTGCCGACAAGGGCGAATGCGATTTCATGAAGGACTTCGCCCTGCCCTTCCCCGTCAGCATCTTCATGCAGCTTATGGGCCTGCCCGAATCGGAAACCGAGACCTTCCTCGGTTGGGTGGTCGCGCTGGTGCAGACCGGCGGCACTGCCGATGACAATCTGGCGATGCAGGCTGCGGCGGAAAAGGTCGCTGCCTATCTCACCGGTCTGGCCGCCGAACGCCGAGCCAATCCTCGTCAGGATATCGCCAGCTACGTTGCTAATGGAAAGATCGATGGCGAACCTCTTTCCGACAAGGAAGTGCTCGGAACGCTCTATATGCTGTTCCTGGCGGGGCTGGATACTGTGACGGCCACGCTTGGCTGGTTCTTCTACCACCTCGCAACCCACCAGGACCATCAGCGCCAGCTGCGCGAAGACCCTGACCTGATCCCCAAGGCAATTGAGGAATTGCTGCGGCGCTATTCAATCGTGGTTGGCCATCGCCGCTGCACCCGCGACGTCGAGGTGGCTGGTGTGGCTATGAAAGAGGGCGACTGGATCACCGTGATGCAGTCTATGGGCAGCACCGATCCGGCCGAGTTTGAGGATCCGCTCGCCGTCCAGTTCGAACGGCAGAACATCCGCCATTTCGCCTTCGCCTTCGGTCCGCATTTCTGCATGGGATCGCACCTCGCACGGCGCGAGCTCGACGTTTCGCTGCGCGAATTCCTCGCACGGGTCCCGCAGTTCAGGATCAAGGCAGGATCACAGGCCGTTACGCATGGCGGTCACACCTTTGGCTTCGACACTCTCCCGCTCGAATGGCCCGCCTGATGCTCTAACCGGCAGTCAGCGCAGGCAGCACTTCGTCCGCGAAGCGGCGCGCCTGTGCCTGATAGGTGTCATTATCCTTTTCCATCGGCGACACCACGAACGTGGTGCAACCAGCCGCGATATACTCCCTCAAACGGGCAATCACTGTCTCCGGCCTGCCTGCCAGCGCGAAACGCTTGAGCTGCTCCGGATTGCCCGCCAGCGTCAGTTCATTGGCAAATCCGAGGTTGAGTTCGAGCGCGCGATCCATCGCCTGCTCGTCATCGTCACCGATCTGAAAGTTGAGCAGGATGCCCCGCTCGAACGGAAGGGCACTGCGTCCAGCCCGCGCCCGTGCCTCATCGATGGTGGCGCTGTCCCTCTGGAAACCACCCGGCGTGACGAAAAAGGCCAGCCAGCCACCGGCTTCCCGTCCGACCCGTTCCAGCGCAGCCGGTGCGCGGCCGGCCAGCAACATCGGGATCGGGGGTGGCACGGGGCTGACGCTGACCTGATCGAAGCTGGTGAAGCGCCCTTCGCTGTCCACCGTCTCGCCAGCGAACAACCGCCGGAGCAGAGCAATGGCCTCGTCCATGCGTGCGCCGCGCTCCTTGATCGGGATGCCGGCCGCCTGCCATTCACGCGGCCATTCGCCACCCACGCCAAGGCCCAGTGCGAACCGCCCGCCCGACAGCGTGGCGAGCGTCGCCAGTTGCGCCGCCATCACCGAAACCTGCCGCATCGGCGCGAGAAGCACGCTGGTGCCGATACGCACCCGCTCGGTCCGCGCGGCAACAAAGGCGAGACAAGTCAGGGATTCGAGAAATTGCCACGGATGGACGATATGATCGCCCACCCAGACCGAGGAAAAGCCGGCCTCTTCCGCCCAGCTTGCGGTTGTGCCCACCAGCGAGGGATCGAACGGCTGTCCGCGTGGGGCATGGGTCGGCAGCATCAGTCCGAAATCAAGCGTTGCTGTAGTCATGCCTCGTCCTTGTCTGTGCCCATGGCGCTCGCCCAGTTCCTGCTTTCGCCCGGCATCCGGGCCATCGGGCGATCAAAAATCCATTGCGGATATTCTGGCGTGAGCTCGCTTGCTTCATCAAGCGCGCAGATATCCGGGGCGGTCAACTCGAGCGTCGCGGCCTTGAGGTTGTCCTCCAACTGCGCCTCGTCTCTCGCGCCGAATAAACTGCTGGCGATGAATGGGCGGGAAAACTGCCAGGCCAGCGCCACCTGCGCGACCGTCGCTTCAAGGCGGCGCGCGATCTGCGCGGCAATGGCCACTATCGCATGGCCACGCTCGACATCGATCGGCGGAAAATCGAAATGCCGCCGTCGCGCATCATCCCCGGCAGAGGCGCCCGTCGGGCTGAATTTGCCCGAAAGAAATCCGCCGGCAAGCGCGCCCCAGGCGATCACCGGCAAGCTGCGGTCAACCGCCAACGGGGCGACCTCGCGTTCAATGTCCCGGCCGAGCAGCGAATAATAGGCCTGGATACATGCCAAAGGCTCGATCTGTCGCAAGGCGGCGATGCCGCATGCCCGCTCGATCTGGTAGGCCGCGAAATTCGAGCAGCCGACATGGCGCACCTTGCCCTGTCGCACCAGATCGTCGCAACTGCGCAGCACGCCTTCAAGATCCGCGACCGGATCGAAATTGTGCAGAAAATAAATGTCGATGTGGTCGGTGCCGAGCCTGCCGAGACTCGCCTCGACCGAGCGCATAATGTGCGGTCGCGACAGGCCAGCATCATTGGCACCTAACCCCGTACGGTTGCCAACTTTGGTCGATAGCAGCATGGCATGACGGCGGCCCCGAAGCGCGTCGCCCAACATGCTCTCCGCCGCGCCATCGCCATAGCTGTCGGCTGTATCGATAAGATTGACCCCGGCATCGATCAGCCTTCCCAGGATCCGATCCGCTGTGCGCGCATCGATCGCGCCCAGTTTGCCATAAAGAGGATGATCCGCACCGCCGAAATTCTGTGCGCCGAAGCCAAGGCAGGAAACATGCAGCCCGGTTCGGCCAAGCGGGCGATACTTCATGACCGGACGGAAGCTGCCGCGAGCGCGAGAGCAGCTGGATCATCGGCATCGCGCCGGCCAACATAGCCATCGAACCCCTCCGGCCAGGCAAAATCGCTCGGCAGTTTCAGCGTCCAGTCCATCGCCACGTCGCGCCGCGCAATCTTCCACTCCCCCTCACGCTGTTCGAACCGGTCGATATAGCGCGCATAGAGGATCACATCCTTGGCGCCCTTGCTGCTCTTGCTGCGTGAGTGAATCGCGGTGATGTAGCTCACCACTGTGGCGCTGGTGCCATCCAGGCGGATCATGATGTTGGACAGGCTGTGATAGGTGCCTTCGTAACGCGGGAGAAATTCCTTCGAAAAGGCCGTTAGATCTTGCGGCCCGCCCTGGAACGATCCGTAATCGAGCACCGCATCGGGATGGAACAGGGATTCCACCAGCGCTTGATCCATACGATCGCTGCCGTGGCAATAAAGGTACAGCACCTCGCGGATCGCGTCCTTGGCGATCAGCGCCTCGATCGAGCCCTGCATGGTCATCGGCAATCCTCCACTTTACAAAAGTTCGCAGACTTGCAAGCTTAGCTGAAGGTCAAACCGCCGGTCGGGCTTACAGTTGCCCCCGTGACAAAGCGGGCCGCATCAGACGCTAGAAAGGCCACAACCTCGGCAATGTCGTCCGGCTTGGCGAGACCAAAAGGCGCCTTTGCACGAAGCCGGTCATAGACTTTTGCCTGTTCCGGATTGTCGCCCAACAGGAAAGCGAAGGACGGTGTATCCTCGACCACGCTCACCGCCACACAGTTGACGCGAATGCGATGGCGCGACAGTTCCTTGGCCATAACGCGGGTCATGGCGATCAACCCGCCAGCATAGAAGGCGATGGCGGTTTGCGTCGGCGTCGGCACCCGCCCGCCTTCAGAGGTGATGAAGGTGATGCTGCCGCTTCCCCGCGCGATCATCTGATCGACCACGGCGCGCGCCGGATTAAGCTTGGCCAGTGCTGCCTCGGCAATAAGATCCGTCACATCGGTGGGAACAATCTGTTCAAAATAGGCGATTGCCTTTCGCGGGTCGGCAGTATCGGGATAGCGGCTGCCGCCACCGCTGGCCACAAGCATGTCGATCTGCCCAAACCGGGCGACCGTATCGGCCACCAACCGTTCCATGTCCGTATATTCGAGCACATCGGCCACAACGAACAACGCCTGCGCGCCCAGCGCTTCGATCTGCGCGAGGGCCTGCGCGCCCTTGTCGGAACTGCGCCCACAAAGGGAGATTGACACACCCCGCCTAGCTAGCGTGAGGGCAGCCGCCAATCCAAGGCCAGCGGTGCCGCCTGTCACAAGGGCGACCTTGCCCTGGAGATTGTCCGTATCACCTTTCATTGGCTTAACCCTCTGCGCCATGCCTTAATGCACGGCTCCACTCACATGTAACGAAAAAGGGGCCGGATTGCTCCGGCCCCCGATCCATTTCACCATGATCGCTGCTCGCAATACTCTAGCAAGTTAGCGAGCCCCGAACTTGAAGCTCAACTCGACGCCGTAGCGCCGCGGCTGGCCTGCCTGGTAGCGGTCCGGGAAACCTGCCTGGACATACTGGGCGGCAGTGTACTTCTTGTTGGTCAGGTTTTCGCCATAAAGACGGACACCAAGGGTATCGTCGGCATTGCTCCAGCCAATCGACCCATTGAGGAGGCCATAGGCCTTCTGCGGCAAGCGATTGGTCACATCGAAGAATATCTTCGCCTGATAGGCATAGTTGGCCGACATTGAGACATTGCCGCCGCCAACCGGAATCTTGGCATTTGCCCCGATGTTGTAGGTGAACTTCGGAGTACGAATCAGGCGGTTGCCACTGAGGTCGCAGATGCCGTTGATCCCGCCCGGGCCTGCAGGCGTCGGTATGACCGAGCCGTTCGGCAACAGGGTTGTGCAGGGGCTGCCCGGAAAGTTCTTGTACTTGCTGTCAAGATAGCCAAGGCCGAAGACAATGTTGACGTTTTCCGTCACCATGAAGTTGCCGTCCAGTTCGAAGCCAGTTATCTTGGCGTTGGACGCGTTTATCGTCGTCTGAATGCCAGTCCCCGGCAGCAGTGCAGGAAGCTGAATGTCCTTGTAATCATAGTTGAACACGGCGGCATTCAACGTCAGTCGGCGATCCAAGAACTGCGATTTAAGGCCCGCTTCGATTGAATCAATGACTTCCGGACGGAAGGCGATGCCGTTCGCGATCGCGGTGTCGTAGCCGCCACTCTTGAAGCCGCGCGAATAGGACACATACCCCATGACATCATCTGTGAAATCATAGGAGGCGATGCCACGATAGGTGAACTTCTTGAAGGTCTTGCTCGTCTCGCCATTCACACCGAAGGCCCCCGGGACCGTGGCCACCACAGCACCGTCGCTGACGACATCGAGTTCGGAATGCAGCGACTTCTTGTCGGAAGTGTAGCGACCACCCGCCGTCAGCTTGAACTTGTCGGTGACCGGGACGGTCACTTCGGCAAAGCCAGCAAATGACTTTGTCTTCAGACGCGAACGACCATTGATACCATCGTCGAATGAATTGCCAAAGGCAAAGCCCCGCAACGCGATACCGCCCGGCGCACCTACCGCCTTCTGATTGAAGTAATAGGCACCGACAATCCAGTCGATCGCGCTGTCAGGCTTGGAAACCAGCTGAAGTTCCTGGCTGAAGACCTTGCCCTTCTGCGAGCCGAAAAAGCCCAGGATCGGGATCGGGCTGACGTCAGCATCTTCTGCCTCAACGGCTGAAACCTTTGAAAAGGCAGTGATACTGACAAGATTGAAAGCACCCAAATCCTGATCAAGCCGACCGCTGATCTGCCAATACTTCTGCTTATTGTAGGGCTCGACGTCGGCGCTGATATCATAGAAGCCGGGCAGTTGACCCACGCCATCCAAACCGATCGACGGCCCGAGGACTGCAAGGTTATTGCCCACCGAGCTGGAGCTCTTGGTGTAGTTGCCAGCCAGCGTCACCTTGGTGGTATCGCCCAGATTGGCCACCAGCTTGCTGCGGATGTCAAAGACCTCGGCACCCGCGAATCGCCTGCCGGTGAAGACGTTGCGGCCCTTGGCGTGGTCTTCGTCCGAAAAATAGGCCGAGACATCCATCGCCACGCCTTCAGAAAGGCCGCCGGCGATATAGGCAGCGCCCTTCATAGTGCCGAAGTTGCCGTACGAAGCCTTCATCTCCCCAGTGAGTTCCTGGGTCGGATCCTTTGTTACGACGTTGATCAGGCCGCCCGTCGCATTGCGACCGAACAGGGTGCCCTGCGGCCCCTTAATGACTTCAACGCGCTGCACATTTGCCAGCGTGAGCAGCGAGCTGTAAGCGCTCGGCTGATAAACGCCATCGACATAGGTTGCGACCGAAGGCTCCTGCCCTGGGTTGGTTGCCAGCTGGCCGATGCCGCGAAGAAAAACCACGAAAGCCGAAACCTGGTTGCTAATGGTGAGGTTCGGAACCTTCATCGGCAGGTCAGAGGTCGATTCGATGCCCGCATTCTGCAGCGCTTCGCCGCCAAGTGCAGTCACCGCGATGGGAACATCCTGGAGGCGCTGTTCACGGCGCGTCGCCGTCACGACGATTTCCGGACTGCTCGCCGCCTGCTCGCTCTTTCCGTCCTGTGCAAATGCAGCGGTCGCATCAGCGGCAGCCAAAGCCAGAATTGCCGTGGAAATGATTAAGCGATTTTTCCCCTGCAGGGCCATGGTGATCTCCCCTCTCAAAAAGGTAGTTTGGGTCTACTCTTCGAATTTAACTAAACGGTCAGGAGTTAGATGGCAATCCTTTATCTGAACGGTTAGTAAAAATTTTTAGCGCCCTCTTGCGCAAGGGAAAGCTTGCACGCATTTCCAGCAGCCAATAATGAGCCGTGGCTTGCGACAGGCGGCGCCGCCGTGCAATTTTCAGCATCCGTGGCGTTACACATAAGATCTAGTTTCGCTCGGGTGGAAAGGGTTAATTGGATGCCAAAAGCCTTTGGCCGCAAGGCGACCTTGGTCGACCGGGTACCTCCACGCGGCGGGAGCGAACGCAAGGAGCGTCAGTGCACCCGTATCCTGTACCATGCCGCCCGCCTGTTTTCCGAACTTGGCTATGCCTCGACCACGGTCGACATGCTGGCCGAAGTCACACAGATGAACAAAGCGAGCATATATTACTACTTTGAAAACAAGCGTGAAATTCTCTTCACCCTGATCGAGGAATCCGCCAATGACCTGCTCGAAGTGTCGAAACCCGCACTCGACTTGGAACCCCGGCTGGCGCTGCGCTACCTGATCCAGTTCGGCATCGGCAATTTTTATCGGCACATCCACGAGAACCGCATCTTCTCGCAGGAGTTGCCCTATCTGACCGAAACCCTGTCCCGCGCGCAATATGACAAGATCCACCGGATGCAGCGCGATTACATGAAGATTGTCTATAATGTGATCGAACGGGGCATCGCCCAAGGCCTTTTCCGCAAGGGCGACGTGCGCCTGCTCGGTCAGCTGTTCGCAGGCTGGAACCTTGCCCCGATCCGTCTGACCGAATTGGTCAGCGAGGAGGAAATGGTCGATGCCGTCTCCAACCTATTCATCTCCGGACTGTGCGCCGATGGCACGGCCAGGCCGGAGTAGAACCACCGGTCAGGCGGATCGCAGATGGGACGGTGCACTGTCGAGTACGATAGTCTTGGTCTCGAGGAACTCGTGCAGCCCCTCAACCCCTCCCTCGCGACCGATGCCCGACTGCTTGAAACCGCCAAAGGCGATCGTCGCATCCGAACGGTCTGAATTCTGACCCACGGTGCCTGAGCGCAATTCCCGGGCAAAGCGATAGGCGCGATCGGGATCGTTGGTATAGACGGTGTTGTTAAGGCCGTAGACGGTGTCGTTGGCAATATCGATCGCCTGGTCTTCGCTGTCGGCGGGGATGACGCTGATTACCGGCCCGAAGATTTCTTGCTGGGCGATGGTCGAGCTGTTGGCGACGTTGCCGAATACGGTCGGTTCGATGTAAAAGCCGCGATTGAGCGCCGCCGGTCGCGCGCCGCCGGTGGCAAGCGTCGCGCCTTCCGCCTTGCCTGCGGCGATCAGTTCCTCGACCCGTTCGCGCTGGCGGCGCATGGCCAGTGGCCCCATGTCGGTGTTGCTGGCGAAGGGATCGCCAACACGGATCTGCTTGAAGCGAGCAGCCAGTGCACCGACGAGATCATCATGCCGCTTCCGGGTGCAGATAAGGCGCGTGATCGAGCAGCACACCTGACCGGAGAGCGCCGTGGCCTGGATACCAAGCGTCTCCGCGACGTTTTCCACGTCATAATCATCGAGCAGGATGCCTGCCGACTTGCCGCCCAGTTCCAGCGTGAAGCGCGCGATACGCTCTCCGCAGAGCGAGGCGATGCGCTTACCGGCAAGGCTCGATCCGGTGAAGCTGATCTTATCCACGCGCGGATCGCGCACCAGCATTTCGGAGACCTCGCGGTCTGCCGTGACAACATTGATCACCCCTGGCGGGAAGCCAAGTCCGGCAGCGATTTCGGCAACCAGGAGTGCTTCGCCCGGTGCTTCGGGCGAGGACTTGACCACCACCGTACAGCCCGCGACCAGCGCAGGCGCAAGCTTGTAACCGATCATCACCAGCGGCGCATTCCAGGGAATGATCGCGCCAACGACGCCCACCGGCTCTCGTACGAGCAGGCCAACGCCTTCGCTCCATTTCGGCTCGTGGCGCTCCTCGAAAGGAAAAGTTTCGGCGATCTGTGCATTCTGCTCAAAGGCATAGACCGGCAGCGCTATCGAGCCGCGCGCGATCTCCAGTGTCACTCCGATCTGGCTGGTCCAGATTCGCGCGAAATCCTCCGCCCGCTGCTCAATTGCCTTGCCCAGCGCGCGGACATAGCCGCCCCGCTCGGCATGGCTCATCTTGCGCCACGGGCCACGGTCGAAAGCCTCGCGGGCGGCAGCGATGGCCCGTTCCATGTCGACGGCCTGCGCCTCGGCCACGCTAACAAAGACCTCTTCAGTCGATGGATTGATCACGTCGATGCGCGAGCCGGTGGACGGTGCGACCCAGTCACCGCCAATGAAGAAGCGATCGGGGCGGGAAATCAGGTCGAGGCTCATGGAAAAACTCCTTGGAAATACAGGACATCATGATCGGGCGTGATCAAGCGTCCCAGGCGAGATGGAGGTTGTGCAGACCAAAACTGGTGCCGGTATAGGCATTCATTTCTGGCCCGCGCGCGAAGCGCCACGGGGGCACGCGGGCGAGCCATTCCTCAAGCGCGATGGTCAGTTCAAGCCGCGCCAGATGGGCGCCAGCGCAGATATGCGGCCCGAAGCCGAAACCAAAATGGCGGACAAGCCCGCGGGCGAGGTTGTAACGATCTGGATCGGGAAACTCTTCCGGATCCATGCTACCGAAGGGGGCGCAGATGGAAATCCAGTCTCCCTTCTTCATGGCGACGCCTGCCACTTCGACATCCTGCAGGCATTTGCGATGCGCCACAGTGATCGAATAAAGCCGCATCATCTCCTCCACCGCCTGCGGCACAAGCGAGGGATCAGCCCGCAGTTGCGCCTGTTGATCGGGATGGGCCGCGAGATGATGAAAGAACCAGCCCAGCGTCGCCGTGACGGTGTCGAGCCCGGCCAGCAACATGAGGTAGAGTATCCCACGCACTTCCCGGTCTTGCAGGCGCTGGCCGGCAACCTGCGCATTGGCAACATGGCTGATGAAATCCTCGCGCGGGTTGGCGCGCCGGGCAGCAGCGTGCCCGTCGAGGTAAGCGATGACCGCATGTGATGCGGCATCAGCCACGGCATTGTCCGTGACATGTTCGCCGACATGCAAGATCGCACTTTTCCAGCCCAGCGCCATCGGCGCATCCCCTTGCGGCAAGCCCATCAACTGGAGGAACACGCTGACCGGAAGTGGCACAGCAAAGCTGTCGACGAATTCGCACTTCCCCTGCGGGACCAACACATCAATCAGTGCCGACGCATGCGCCCTGATCCCTTCGCCCAGCTTGTGAACCGCCGGCGGCGACAGGATCGGGTTGAGCAAATGGCGGATACGGGTGTGTTCGGGCGGGTCATATTCGAGCGGGATCAATTCGACTTCGGCATCTTCCGATCGGGAGTGTTCCGCCTCGCCGACATTGCTGAAGAGCTTCGGATTGCTCAGAACGTAGCGCAGATCCTCAGCACGAGTCAGCACCCAGGCACCGCCGAAGAACGGGTTGATCGGATTCCAGAACACTCGACCGCAGTGGCGATATTGCTCGACCGTTGCGAATGGCTGCTGCTCGATCCCCGGCGCGTGGACGAAATCGAAGGGGTGGACCAGTTCGAGCGGCACGTGGCTTGGCACGGTATATCGCTCCTGCCCGGTGCCGTCGACCTCTCCGCTCATGCTGCTCTCCACTTGATCGCCAGAACTTGCACCATCCAGTGAGACAATAGGTGGTCTAGTCAATCAACCGGTCAGTTATCATTCCCAGTTCCATCATGCCATAGGTCTCCTCGCCGTCCCATTCGAAGCGGGTCATGGTGTGGCACCAGTTCACGATGCCAGGCGTCCGATCGAGACCGAACCCGTAGTTGTACGCAGCCGCCACAATTTCTCCCCGGATCACGCCGGGCTTGCCGTCCTGCTCGTAGCACCACTCCACCCGCTGGCCGACGCAGTCATACCGGGTGAGCCATGGGGTGGCGGTGACCCTCGCCTGCACCGGCAGACCGCGCACATCGGTGACCGCCGCGTCGCTATAGACAGCCTCCCCCGAATTGCCGAGGTATTGGACGGAGCCGAAAGCCCGCCCGCTTGGAAACAGCGCAGACAGCCAGGAACTGCCGTGGAACCAGTCACCGGTCGCCACCCTGCGGCCATAGCGATGAGTGCGCACCCCGGTGCCGGTGAAAGGATAGGCGGGTTCACCTTCCACCCGCACTTCGCCCATCACCCGGTAGACCTGCTCGTAGCGGGGCAGTCCGGTCGCCAGCATCGCGCGCTCCCGGCCCGGCAGGTCCTCCGCAAAATCGCCGCGCATCCAGACGGGCAGCGCCATCTCCATGGTAAGGTCAATTTCGAGCCCTCGACGCGGTCCGTCGATCGGGATAATTCCCGCGCAGGTCTCTGCCGTGCTGGTCAGACGCGGCGCGCCACGATAGCGCCCGGTCCAGCGGCGAAAAGGTTGCTCGCAACGGAAGCTCCAGCCGCCCAGCTCGTAGCCATCGACCTTGCCCCCACGTTCTACCGCGAAATCGACATGAAGCGCGCCATCGGGACCCGCCACCGGGAAGATGATCCGGCGCGTTTCCCAGTCGGGGAAGGCCTGGTAGTCACCCGAAACCACGCGTCCCGGAGGCACCGTGCCGCCGCCCTGGATGTGACAATTGAGCAGGGCGTACTTGCCCCGGTCGTCGAAAAACCAGAAGGCATGGTTCTCGCCAGATGTCAGGTCCGCCAGCGGGTCGAGGATCGGATAGTCGGCTGCGGGATCAAGCCCGCCATTGAGCTGAAAGGTCATTGACCTGCCCCCTCCCCCGCGGTCAAGCCATAGAAGCGGCTTGCTGTGCCGCACAGCAAGTCCGCTTGTTCCGCAGCGCCATAATCGGCAGCGAGCAACTTGAAGGCGTTCCACAATGCGCCATAGCCGCTGGCACCGCCATCAACCGGGAAATTGCTTTCGAACATGCTGCGGCTCGCTCCAAAAGCGGCAACTGCATGATCGACGAATGGGTGATAGGTTTCGGCAATCTCGATCGATCCGGGCGCGGCAAGCCTGCCATGCAGACCTAGGCCGGTCAGCGCCATGCCCAGGCCACCCAATTTGATCCAGACATTTGCACATTGTGCGAGGCGATCAATCCCGTCCTGCCATTCCTTGAATACATCTGCCTGCCGACCGGCATAGCGCCCAACACATATCGGCGTGCCCAAATGATTGAGCACGATCGGCACCTCGGGAAATGCGTCGGCCAGTTCGGCCAACTCGAACAACTGTGGATGGACGCACCACGCCTCGTAGCTGAGGCCAAGTCGGGCAAGCACGGCAAAGCCCGCGCGAAAGTTCGCATCCTGCGCCTTGTGTTCTCCATAGGGCAGGTCCCAGGGCAGGTCCGGATCAGCGGTGAGTATATCGCGAATACCACGGAAGCGGGTGGGCGATGCGGCCATATGCGCACGCAGCACGGCTTCCGCGCCATTGCCCAGCATTAGATCGGCATGCCCCATAATCGCTGCGGACAGGCCCTTCGCAGCGTGAGTGGCGCCCACCGTCTCGACAAATGCGGTCTCGCCCACGCAGCGCAGCGCCTCGAGGCCACCCGGAAGATAATGCTGGCCGCACTCGATATAGACGGTTGCAACAATATTGTGTCCGCTCTGGTTGATCTGCTCCAGCATGTCAGAGGGCTCGAAATTCCCGAACATGTCTGCGGCCTCGGTGCCTTTCCAGAAATGCTGGTGCGGATCGACAATCGGCACGTCAGGCGCAATGGGGACTTCCAGAGCGGCGGTCTGCCAAAAAAAGTCAGTCATCTTGCTCATAATCCCTTGGCGCAGATGTCTTCATTTCGTGCGGCGACGATCAGTTCTTCAGCGCGGTCGCGCAGGGCGCCCGCGCTCATCGGCCCGAGATCAACGGCAACCTCTATGCAACCGGCGTCGGAATAGCTGCCGAGCAGGTCCAGCAATTGCGACAACGGCCAGTGTCCGACATCGTGCAACCGGACACTGAAGGGAATGTCGCGTCCGGCCAGCGCGTCGATCACGGTTTTGCCTGCCACCAGTTCGGCGGGCGTCAGGATTTGCCCCTCGTAACCGGTCGGGTGCCAGACATCGGCAAAGCGGGCGACCCGCCGCAGCACCGAGCCCGCCGGATCGGGCACGCCGGATGAACCGATCCAGATGGGGATACGGGGCCGCTGGACTGGCTTGGGTTCGAACTCCATGTCGGCAAAGCGGTGGAACTCGCCGGCGAAGGACAGGGGGCCAGTTTCACGCCAGCACAGCTCGAACACCTCCAGTGTCTCGTTGGTGACCGCCCCGCGTCGGGCAAAGACATCGCCGCGCCCCAGGCTGGCGAATTCCGGCTCTGCCCAGCCCGTGCCGATGCCAAGATCGACGCGACCGCCGGACAGCTGGTCGATCGTTGCCAACATCTTGGCGGTCAGCACCCCGTCGCGGTAGGGCACGACCAGGATGCCAAGCCCCAGCCGGATACGGCTGGTCAGCGCGGCGACATGCGACAGGCTCGCCAGCAGTTCGAGCCAGGTCGCACCATAGAAACTGGGATATTCGCGGTGGTAGACCACGTGATCGGTCAGCCACAACCCATGATAGCCCATCTCCTCGAAGGCCAGCGCGCTGCGGATAACTTCCAGCGCAGACGGGCCTTCATTGGGCAGGACGATGTCCAGTCGCATCGCACGATGTCCTAGAAATATCGCCCGAAACGGGCGGGGTATGGGCTGATCGCCGACAGGATATCTTCGGGCGTCAGGGCGAAATCCTCAAGCGCAAAGCGTGTGGCGCTGCGGTGCTGCGCGGGGTTGGCGAGCCACGCTTCCATTCTTGCTCGCGCCGCGTCCGGCAAAGGAAGATCGAAATGGCGGTAGATCGCCTCGACTGTCGCCATCGGCTCGGTCACGATAGCGCTATATCCGATGTCGATGATGCGAGCATCCAGTGCCGGATCCTGCCGTGCAGCCATGCAACGCTTCAGTCCCGCACTCCAGCGTTCAAGCACATAGCGCCCGGTCGCCGGCCGACCGGGATCGCCGGGACCTTCGCCCCGGATAGTCGCGTAAAGGCCCGCCAGCGAGGTGAACACATCCACCGGATCGCGGTGGGTCATGACAATCATCGCGCCCGGATATTCGGCGATGAAATGGTCCAGCGCATTGATATGGTATGGCTCCTTCAGCAACCATCTCCCGCCCGGTCCATGCGCCTGCAAATGCTGCAGTACCATGCGATGCAGCCGGAACGGTAGCGGCGGCACGCAATTGTGGATCCATTCGCTGGCGCCCTTGAGCCACAGCGCCTCGGGCTCGCCCGGGTAACGCGCACCCCAGAAATTGTAGAGCAGGATGTTGTTGCACTCGTCCGGCAGCATCGCGCCATAGGTGTGCAGCCCAGCCTCGGCCACCGGATCGCCTAGCCCGCCGAGGTAATCGTCGATCCGGGCAATGCGCGGATCATCGTGCCAGTGACCAGGCCTTGCCGGCTCGGCGAGCGTCATTGTCTCCCAGGTGAGCGGCGCGCGTACCGCCGGGTCCTGCGCCAGGACATCGAACAACGAGGTGGTACCTGTGCGGGGCAGCCCGGTCACAAGCATCGGGCCCTCGATTTCCTGAGTGCCAATCGACGGATCGGCGGCACGCACCGCCATCAGTTGCATCCGTACCTCGATCCGCTTCTGCCAATTGTCCAGCATCGCCTGCCGCTGGCTGTCAGGCAGGCCCGCTTCTTCCAGCGCAGCCAGCAGAACCCGCAGGCTCACGCGAAAGCCGTCTTCCGGTCCCAGATCAGTCAGCCCGCCCATCGCCGCGCTGGCCTTCGCAATCAAAGCGATCTCGCCTAGCATATTCCCTCTCCTGCCATGGAGAAGCAGCGGATACATCTTGAACCGCATGCTCATCGCATGTCCGCAGCTTGCCCGCTCATCTGTTATCCGCGAGCTGCGATTCGGGATCGTATGCCGGTTTTACGGAATGTCCAACCGGTTAGTTTTATGTTGGCCTTGCCGGATTGAGCTTGCGCAGGAATTGACATACGTCATATATCTAACCGTACGGTTAGATTCTTGCGCCAAGACGACAGCTCGGACAGATGCGCGCTCGACGAGGAGAAGGCCCATGAGCAAACACTTCATTTTCAGCGCCGACAGCCATGTCATGGAGCCGTCCACCCTGTTTCAGGACATGTTGCCCGGCTCGCTCAAGAAGCATGCCGTCCGGGCCGTCAAGGAGGGGGAATATCTCATCACCAAGACCGACACGAAAGTGCTGCATCGCATTCGCGTCGGATTGAAGGACGAGCGAGCACTCATTCCCGATCGCAAGGGCATCCGGGAGATCCCCGGACGGCTTGAGGACATGGCCCTTGAAGGGATCGACACGGAGATATGCTTTCCCAGCCTCGGCCTCTGGTTGTTCTCACTTGGGGACACAGAGGCAGAAGCCGCCTCTTGTCGCGTCTATAATGACTGGAACAATGCGTTCCTGGGTGCCCACACGCACCGGTTCGTGCGATGCGGCACCTTGCCTGTGCGCGACTTCTCCAGCACGTTGGCAGAACTTAGATACCTTCATTCGCTGGGCTTTCACGCCGCCATGCTTCCAGCCGCAACGCCCATCGGTGGTGTGAAATATAATGATGAGCGTTGGGATCCAGTCTTCAACCTCGCCGGCGAGTTGGGCATCGTGCTGGTGATGCATACTGGCACGGGTCTCGAGACATCGGTCGTCGAACGCGGACCAGGCGGCGCGATCATCAATTACGGGCTTCAGCTGGCAGATGCCGTTCAGACCGCCATGTATCTGGTTGCCGGTGGCGTGCTCGACCGTAATCCGAAGAGCCGGATTGCGTTCATCGAATGCGGTGCAAGCTGGCTGGTCGGCCTCGCCGAGCGTCTCGACGAGGTGAATATCGCGCACGAGATGTTCGTCCGCCCGAAACTGTCCCGTAAGCCGAGCCAGATCATGAACGATCAGGTTTTTGCGTCGTTCCAGAACGAGCGCACCTGCATCACCACCATCGACCGCCCCGGCGGCAAGAACATCATGTGGGGGTCGGATTATCCCCACGCTGAAGGAACCTGGCCCAACTCGCGCCGAATTCAGGACAGCCTGTTCGCCGGACTGGGCACATCCGAAGCCGTCAAGGCCGACGTGCTCGGCCTGAACGCAGCGCGCTTGTTCCGGATCGACCCGGTCAACCATACTGTCTCTGGCTGAACACAAGAAGACCCTAGTGTAGTATTTATATATTGCCTTCAATAACTTGATCGACCGATTTGGGTCGTCCATCTGCCCTTCAGCTTGTTAGAATGAGCAGTTAGTCTAATACTGGAATTTGTCCGTCGAGCCGACAGAGTCGATGTCCGCTCACCGGATTGCGCGGGTTGGATCGAGGGCATGGGCTTCACCCCGATGCGCTGCGGATTGGTTCCGAGCGGCGGGATTTCGCGGGGATTGGATTATGGATATAGCAGGACTTGGCGTCGTCATAACCGGAGGCCATTCGGGAATGGGCTTTGCTGCCGCAAAACTGCTTGGCGAGCGGGGTGCCTGCGTGACTATCCTTGGTCGTCGCGCCGACGTCGTGAAACACAAGGCGGACAGTATTGGCGCATTGGGCATCTGCTGCGACATCAGCGCCCCGGATGCAGTCGATGCCGCTCTGGACGAGGCGGAGCGGGCCAACGGACCCTGCCGGATCATGATAAATGCGGCGGCAATTGGGACCTTGTTCACCCTGCTCGAACCCGATGGCGGTCCAGCCCCGCTCGAGGCAATGCGCCGTCAACTGGAGGTCAACGTCCTGGGGACACTGATCATGGACCGGGCGGTCGCCTCCCGCCTGACCCTGGTGGAGCCGCTCGAGAGCGGGGTCAGGGGGCTGATCATCAATGTCTCGTCGATTGCTGCACAAGATGGGATCATGGGTGCATCCTATTGTGCCAGCAAGGGGGGCGTGGACGGGATCGCGCTCAGTCTCGCCCGTGAACTGGCTCCCTGGAAGATCCGGGTGTGCACGATTGCGCCGGGCAGCATTGCGACCGAGATGTTCCTAGACGGAGCGACGCCCGAGCGGTTCGAGCTGGTTGAGCGGCAAACGCTGACCGGCCGCCTGGGCCGACCCGACGAGTTTGCCAGCCTTGCGCTCCAACTGTGCGAGAATGACTTTATGAACGGCTGCAACATCCGGCTGGATGGCGGCTTTCGCGTGCCGTTCAGCGCAGATGTGGGAATCAACCGGACCGAGCGGCAACTGTAGCAGATGGAACGGACCCTGGCCCTGGGCCGGAATCGGATATTTCGGGATTGTGCAACATGATGAAGGGCAAAATTGTGCTGGTTACTGGTGCTGCGTCAGGCATCGGCGCCGCGGCGGCAAGGATTTTTGCGCGCGAAGGGGCCTGCGTCACGCTGGCGGACAGGAATGCGCAAGCGGGGGAGGCCGTTGCAGTTTCGATCGAAGCTGCGGGCGGGCAAGCGATCTTCGTTCCCTGCGACGTCACCTCCGAAGGCGACATTGTCGCAATGGTGCACAGGACGGTCGCGGAATTCGGTGGGCTTGACGCAGCTTTCAACAATGCGGGAACACCGGGCGGATATTCGACCGCCGTGAGCTGCTCGTTCGAGGATTGGGACACTGCCTGCGCCATCAACATGCGCTCGGTTTGGCTGTGCATGAAGTATCAGATCCCCGAGATGCTCAAGCGCGGTGGCGGTTCGATTGTCAACATGGCGTCGCGGGCGGGCGACAGCGCCAATCCGAACATGTTCACCTATGCCGCGACCAAGCATGGCATAGTCGGCATGACTCGCTCCGCCGCGCTGGACTTTGCGGCGCAGCACATCCGGGTCAACGCCCTGTGCCCGGGGATGACCGACACGCCCATGCTGTGGACCGCCTGCGAGGCTTCGGGGATGACGGACATGAGCGGGATCGTCCACGCGGCCATCCCCATGCAACGCCTAGCGAGAGCGGAAGAACAGGCCGAGGCAGCAGTCTGGCTCTGCTCCGACAGAGCGTCCTATATCACCGGAATTGCCTTACCCGTGGACGGGGGTATGTCGGCGACAAACTGATCGTCGGAGCCCCGACTGACAGGAGTATGAGGATACGGAAATGGCAATTTGTCCGCACCTGAGTCGGTCTGGAGCCGACGCATGATTAGATAAACGGAACTGATGGCCGCCGCCGACCTCACAGACAATCTCCTCCTTACCGCTTCCCCAGGCACGCCAAGGTCTCCCTGTGAAGAGTTCTGTTAAGATCACCGATCCATCTAGAATGCCTACTATCCCTTCAGAAAAGCGATCCCGTCAGCCACGATATAAAATCCAATATCGCCTCTCGAAGCAATAAACCAATCAAGCTTCCCACTTAATTCCCTGTGTAAGACATGCCAATTTAAGATGTCCGGATCGCGAATTTCGCCAGAAATTTTGCCACGAGATCTTCGATATTGAAGCAACGTACTGCGTTCCCGCCAAGTATTTTGGCGCGCTGTTCGTCGGTCAGGTTTTTCATCTGCCGCTCGATCGCTAGTGCCGAATGGGGCCAACTGCCCTCATGGTGCGGGGCATCATTGGCCCAGAGATAGTTGTTCTCGAGCCGGCGGTAGGGGCTGTCATCGAGCCGTGGATCAATAGCAAGCAGACCGGCATGATCTTCCTCAAAGGAGGCAAAGCCGTTCTCGTAGAAATATTCGCTCGGCAAACGCTTCAACTTGTGGCGGATCCACATGTGATGCTTGCGATGGGTCTCGTCCATAACTTCGAGCAGATAGGGCAGGTAGCTGATCCCCGCCTCGATCGTCGCGAAGCGCAGCTGCGGAAAGCGCTCGATCACACCGGTGCACATGTGCGACACGAATTCGAGCGTCGAAGGATGGGCGACGGCGGCCCGGCAGGTGATCGCCGCGCCTGGTCCGCGAAATGCCCGTGAATCCGATCCCGTCCCGACATGGACGGTAATCGGGATATTCAGTTCCTGTATCCGCGCCCAAAGGGGATCCAATTCCAGGTTGTTGTAAGCAAGATGTTCCGCGCTGTGCGGTCCGTAGATCGGCTTGGCGGGCAGCATCAGCCCCCGGAAGAAGTCGAGCTTTGCAATGCGCTCCAACTCGGCGATGGCGCGATCGATATCCCGTGTCAGGATGATCGCCATCGGCAGCACCCGATCCTTCTTTGCACTGAAGTAATCGGCCAGCCAGTCATTGTAGGCGCTAGCCATCGCGTACATGGCATCGCTGTCGCCAAGCCCGAACATGAACATGCCCTTGTTCGGATAAGTGACCTGAATATCGACACCGTCGCGATCCATGTTATCGATAATCTGGTCTGGCGAACGCGCGGACTGGACGCGCATGTTGTCCTCCGCGTCGCCTTCACCCTGATAGAGTGCGCGAATCCTGCGCATGCCAGGAACCACATCCCACTTCACGCCATCCGCGTCGACTTCCACTCGAGGCAGCATCGCCTTGACATGGGGCGCCAGATTATCGGTAAAGGCTGCCGGCTCGTTGATGTGCGCATCGCAAGAAACCATTAGGTGTTTATTGGGGCTTCCAGGGCGTGCCGACCGCGCCCAGCTATCATTGCCCGGGGTTTCAAGGCGCCACTCATTGTGCCTCAGATCGGTCAATACGCTAGCCATGTCGCGTCTTTCCTTTGACTGGGCCTGTCATTCTGACAGGCGAGATTGCGCGGATGGATGCAGGATCGTTTCGTGCGGCAATTTTGTCAACCGGTTGGTTACATTATCGACCTAGATCTTGCTGAAGCGCGACATGAGCGTGTCATCCAGTGACCTGTCGCAAAGCGTCCGTCGCGCCTCCCACATGCGGTCGGCGTCTGCTCCGACCCGATAGCGTGGTTGCGGATGCGCCACAATCACCGCATCCAGAATTGCTTTTCCGACCTCCAGAGCGGGAATACCATCGCCGTTTTCCTCGCTTTCCCTGCTGTTTCGACTGAAGCCGCGATAGAGAAATCCATATTCGGCACGCTGGTCATCGGGCAGTGCATCGTACTCCTGATCGATCGCGGCAAGCTGCTGGCGACCCATGCGGGTCGAAACCCGGCCTGGCTGGATCAGCACGACATCGACACCCTTCGGGCGAGCCTCCATCCGCATGGAATCTGCCAGAGATTCCAGCGCGCGCTTGGTGGCGGCATAATACCCCAGAAAGGGAACTGCGAAAAAGCCACTGGCCGACGATGTCATGACAAAGCGCCCGTTGCTGCGCGCCAGTATGGGCATGCAGAGCTGGAACAAGGCCAGCGATGAATAGACGTTTATTTCCATGGCATTGCGCAGCCGGTCCAGCGGGGCGGTTGCCACCGGGCCGAATGGGGCGACGCCGGTGCAATTGATGACCGCACGCAGGGAACCAAGTTTTTCCAGAAGGGGGGCAACCCGCGCGGGCACGGCGTCCGCGTCCGACAACTCGACTTCAATGATGTCCTGGTCCGTGCCGATCCGGGCGCGCAGCCGGCCCGCTTCATTCTGGTCGCGCACCATGCAGTGAAGGCTGAAACCTGCGCCAGCAAGCGCTCCCGCCGTGGCCAGCCCTATGTCTCCCCCTGCGCCCGCCAGCAACACATGCTTATCGCATTCTTTGATCATCGTCCTCTCCTGCAGATGGGGTGGATGCGTGCATGCTCAAGGATCATGCGACGGTAAATCGCTTCGGATCAACCTGAAGGGGGCGGGCATAACTCGGGTCTTCGCGGTCCCGCCGCGCGGGCACGAACAGGGAGTCGACGATGATCGATCCTTCCCTGTCGTAGAACGAGGCATTGTCGCATTCGACCAGGCACAGGCCTTGCGCAACTGCCCAGCGCCCGTTCCGCCTCTCGTATTTCTGGATATAGCGGCCAACCCTTAGATGGCGCTCCGCATCGTGAGGCTTCTCGACCGACAGATAATAAAATTCGACATGCGCCTCGTCACCCTGCAGGTCGCAGGAAAAATTGGTCACGAAATGCATGCAGGATTCAAAAATGTCCCTCACCAGATTCTGGCCCCAGTCAATGAAGCCGCTGGCCGGACCGACATAACCGCCATGATCTTCAACCGCATCTTCATGGTAGGCAGATCGCATGAGTTCGGCATCGCAGCGATCTACGCCCCGGCAATAGCGGAGCCAGCAATCGTAGATCTCGTCCTTGTCGAGAAGGCGCTGCAGGCGCTCCTCACGCGAGGGACTGGAAGCGGGAGCCGCCCCGGAACCGGCAGGAAGAAGGTCAAGGCCGAAAGGCTCGCTTTCCGACGACAGCGGTTCTTCGGTGAGGATATCCTTCAGCGGGTCAATCGGCGTCATCAGGACGAGGGGGAAGAGACGGTCCGTGCGGGCCTGGTAATCTACAAACCACGGGTGTTCGGCCACCAGCGCCGCCCAGGCTTCCTGACGCTGCTCTCCGGGCAGGATATAGCCAACCGCACGGAACACGCGATCCTTGATCTGTATCACGCCCACGACATTCTCCCTGAGATTGAGAAGCCAGTGCGGATCTCGATCATTGCCCCCATTGGATGCGACGACGAGATAGCCGTTGCCGAATTTCTGGTATTGAAGCGGGAAGATACGGTCCTTGCCGGACTTTCTTCCTTTCACCTTGAGCAACAGCGTCGTGACCAGCCCTGAACGCCCCTCTGTGAAAGGGCGCGAGTCAAACATATGCCCGACTTCACCATTGGTCAGGATGTAATTTTCGACATGATTGCGAGCAAATTCCATCAATGCCATGGCTTTCTCTCCATTCTATATGTTTTGTCGGCCCTTCAGGATGGGTGATTTTGCCTTTGCGCATTCGCCCTATGGCTTGGTGCCAGGTTCGAACACCGCTGCGCTCAGGTGCTGGCCTCCATCGGCCATGATCCGGTGCCCGACGATGAAACAGCCTTCGTCAGACACGAGGAACATGGCAGCGCCCCCGATGTCGCCCACAGGATCCGCAAGCCGGGGCATTGGCTTGGCGGCGATCAGTCGATCGACCCTGTCGCCCTCCTGTTGATCGCGCCAATCGTGAAAGGCCGGAATGTCGGCTGCGCCCGCCTGCAGGAAATTGACCAGGATATTGTGCCTTGCCCATTCATATCCCAGTGCCCGCGTCAGTGCGATGAGCGCGCCATCGGCCGTCACCGCGTCACTGATGGCTTCATGCGCGGTGGCTCCATAGGGCGATCCGACGTTGATGATGCGCCCTCCGCCTTGCCGCCGCATCTGCGGATAGACCGCCTGCGAGGCACCAAGCGCGGCAATCGCGGTGCTGTCGATGAGGCTGCGGAAACGCGCCAGATCCATAGTTTCCGGGCAGGCGACCTGCGAGGGTGGGAATTGCGCGTTTACCAGGATGTCGATCCTACCATGGGAATCCACGGCAAGTTGGGCAACCCGGCGCGGGGTCTCCTCGTCGCGCATGTCCGCGCAGACCGCCATTGCCGACTTGCCAATGCTGACTGCGACCTTATCAGCCGCGCCGTCCACCGGATCGACAATCATCACCAGCGCCCCTTCGTTCGCGAAACGACGGGCGATGCCTTCACCCAGCCCGGAGCCTCCTCCCGCAACGATAGCCACCTGTCCCTTGATCTGATCCATGCCGCTTCCTCTCAACCCCCGACCAGTTTTTGTCCTCGCCCGGCATGGAGATCCACGCCCGGCTTGTGATCGAGGAGCGGAGGGGCGATCCACGCACCGCCATCGACGCAGATCATCTGACCCGTAATGAAACGACCATTGGCAGAGCAGAGCCCCAGCGCGGCAACGGCGATCTCAGTTTCGCAATCCCCCATATGTTGCATCGGGATCGTGCATTCGATCCGCCTGCATGCTTCGGGATCGCGCAGGCGGTGCTGCTTGAAGACGACGCTATCGGCAGCCGGGACGATGCAATTGACCGTGATGCCATAGCGCCCCCATTCGGAGGCCATGCTGCGGGTGAGGGATTCGTTAGCGCCCTTGGTCGAGTTGTAATCGCTGGAATATGGGTGTCCATAGATGCTCCAATGCGAGCCCATCAGGATGATCCTGCCTCCGCCACTGGCTTGCATGTGGGGCAGCGCAGCCTGGCTGAGCCACAGCGAATGGTAGAAACCTGTCGCGAGCGTCATCGCGAAATCACCGTCGGGCTTGTCTTCGATCGCTGCCCCCGGTGCTATTCCTTGAGCGTTGGCGATGATGATGTCGACAGTCCCGAAACGTATGGCAGCCTCATCGACCAGTGCATGCATCTGCCTCCGGTCGCCGCTGTCTGCCGCAACGAAATGAGCGCGTTCTGGCCCGTCGGCTATTTCTGAAATCAGCTTCTGGTTCTCGGCGTCATTGGCTGGATTGCGCGAGCAATAGACGACGCTGGCGCCCTCCTTGAGAAACCGAAGGACTATCCCCTGGCCGATTCCCTGCGTCCCGCCGGTCACGACCGCAACTTTGCCGCTCAATCGCTCCCGAGTCATTGCCTCTGCCATCTCGCCTATCTTCTGGAGGGAGGATAGGCCTCTTGCAAAGACTGTCAACTAACTGGATACTTAACGGAGATTGATCGATGGTGGATTTGCCCTGTACCCCGACTTCTGCTGGATGCAGAATGAACCTCTTGCCTAATAATGTTTAAAACCAATATTATAAGTGAACATCATGTCGGCTGAATGGTAATATTCCGAGCATGGAGAGGTGCAGTGACTGATCGGAACGAAAGACTCATGGCCGAGGATGGGACCGGATTGGACCTGCCCGAGGCGGCACTCGAACAAGCCAATCTCAATGCCGTGCGCATGGCGCTTTGGTGGCTTACGGGTGATCCCGAACTTGCCACGATGAAGGTGGACCGGGTGCCGGTATGGGGAGGCACCTTCTTTGCTCACCTACTGTGTCCGGAAGACCAGGCGATCGTGAAGGACAAGGCGCTTGCCTATCTGCGGGGACGCCCAACCAAGGTGCCTCCCGGACCGGGGCCCGAAGAGATCCGCGAAGACATGGAACGATTTGCCGGGGCCCAAGTCGATCCGACCATGGCCCGATTTGGCTGGGAGGAAATGGGCCTCGTCGAATTCCCGCGCGGGGTGGAATGGAACGCCCGACCATCTGACGAGGACCTGGCTGCCTTCCATGTGGTGGTGATCGGAGCCGGGATCGGCGGGCTCGCCGCTGCGGTGCAACTCGAGCGGCTGGGCGTGCCATACACCGTGGTTGAAAGGCAAGAAGGCATCGGCGGCACATGGCAGCTCAACGACTATCTTGATTCCCGTGTCGACCTGCCCGGACTGACATATTCCTTCAGCTTCATGCAGAACTATCCTTGGCGTTCCAATTACCCACCGCAAGCTGAAGTGAAGGAATATCTGCAATGCATTGCCGATAGCCATGGCGTCACGCCCCGGATCCGTCTTGGGTGCGAAGTCGTGTCCGCAAAATGGCATGAGGGGCCGGGCAAGTGGGAAATCCGCGCCCGTGCACGCGATGGCAGTGAGGAGATGTTCGAAGCCAATGTGGTCATCAGTGCTGCGGGCCTGTTCAGTACGCCTCACATGCCCGACATTCCCGGTGCAGAAACCTTTCGTGGAAAGATGTTTCACACGACATCTTGGGACCATTCCTTCGACATCTGCGGCAAGCGCGCCGCGCTGATCGGCAATGGCTCGACCGGCACGCAACTGATGCCGGAACTGGCCGAGCGGGTCGGGCACCTGACCATCTTCCAGCGCACCGCCGGCTGGATGGCCCCGGTCGATGCCTACAAGGCAGATATCCCGCCCGCCGCGCAATGGCTTTACGACAACCTCCCCTACTACTGGAACTGGTGCCGCTTCGCCTATTTCCAGTCGATGACCGAGGATGCGGACGGACTGATGACATTTGACCCGGCGTGGCAGGCGGCAGGCGGCATTGTCAGCCGGCGCAATGACGAGGTTCGCGAGTTCCTTACCGCCCATCTGCAAGAACGGTTGCAGGATCGGCCCGACCTCCTTGACAAGTGCATGCCCGACTATGTCCCATGGGCGCGACGGATGATTGTTGACAGTGGCTGGTATCAGGCACTGAAACGCCCGGATGTCGAGCTTGTCACCGAGGGGATCGAGTGCATCACGCCTGATGGCGTACGAACCATGGATGGCTCCGAATATTCGTTGGACCTGATCGTGCTGGCCGCCGGTTTCGAAGTGAACAAGTTCCTCTGGCCTGCCCGCTATGAGGGACGCAATGGGGTAAGCGTCGAGCAGGCGTGGAAGAAGGAAGGTCCGCGCGCGTACTTTGGTATGACCATGCCGGACTTTCCAAATTTCTTCATGATCTACGGTCCGAACAGCCAGACCCGGTTCGCCGGTCTCTACATGTGGCTCGAAGTCTGGGCTCGCTATGCTGTCAAAGGCGTCACCTATCTTCTAGAGCATGGGCAGAAAGCCATGGAAGTTCGCCGCGAGGTGTTCCGAGACTACAATGCGAAGATGGACGAGGAACTGCGGCGGCTCGTCAGCAACGATCCTTCCCACGGCGGCTATTACTTCAACAAGGAGGTCGGCCGTCCGGGTGTGTCCAGCCCGTGGGTTCCGGATTACATCCACGATGCCTTGTCGCAGATCAGGCCGTCCGATTACATTTTTACCCCGGGAGAACAGGCTTGAACGGTGAGGACGAGATTTCAGCGTTCGCCCGACAGTTGAGGCGCATGGCGCATGCTGCGGCCCGCTGCCTGTCCTGGCCGCTGCTGGCGGTCGCAGCGTCCACGGCCATCGCGGCTGAGATGGCTGTGCCGGGTTTCACTTCCGCGCAGGCTGAGGAGGGGGCACGCATCTATGCGGTGCGCTGTGCCTCCTGCCATGGAGGCAGCCTCTCGGACGGCGAGTTCGCACCCCCGCTCAAGGGCTATGATTTCCTCGAAAAATGGCGCGGACGAAGCGTCGGGGATCTGTCGGGTTTCATAGAGGCGCAAATGCCACCGGGCGGGGCAGGAACCTTGAACAATGGCGAAGTTGCCAGCCTCGCCGCCTATATCCTGCAAGCCAACAAGGCCGCCGCTGGGCCCCAGCCACTGCCGGCCGATCCGGCGATGCTGGCCGGGGTGCCGTTACCCGACCCGATCGTCGCCACCTATGGTGCAGTTTCGGGCTCGGCGGTGGTGCCACCTTCGCCGGTGAAGCGTAGAAACCCCATCGATAGCTACAGTTCCGTGACCGATGTCATGCTGGCAAAGCCAGCGGACGACGACTGGCTGACCTGGCGCCGCACGCCGCAAGCCGATGGTTACAGTCCACTGCGGCAAGTCACGCGTAGAAATGTTGCGAGCCTGGGCATCGCTTGGGCATGGAGCCTACCCAACGGTCCGAACGTCGGTACGCCGCTGGTCCATGACGGGGTTCTTTTCATGCCCGGCAGCGACAGCGGTGATGTGTTGCAGGCTTTTGATGCCGCAACAGGCGAATTGCTCTGGCAGCATCGCCACATGCTGCCTGCCGGCACATCTCCCGGTTTTCGCAAAGCGATCGCGCTTTACGGCGACAAGGTCTTCATTTCGACGTCGGACCTTCATGTCATCGCGCTGGACGCGAAGTCGGGAAGGCAGGCGTGGGACAGCATCGTCACTCTGCCGAAAGGTGGCGTGCGCAGACAGCTACACGGCGGGCCGATCGTTGCCGGGGGCATGGTCATCGTCGGCACCGGCGGGGATACGCCGGGCGGCAATCTCATCGTGGCGTTCGATGCCACGAACGGCGTCGAGAAATGGCGCTTCAACACCATCGCGCAGCCAGGCGAGCCTGGCGGCGAAAGTTGGAACGGGCTAGCCGCGAGCGCGCGCACCGGAGGCTCGGTCTGGAATCCGGGCAGTTACGATCCACAATCTGGCCTTGCCTATTTCGGCCCGGCGCCAACCTATGACACCGGCCCATTACGCGTGCCCTCATCAGATCCGGCGCTCAGCCGGGATGCGCTATACACCAATCACACCCTTGCATTCGATCCCCGTACGGGAGAGCTGCGCTGGCATTTTTCGCACTTCCCGAACGATCAGTGGGATCTCGACTGGGCCTTCGAGCGGCAGATCGTCGATATTCCCTTCAAGGGCACCACGCATCGCGCAGTACTCACCGGCAACAAGGGCGGAGTGTTCGATGTGCTCGATGCCAAGAGCGGGGCATATCTGTTTTCGTTCGATCTCGGTATGCAGAACCTGATCACGTCGATCGACCCGAAGAATGGCACCAAGGCCTTCGATCCGGCCTTATGGCCGGGTGACGGCAGGACGAAATTCGTTTGCCCCTACATGCAGGGTGGCAAGAACTGGTTTCCCGATGCCGTTGATCCAGTCAATCACCTGCTGTTCGTGCCGATGGCTGAGGCCTGCATGGAAATGGCGCCGGTTGCGCCCGGCGAGAAGGGCTTGCTGACGGGCTACAACATCAAGTTGCGCCCGCGTCCGGGCTCCGACGGTCGCTATGGGCGGATCCAGGCCTACGATCTTGCCAGGCGCAAAACGGCATGGGTTCAGCGCCGTCGCGCACCGATCTCGACCGGAGTTTTGGCAACGGCGGGCGGCGTGATCTTCGCTGGCTTTGTCGATCGCATGCTGATCGCTTATGACTCAGCCACAGGCGAACCTGTGTGGCACACAAGGCTCAATGACGTCCCGGATTCCAATCTGATTTCCTATGCGGTGAACGGCATCCAGTACATTGCGGTGGTGACCAGTCAGGGAGGATCATCACCCACAATCTTTTCGGGACTGGTGCCCGAAATACAGAACCCGAAGAATCGGACATCCACACTGTGGGTCTTCCGTCTCGCGCAGTCACAAGTCGATGCAACCGCCATAGAATGATGAGGCGAACTTGCGATCTCGTCGCACGATGTCACGACAGAGATTCGCGCTGGTCAACGCCAATATGTGCAATCACCTGTCGATGAAGCCGTGCAGATTTCTATCCCTTGCAGCGCGCTGGCCGTCCACAGAAGGCAGGATCGAGGATTAGAATGCGTCCGGAGCGGATTGACTGGCTGCGAGCTTCTCGGTGCCGCCGCAGAAGAAAGCCTGCACCAGATCGAACATCTCATCGAGATTGTCTTGGCGGAAACGGCCTTCGGTCATTTCCGAGAGTGCCCACGTGTCACGGAACATATAGGACATGGTGGTGCCGGCCATGTAAAGTGCGACCTGCAAGTGCTGGACGTCGGCTTCATCGAGCGCGCAGACATAGCTGAACGTCGTGTCGTCGACGACCTGCCCGAGGTAAGTCGGATCGGTCACTGCATCAGGATTGCCGGCTGCCACCCGCACCCCGTGTTCGTGTTCCTCCCAGGCGACTGAATTGCGGTTGGAACCCGAGTTGGTGATCATGAACAAGAGCGGATCGCGGCGGAACTTGAAGCCGCGCTCCAGCATCTCGATGATCGAGCGGTCCGGAAGCTCGTGGACCTCGTCCGCCAGCACAAAGTATGGCCGCGGGCCGGAACCAGTCTTGCCCGTATCGCGC
>CANJYE010000019.1 GCA_947479055.1 Erythrobacteraceae bacterium
TCGAAATCGACCCGCAAATCCCCCGTTCCGCTTTCACCCGACAGGTGCGTCATCAAATCCGCCCTCACGTCCGTCTATTACACTGATATACCTACACTATCCTCCCAGAATTGCCAGATTATCTCGCGTCCATCTGGGGAATATGGGCTTAAACAGTTCGACAGTGGATTCTCTATATCTTTCAATATCAATCATGGCCTTGGGATGAATCGCAATTCTGAACTTGCGGATATCATAAATATTACGCCTGCTCCCGCGATCAATCCGCCACAATTCGCCGGTCCCATCCTGATTGACCTGCCAATGACTGACTGGCTGACCCCAGCTGCGAAGATCGTAGACAATGCCTGCCCTCTCAACGGCAGGTTCCGGCACGGCGCGTTCAGGCGGTTCACGGCCTTGTCCCGTTGTTGCACAACCAGAGAGGTACAGGACAACCAGCAGGGCAAATCCGAGTTTCGTCGATCTCACAGGATTTTGCTCCATAGCCGCATTGTCAGTTCGCACCGTAGTGGATAGGGCACCCGCAACTCAAGCGAAAGGCTACCCATGCGACCTTCCGGACGTGCGCCAGACGAAATGCGCGCGCTTACTTTCGAAACCCATTTCACCAAGCATGCCGAGGGTTCGGTCCTCGTCTCCTTCGGCGATACCCGCGTGCTGGTCACCGCCAGCGTGGAGGAACGGGTGCCGCCGTTCATGCGCGGCAAGGGCGAAGGCTGGGTGACGGCGGAATATTCGATGCTTCCCCGCGCCACTCACACCCGTGGCGCGCGTGAAGCGGCCAAGGGCAAGCAATCGGGCCGTACGCAGGAAATCCAGCGTCTTATCGGTCGAAGCTTGCGCTCTGTCACAGATATGAAGAAGCTCGGCGAGCGGCAGATCACGCTCGATTGCGACGTGATCCAGGCCGATGGCGGCACCCGCACGGCCTCGATCTCGGGCGCATGGGTGGCGCTGCGGCTGGCGATCAACGGGCTGATGGCCTCGGGCGCGATCAAGGAAGACCCGCTGACCCGCAAGGTCGCGGCTGTCAGCTGCGGTATTTTCAAGGGCAATCCTGTGCTTGATCTCGATTATGACGAGGACAGCGCGGCCGATGCCGACGCCAATTTCGTGCTGATCGAAGGCGGCCACATCGCCGAAGTCCAGGCCACCGCCGAGGGTGCGACCTATGACGAGGAAGCGCTGCTGCGGCTCCTGCGCCTCGCCCGCATCGGCTGCGACCGGATATTTACCGGCCAGGCCGAAGCGGTCAAGTAAGCATGCACAGGCTCGGTTCGGGCAAGCTGGTCATCGCCACTCATAACGCGGGCAAGCTGCGGGAAATTGCCGCCTTGCTCGCGCCTTATGGGCTGGAATGCGTCTCGGCCGGGGAGCTTGGCCTGCCCGAACCGGCGGAAACCGGCACGAGCTTCGTCGAAAACGCGCTGATCAAGGCCCGTGCGGCGGCGCAAGCGACGCAATTGCCCGCGCTGGCCGATGACAGCGGGCTGTCGGTGACCGCGCTGGGTGGCCGCCCGGGGGTCTATACCGCCGATTGGGCCGGACGGCAGTGGTTCGAGGGGCCCAAAGACCGCGACTGGTATCTGGCGATGGGCAAGGTCGAGGGGCTGCTGGCTGAACTCGGGCCGGATGCCGACAGAAGTTGCTGGTTTTCCTGCGTTCTCGCCATTGCCTGGCCCGACGGATCGAGCGCGGTCTATGAAGGCCGGGTCGATGGAACCTACACCTGGCCGCCGCGCGGGCTCAGGGGATTTGGCTATGATCCGGTGTTCACCCCGCTGGGAGCGTCTGAAACCTTTGCGGAAATCGATCCCGACGCCAAGCACGCGATCAGCCACCGGGCCGATGCCTTTGCAAAGCTGGTGAAAGACCAGTTTGGCGGGTAGGATGCGGCTTATGGCCCGCGCGCTTTATATCCATTGGCCGTTCTGCCTGAAAAAATGCCCTTATTGCGACTTCAACAGCCATGTTCGGGCCGGGGTGGACGCGGAGCTGTGGCAGCGAGCCTTGCTGGCCGACATGCGCCACGAGGCGGCGCTGGCCGGTGGGGAGAGCCTGACCTCGATCTTCTTTGGTGGCGGCACGCCTTCGCTGATGCCGCCTGCGCTGGTTGCCGCGCTTCTGGCGGAAGCTGAGCGTTTATGGGGTTTTGCGCCCGATATCGAGATTACGCTGGAAGCCAATCCCTCATCGGTCGAAGCCGCGAATTTCGCCGGACTGGCCGCTGCCGGGGTGAACCGGGTCTCGCTCGGGCTCCAGTCCCTGGACGATTCCGCGCTGAAATTCCTGGGGCGGCTCCACGACGTCAAGGAAGGGCTGAAAGCACTTGAGACAGGGCAAGAGCGCTTCAGGCGGGTCAGCTTCGACCTGATCTATGCCCTGCCCGGCCACACGCCCGAAAGCTGGTCGGACGAGCTTGATCGCGCGCTCGGCTTCGGTACCGAGCACCTCTCGGTCTACCAGCTGACGATCGAACCGGGCACCCGCTTCGCCACCGATGTGCGCGCGGGACAATTCACTCCGCTGGACGACGATGCTGCCGCCGATCTCTTCGCCCTCACCCGCGATCGGACAGCGGCGGCCGGGTTGCCCGCCTATGAAATCAGCAACCACGCCCGCCCCGGAGCTGAAAGTCGCCACAACCTGACCTACTGGCGCTACCAGGATTATTGCGGGATCGGGCCCGGCGCGCACGGGCGGCGGGGCGGTATGGCGACAGTGCGGCACAGGAAGCCGGAAAATTGGCTGGAGAGCATCGCCGCCAAGGCCCATGGCATTGCCGAGGAACGCAAGCTTGGCCTAGCGGAACAGGCATCGGAAGCGCTGCTTATGGGGTTGCGGCTGGGCGAAGGGATCGACCTTGCCGCATTGTCGCGCCGGTTCGGCATGCCACCCGGCGAATTGATCGACGCAGATCGGCTTGTCTTCCATTGCGGGCTTGGGCTTGCGTGGCAGCAGGGCAGCCTTGTGGGCGTGACCGAGGCAGGGATGCCGTTGCTGGATGCGCTGCTGGGCGAACTGGTGCCCGCCGCGCTCGTCAACGCATGACCTCCAATCTATGACCGGCGCCGATCTCCTCGAGGCCTGGCATGGCCATCTGACCCACACCCGCCGCCGCTCGCCCCATACGGTCAGGGCCTATGTCGCCACTGCGACGCGGCTGCTCGATGCGCAGGGCGAAACCGACTGGCCCGCCCTCGCCCGGCTCGACGCCCGCGATCTGCGCGGCCAGCTTGCAATCCGCCGGGGTGAGGGGATCGGCAATGCCTCCGCCGCGCGCGAATTGTCGGCGCTCAAGGCCTTCCTCATCTTTGCCCGCGAGCAGGCCGGGCTGGCTGAAACCGCCGCGCCCCAGATGCGTGGCCCCCGGATCAAGAAAGGCATCCCCCGCCCGGTCACCCCCGATGATGCGGTGAGCCTCGCCGCGCTTGTGGAAGAGGATGCGCGCGAAACTTGGATCGGCGCCCGCGACCGGGCAGTGTTATTGCTGCTTTACGGCGCGGGGCTGCGGATTGCCGAGGCGCTCTCGCTAACGGGCAGGGATCTCCCGCTGGGCGAAGTGCTGACTGTCACCGGCAAGGGCAGCAAGCAGCGCGTGGTGCCGCTGTTGCCAATCGTGCGGGCCGGGGTGGCAACCTATCTGGCGCTTAACCCCTGGCCGCTGGGCAAGGCCGATCCGCTATTCCGGGGTGCGAAGGGCGGCGTGCTGTCACAGGGGATGGTGCAAAAGGCGATGGCCCGCGCCCGCAAGGCGCTGGGCCTGCCCGACACCGCCACGCCGCACGCGCTGCGCCACAGCTTCGCCACGCATCTGCTGGGCGCGGGCGCGGATCTGCGCAGTTTGCAGGAACTGCTGGGGCATGCCTCGCTGGGTTCGACCCAAATCTACACCAGGGTCGATGCGGCGGTGATGCTGGATGTTTACCGCAATGCCCACCCACGCGAGCGCGAGTAGGCCGCGGCTGGCGCTCAGTGGACCTTGCGACGACGCAGCCAGGCCAGGCCGAAACCCAGCGCAACCATCGAGCCGAGGCCCGCACCAGCTTCCGGCCTCGGAACCACGACGGTGCTGGCAAGGGCGGTGGCCGTGGTGGCCCAAAATGCGCTCACTCCGATTACGAATCGCAGCATGATGTTTCCCCTTGCCTGTTGTTAGCTAACGAGGTTGACATGCCATCGCCTGAAACGCAACAGCTTGCGATTGCCGCAATCGGCAAGGTAAGACGCTGCAATGTTCCAACAGCTTGTCGAACGCTCATGGCTTGTCGCCCCGGCGGTGATGCTGGCACTGATCGTGCTTGAGGAATGGTCCGCGCAAGGGACCCGCCCTCGCCCGGGTTCCGGGCGGACCGTCACCAATTTCACGCTTTACGCGGCGGGCCTTGGGTTGGTCGGCCTGATCGCGACACTCGTTTCGATCTGGCCGGACGATCATGCGGTCCTGCTGGTTCCCGGCTTCGGCCTTTCCGCCTGGCTCGATCTGTCCTGGGGAGCGGGCCTGGCGGTGCTGGTCATGGTCGACAGCCTGTTCTATTACTGCCTGCATCGCGCAAGCCACCGCTTCGGTCTGCTCTGGCGGTTGCACGCGGTGCATCACACCGACCGCACGCTTGATGTCACCACCGGCATCCGCCACCACCCGCTGGAAGCGCTGCCATCGCTGGGCATCCAGCTGGCCGCCGTGGTGCTGTGCGGTGCAACGCCGGCGCAGGCGATCCTGGTCGGGCTTGGCAACATGGCATGGGCGCTGTGCACCCACGCCGCGATCGGGCGGGAACGGCGGCGATTCCGCTGGCTGGGGAAGGTCCTGGTCAGCCCGGCGTTCCACGGCCTCCACCATTCCTGCGACAAACGGCAGACCGACAGCAATTACGGCAACACTTTTGCCGTATGGGACTGGCTGTTAGGAACAGCGACCGATCCCGCCGTCGAGCAGCCGGGCGAGATCGGGCTTGGGTCGGCCCATGATCGCGATGAGGAACTGCTGGTCCAGCTTCTCCTGCCGTTCCGGCGCGCGGCGCCCTGAACGGGCACGGGCAGGATTACCCCAGCCGCCCCTCGATCGCGTCCCAGATCATTCCCGCCGTGTCCGTGCCGTTGAAGCGGTCGATCGCGACGATCCCGGTCGGTGAGGTGACGTTGATCTCGGTCAGCCATTGGCCGCCGATCACGTCGATGCCGACGAAGATCAGGCCGAGCCGCTTCAATTCCGGGCCGAGCGCGGCGCAGATTTCCTGCTCGCGCTGGGTCAGCACGGTCGCTTCGGCCGAGCCGCCGACCGCCAGATTGCTGCGAAACTCGCCCGCGCCAGGGCGGCGGTTGATCGCGCCTGCCACCACGCCATCTACCAGCACGATCCGCTTGTCGCCTTCCGCCACTTCGGGAAGGAAGGGCTGGACCATGTGCGGTTCGGGCCAGGTGAGGTTGAACACCTCGAAGAGGGCGGACAGGTTCTCGCCATTTTCGGGAACGCGGAAGATCGCCTTGCCGCCGTTGCCGTGGATCGGCTTGACCACCACCGCACCGTGTTGGCCCATGAAGCGCTTCACCTCGTCCACGCTGCGCGTCACCAGCGTGGGCGGCATGAAGCGGCGGTAATCGAGCACGAATACCTTTTCCGGTGCGTTGCGCACGCTGACCGGATTGTTGACCACCAGTGTCTCCACCTCGATCCGCTCGAGCAGGTGGGTCGCGGTGATATAGCCCATGTCGAACGGCGGGTCCTGCCGCATCAGGACCACGTCGACATCGCGGCCAAGATCGATCCGGCGGCTTTCGCCCGCGCTGAAATGATCGCCTTCGACCCGCTGGACCGTGACCGGGCGGGCATGGGCGATCAGCCGGTTGTCTTCATCCAGCGTCAGCGAGCCGACGGGATAGTGAAACAGCTCATGTCCGCGCGCCTGGGCGGCCAGCATGAGGGCGAAGGACGAATCGCCCGCAATCCTGATCGATTCCAGCGGGTCCATCTGGACCGCAACACGCAAGCTCATGCAGATTCCCCTCAAGCCATCCAGGCATTGACCAGATGGCGCGGGAAACGCCCTGGCGCAAGCAGCAGCACATCGATCCGGATCGTATCGGCACCCTGGGCATAGCGATGCGCCACCGCTCCGACCGCCGCAGCCACCCGCCGCAGCCGGTAGCCATCGATGGCGTGATCGAGCCCGGCAGCGCTGTTGCGCCACTTCACCTCGACGAAAGCCACCGTCCCGCCCCGCCGCGCGATCAAATCGATCTCGCCGCGCGGGGTCTTCACCCGTTGGCCAAGGATGCGCCAGCCTTTCAGCCGCAGAAACCACGCGGCCAGCCATTCGCCCTTGCGTCCCTGTCGTTCGCGCTCGGCCCGATTCATTTCAGCTCCAGCGCCCTTGCGTAGAGCACCTTGCGATCCAGCCCGGTCGCCTTGGCCACCTGCCCCGCTGCCTGCGATGGTTTGAGCGTGGCGAGCGCCGCCAGCAGCAGCACGTCGGCATCGACCTCGCCCGGGCCATTATCCTCCGGTGGGCCTACCAGCAGCACGATTTCCCCGCGCGGCGGATGGGCTTCGTAATGCGCAAGGATCTCCGCCACCGGGCCGGTGCGGCATTCCTCGAATGTCTTGGTCAGTTCGCGCGCGACCGAGACTGGCCGGCCGGGCAGGACGTCTCCAATAGCGAGCAGCGACTTGGCGAGGCGCGGCGCAGTCTCGAAGAAGATCAGGGTGGAACGCAGGCTCGCCAGTTCTTCCAGCACATCGCGCCGCGCCTTGTCCTTGGCCGGCAGGAACCCAGCGAACAGGAAGCGGTCGCTCGGCAGGCCGGACAGGGTCAGCGCCATCACCGGCGCGCTCGGCCCCGGCAGGCTGGTGACGGGAATGCCGGCCTCGCGCGCCTCGCGCACCAGCCGAAAGCCCGGATCGGACACCAGCGGCGTGCCGGCATCGCTGACCAGCGCCACGGCCTGGTCGCGCATCGCGCCGAGCAGTCTTTCGCGGTCCTTGTCGCTGGCGTGATCGTCGTATCGCCACAAGGGCTTGGCGATGCCGAGATGGGCCACCAGCTTGCGCGTGACGCGGGTATCCTCGCAGGCGATCGCATCGCAGCGCGCCAGCACATCAGCTGCCCGCATAGTGATGTCACCAAGATTGCCAATCGGGGTGGCGACTATATAGAGGCCCGGAGCGAGGGTTTCGTGTGTCACGAAAGCCTCTTGGACCAGACAGGCAGGGAGCGGCAAGCGATGTTCGGACTAAGGCTTGATCGGCGGGGCTTTGCGCTCGCGCTCACCACGGTCCTGCTGGCTGGTTGCGCCGTCGTCCCGAAGACCACCGCGCCGGCCGGCCCGGTCGAAATCAAGCCCGATGCCTCGGTCCTGCCGACCGACGATGGCCGCCACCGCATCGCCCTGCTGGTGCCGCTGACCGGCACCAATGGCGCGGTCGGCAAGTCGATCGAGAATGCCACCACCATGGCCCTGCTCGAAACCAACGCCGCCAACCTGCGGATCACCACCTATGACACCGCCACCGGTGCTGCCGCTGCCGCCACGCAGGCGGTCAAGGACGGCAACAAGCTGATCCTCGGCCCATTGCTGGGTGAAGATACCGGTGCAGTGCTGACAGCCGCGCGCCCGGCCGGGGTGCCGATGATCAGCTTTTCCAACGATGCCACCGCCGCAGCGCGCGACGTGTTCATCATGGGCCAGATGCCCGACCAGTCGATCGCCCGCAGTGTGGCCTTTGCCCGCAGCAAGGGTTCGACCAAGTTCGCTGCCCTGATCCCCAATGGCGAATATGGCGCGAGGGCCGAATCCGCGCTCTCCTCGGCCGTGGTGCGCGAAGGCGGGGCGTTGATGCGGATCGAACGCTATGACCGCTCCAACACCTCGATCACCGCCGCCGCGAAGAAGCTGGTCGAAAAGGGCGGTTACGACACGGTGCTGGTCGCCGATGGCGCGCGCCTGTCGGTGCTGGCCGCGCAGACCTTCGCCGCCGCCGCCAGCAAACCGCGCCTGCTCGGGACCGAGCTGTGGAGCGGGGAATCACGCGTGACGGAAACCGCCGCGCTCAACGGCGCGTGGTTCTCCACCGTCTCGGACGGCCGCTACAAGCGCTTTGCCGACAGCTACAAGACCCGCTTCGGCGCTGCGCCCTATCGCATCTCGACGCTGGGTTATGACGCGGTGCTGCTGACGCTCAAGATCAGCCGCAACTGGAAACCGGGTACCAGGGTTCCCACCGTCGACCTGCTCGATCGGGGCGGCTTCATCGGGGTCGATGGGCCGTTCCGGTTCTCCGCCACCGGCATTGGCGAGCGGGCTATGGAAGTGCGCGAAGTCCGCAACGGGGCGATCACCGTGGTTTCCGCCGCGCCCGCCAAGTTCGAGGACTGACGATAACCTCGTCCCTCCGCTTGTAACCGCGCGAATCCGGGCCTTATAGGCTGGGTCATGACAGATGACCTGTTCGACAAGCTGCCCCCTGCCGGCGGCGATTATGACAGTTCCGCAATCGAGGTGCTGGAAGGGCTGGAACCCGTCCGGCGGCGCCCCGGCATGTACATCGGCGGCACCGACGAACGCGCGCTGCACCACCTCGCCGCCGAAGTGCTCGACAATGCGATGGACGAGGCGGTGGCCGGCCACGCCAACCGGATCGAGGTCGCACTGGAGCCGGGAAACCGCCTGACCATATCCGACAACGGCCGCGGCATCCCGGTCGATGAACATCCCAAGTTTCCCGGCAAATCCTCGCTCGAAGTGATCCTCTCCACACTCCATTCCGGCGGCAAGTTCTCCGGCAAGGCCTATGCCACCAGCGGTGGCCTGCATGGAGTGGGGGTGAGCGTGGTCAACGCGCTGTCCAGCCTCACCCGGGTGGAGGTGGCCCGCAACAAGGAACTGTTCGCCCAGGAATTCGCGCGCGGCCTTCCGCTCGGGCCGTTGCAACGGCTCGGCAACACGCCCAACCGGCGCGGCACCACGGTCAGCTTCACGCCGGACGAGGAGATTTTCGGCGATCGCCAGTTCAAGCCGCTGCGGCTGTTCAAGCTGGCCCGATCCAAGGCCTATCTCTTTGCCGGGGTTGAAATCCGCTGGAAATGCGCAGCCAGCCTCACCAGCGACGAAGTCCCGGCCGAGGCGGTGTTCCAGTTCCCCGGCGGTCTCGCCGATCATCTGGCTGAACAGGTCGGCACGCGTGAGTGCGTCACCGCCCTGCCCTTCACCGGCAGTCAGGATTTTCCCGCCAACGAGGCGGGCGATTCGATGGGCCGGGCCGAATGGGCGATCGCCTGGCCGCTGTGGTCGGATGGTTCGGCCAGCTGGTATTGCAACACCGTGCCCACCCCCGATGGCGGCACGCATGAACAGGGCCTGCGCTCCGCCATTACCCGCGGCCTGCGCAATTTCGCCGAGCTGATCGGACAGAAGAAGGCAAAGGACATCACTGCGGACGATGTGATGACCGGCAGCGAGACGATGCTGTCCGTCTTCATCCGCGATCCGCAATTCCAGAGCCAGACCAAGGACCGGTTGACCAGCCCCGAGGCGACGCGGCTGGTTGAAAACGCCATGCGCGATCATTTCGACCATTTCCTCACCGACAACATGGAACGCGGAAAGGCCCTGCTTGGCGCGGTGATGGAGCGGATGGACGAGCGGCTGAAGCGCAAGGCCGAACGCGAGGTGAAGCGCAAGACCGCCACCAACGCCAAGAAGCTGCGCTTGCCCGGCAAGCTGACCGATTGTTCCGGCGAGGGTGCGGGCGAGACCGAGTTGTTCATCGTCGAAGGCGACAGCGCCGGTGGCAGCGCCAAGCAGGCGCGCGACCGCAAGACCCAGGCGATCCTGCCGATCCGCGGCAAGATCCTCAACGTCGCCAGCGCCACCAACGACAAGATCCGCGCCAACCAGGAAATCGCCGATCTCGCGCTCGCACTGGGCTGCGGGATGCGCAAGGATTGCGACGCGGCGGCTCTGCGTTACGACCGGATCATCATCATGACCGATGCCGATGTCGATGGCGCGCATATCGCCACGCTGCTGATGACCTTCTTCTTCCAGGAAATGCCCGACGTGGTCCGGCGCGGGCACCTGTTCCTCGCCCAGCCCCCGCTCTACCGCCTGACCGCCGGCAAGGAGAGCGCCTACGCCCGCGACGACGCCCATCGCGCCGAGCTGGAAGCGACGCTGTTCAAGGGCCGGAAGGTGGAAGTCGGCCGTTTCAAGGGCCTGGGCGAAATGAACCCGCAGCAACTGCGCGAAACCACCATGAGCCCCGCCAGCCGCTCGCTGCTGCGCATCACCCTGCCGCCCGAATATGAACAGCGCGCGATGGTGAAGGAACTGGTCGACCAGCTGATGGGCCGGAACCCCGAACACCGCTTCAACTTCATCCAGAACCGCGCGGGCGAAGTGGACCGGGGGTTGATTGATGCCTGAAGCTGGACGTGCGGCGCGCAGTGGTGCAGTTCTGGAGTCATCGCTACAAAAGCGCGAATCACACGGGAGGCTGCACATGACCACGCTATTCGATCCGCTCCAGTTCACGCGTGGCCCGCAGTTGCGCAACCGCATGATGATGGGTCCGCTGACCAACATGCAGAGCCCGGACGACGGGCATATGTCGGAAGCGGAATTCGACTGGCTGAACATGCGCACCACCGGCGGCTATGGCATGATGACCACCTGCACCGCCGGCATCCGCGCCGATGCTGCCGCGATGGAAGGGCAGATCGGAATCTGGCAGGACAGCCACATGCCGCAACTGCGCCGTGTGGCCGAGGCGATGAAGCGCGAAGGCAATGTCGCGCTGATGCAGATCAACCACGCCGGACTGCGCGCCAATCCCGATGTCACCGGCACCGTGCCGTTCGGTCCCTATGCCGAACCGGCCACGGGCGGGCGGGAAATGTCCACTGCTGAAATCCATCAGGTCATCGAAGATTTCGCGATCGCCGCCAAGCGCGCCGAGGCTTGCGGGTTTGACGGGGTGGAAGTGCACGGGGCGCATGCCCAGTTGCTTTCGCAATTCCTCGATCCGCGCCAGAACAGGCGGACTGACGGTTATGGCGGGGCGACGATGGAAGAACGCTCGCGCGCGATGACGGAGACCTTGCAGGCGGTGCGCGAGCGTTGCCGCCCCGATTTCATCCTCGGCCTGCGTCTTTCGACGGAGCGTTACGAGATCAATCTCGAGGATTTCCGCGAGCTGAGCGAACGGATGATGACTTCCGGCCTGATCGACTTCCTCGACATGTCGCTGTGGGATTGCTTCAAGGAACCGGATGACGCGAAGTTCGCCGGCAAACCGCTGATCGACTGGGCGCTGGATGTGAAGCGCGGCAATGCCAAGGTCGGCGTTTCCGGCAAGATCCGCACTGCGGCGAAATGCCGCGCGGCGCTCGACAAGGGCGCAGACTTCGTGATTCTCGGCCGCGCGGCAATCCTGCATGATGATTTCCCGCAGCAGGCGGCGGCCAATCCCGATTTCGAAATGGCCCCGCTACCGGTGAGCGTGGATTATCTGCGCTCCAAGGGGGTGAGCAATCGCTTCATCGGCTATCTGCGGATGTGGGACGGTTTCGTCGCCAATTCCGGGCCGGGGATGTACACCGAAATGGCGACGATGATCAGCGGGGTCGATCCCAGCTGCTTTGCCATTGGCGAGTTTGCCGAGATGCAGGCCGAAGCCGTCAAGTAACCTCGGCAAGTTACGCCGTCGAAACGCCTGGTCTTGCCCTGTCGCGCCTGGCGACCTATCGCTGGTGCAAACAGGCAAGCAACAGGACAAAGCATGAGCAAGCGTTTCGAAGGCACCAAGAACTATGTCGCCACCGACGATCTCAAGGTCGCGGTCAATGCCGCCGTGCTGCTGCGCCGCCCGCTGCTGGTGAAGGGCGAGCCCGGCACCGGCAAGACCGTGCTGGCCCACGAGATTTCCAAGGCGCTCAAGGCGCCGATGATCGAATGGAACGTCAAATCCACCACCAAGGCGCAGCAGGGCCTGTATGAATATGACGCGGTTGCCCGCCTGCGCGACGGCCAGCTGGGTGATGAGCGCGTCCACGACATCTCCAACTACATCCGCAAGGGCAAGCTGTGGGAAGCGTTCACCTCCGACCAGCTTCCCGTCCTGCTGATCGACGAGATCGACAAGGCCGATATCGAGTTCCCGAACGACCTGTTGCAGGAACTCGACCGGATGAGCTTCGACGTTTACGAAACGCGCGAGCGGATCGAGGCGAAGGAACGCCCGATCGTGGTCATCACTTCCAACAACGAGAAGGAACTGCCCGACGCCTTCCTGCGCCGCTGCTTCTTCCACTACATCAAGTTCCCAGACCGCGACACGATGCGCGAGATCATCGAAGTCCACTATCCCTCGATCCAGAAGGCGCTGGTGTCGAAGGCGATGGATATCTTCTACGAAGTGCGCGAAGTGCCGGGGCTGAAGAAGAAGCCCTCGACCAGCGAATTGCTCGACTGGCTCAAGCTGCTGCTGAACGAGGACATGCCGCTCGAAGTGCTGCAGGACCGCGACCCGACCAAGGCGATCCCCCCGCTGCACGGCGCACTGCTGAAGAACGAGCAGGACGTGATGCTGTTCGAGCGGCTGGCGTTCATGTCGCGGCGGCAGGGGCGGTAGGCGGCGGACGGCCCCATGTTCTTCAACTTCATCGACGAGCTGCGCACCGCCGGCATCCAGGCTTCGCTCAAGGAGCATCTGACGCTGCTGGAGGCACTGGACAAGGATGTGATCGAGCAGACGCCCGAAGCGTTCTATTACCTGTCGCGCGCCACCTTCGTGAAGGACGAGAGCCTGCTCGACCGGTTCGACCAGGTGTTCGCCAAGGTGTTCCGGGGGATTTTCAGCGATTACGGCCAGGAACAGGTTGCGCTGCCGGAGGAATGGCTGAAGGCCATCGCCGAGAAGTTCCTCACGCCTGAGGAGATGGAGAAGATCAAGGCGCTCGGCTCGTGGGACGAGATCATGGAGACGCTGAAGAAGCGGCTGGAAGAGCAGCAGGAGCAGCACCACGGCGGCAACAAGTGGATCGGCACCGGCGGCACTTCGCCCTTCGGCAATGCCGGCTACAACCCCGAGGGCGTCCGGATTGGCGGCGAAGGCAAGCACAACAAGGCGATCAAGGTGTGGGAGAAGCGCGACTTCGCCAATCTCGACAACACCAAGCAGCTCGGCACCCGCAACATCAAGGTCGCGCTGCGCCGCCTGCGCCGGTTTGCACGCGAAGGCACGCCCGACGAGCTGGACCTGCCCGCCACGATCGATGGCACCGCCAAGCAGGGCTGGCTCGACATCAAGATGCGCCCCGAACGGCACAACGCGGTCAAGCTGCTGCTGTTCCTCGATGTCGGCGGATCGATGGATCCCTTCGTCAAGCTGTGCGAGGAATTGTTCAGCGCGGCGACCAGCGAATTCAAGAACATGGAGTTCTTCTATTTCCACAACTGCCTGTACGAAGCGGTGTGGAAGGACAATTCGCGCCGCTGGAACGAGCGGATCAAGACCTGGGACATCCTCCACAAATACGGCCATGACTACAAGGTGATCTTCGTTGGCGACGCGGCGATGAGCTCCTACGAGATCACCCATCCCGGCGGCTCGGTCGAATATATGAACGAGGAAGCGGGCGCTGTGTGGCTGCAACGCATGGCCACCACCTATCCGGCCACCGTGTGGCTCAACCCCACACCGGAATCGCAGTGGAACTACAGTTCGTCGACTAAGATCATCCATGAGCTGATGGGCGGGAAGATTTATCCGCTGACGCTGGACGGGCTGGACGATGCAATGAAGGAACTGAGCCGGAAGCACGGCTAGCGATATCGCTCCAATTCCCCCGCGAGCGGACGCCGGGCGGACAGCAGGATCAGCCCGGCCGCCACCGCTGCCAGGCTGGCCACGATCAGGACGTAGCGGACGCTGTCATCGCCATATGCGGGCTTGAGCCGGTCTGACACGAAACCCAGCGCCACCGGCCCCAGTCCCAGCCCGACCAGGTTCTGCACGAACAGGATCGAAGCGCTGGCCACCGCGCGGGCGGCCGGGGGGACGATCCCCTGCACCGCGCTATAGAACGGGGCGACATAGAGCCAGCTCATCACCACCGCCGGGAACAGCAGGGCCAGGGCAAGATGCCAGTCTGCCACAAGCAGCGCGGCAACCGTGAACGGGCAGGTCAGGATCAGCCCCAGCGCGGGCACGGTCAGCAGATGCTGTGCCCCGCGCTTCATCGTCCGGTCGCCCAGCCTGCCCCCGCCCCACACGCCCAGGATCGCGCCGATGCCATTGACGAGGCCGAACCACACCCCGGTTTCGCCAGCCGTCAGCCCGTGGCTGCGCTGGAAGAAGATCGTCGTCCAGATCAGCATGCCGTATAACGCGAAGGGCGCGAAGCAGGATACCGCCAGCATCCGCCGCATTGTGGGCGATTGCCAGATCGCGTCCAACGCGGCGCCGGTCGTAAGACCTGTTGGGTCTGTCGTTGCACCAGTGCCGGTGCGGCGCGGGTCCTTGACCAGAAGCCTCACCACCAGTGCCAGCAGCAGGCCCGGCAGGCCGACGAACATAAATGCCTGCCGCCAGCCGATGCTATCGGCCAAAACCCCGCCCAGCACCATGCCCATGAGCCCGCCGATGGGCGGGCCAAGCTGGTAGATGCCGAAAGCCGATGCGCGCTTTTCCGGCGGGGCCTTGTCGCTGATCAGCGAGTGCGAGGGCGGCGTTCCCCCCGCCTCGCCCACCCCCACGCCGAAGCGGGCGAGCAGCAATTGCGTGAAGTTCTGAGCCAGCCCGCACAGCGCCGTCATCCCCGACCAGATCGCCAGCGAGACGACGATGACAGTCACCCGGTTTGTGGTCGGCCGGTCGGCGATGCGGGCGATCGGCACGCCCATCGCGGTATAAAACAGCGCGAAGGCGAGGCCGGTCAGCACGCCGATCTGCGTGTCGCTGAGATCGAGATCGCGGGCGATTGGTTCGGCCAGGATGGTGACGATCTGGCGGTCGAGGAAATTGAAGATATAGACCAGCAGCAGCACTCCGAGCGTCAGCCGCAAATCCCTGTCCGCTGTCCTGCCGTCCATCCCGCTCTCCCCTTGCCACGGGTGTGTCGGCAAGGGCGGCGGTGGTCAAGCTTTACGGATAAAGCAGCAGTCCGGCTCGTTCATCGCGCCAGGCTGCTTCGTCGGCACTGGCGAGGGCATCCAGATCGCCCGGCGCGGAGCCGGCATCGTCCACCCACTCGCGCAAGGCCGGGCCGCCGTTGATCACATCGATCGCCAGCCTGTCGAACACGTACTCGTAAGGAAAATCGCGCCACAGCGGATATTCCGGCCACAGCCGACGGATCGCCTTGAACGCCAGCGCCTGCAACCGCCATGGCCGGAAGGCGGCGTGATCGTAAAAGCGCCCTTCGGCATGGATCATCAGCGCGCTACACAATGCCTTGGCGTGTTTGTGGAAGGTCGGCTCGAACCAGCATTCGCGGATCGCGCAGCCCGCCAGCCATGCGGGCGCGAGCCGTTCCATTTCGGCCAGCACGGCCCTTGCATCCACATCGGGCGCGCCGAACAGCACTTCGAGCGGGCGGGTGGTGCCCCGGCCCTCGCTCAGCGTTGCGCCTTCCAGCATCACAGTTCCGGCATAGGCACGGGCCATGTTGCAATTGGCGGCGTTGGGGCTGGGATTGATCCAGATCCGGCTGTCTGGCCAGCCATGGCCCGGCCCATCCGGCAGCCAGCCTTCCATTGCGATCACCCGGTAATCGACGTCCAGCCCGAAGTGGCCGATGAACCAGTGGCCCATCTCGCCCAGCGTCAGCCCGTGGCGCATCGGCATCGGCCCCGCGCCGACAAAGCTTTCATATCCCGGCAGCAGCAACGTGCCTTCCACCGGGCGACCGGCGGGATTGGGTCGGTCGAGCACCCACACCGCCTTGCCGGTGCCGGAAGCCGCCTCCAACAGATAGAGCAGCGTGGTGACGAAAGTGTAGATGCGGCAGCCGAGGTCCTGCAAATCGAACAGGAAGACATCGGCGGTGTCCATCATCGCCGGGGTCGGGCGGCGGACTTCGCCATAGAGGCTGAAGATCGGGATGCCATGCTGCGGATCAAGCTCGTTCGCCGTTTCCACCATGTTGTCTTGCTTGTCGCCCTTGAGCCCGTGCTGAGGGCCGAACGCGGCGCTGAGCGTAATGCCGGGGCAATCCGCCAGCGCGTCGAGCGAATGGATCAGCCCTTCAGTAACGGAGGCGGGATGCGCAACCAGCGCCACGCGCCTGCCCGCCAGCGGCTGGCGCAAGGCCGGGTCGGCCAGCAGGCGATCGATACCGAATTTCATGGAAAGCCCGGTGCCGGAAGGATTGCGGCGAAGCAAGCCGGATCGTGGAAATCGGGCTTGCCGGGGGGATGGGCCAGCGCCCAGTAGCTTTTGGTGCCGCCTTTCTCGTCGATCACGGCAGACACATTGGCATGCGTTGCTCCGGCCACATCCTCCGTTGAAAGGAACGCGGTCAGCAAGAAGATTTCCTGGCCCTGACCGACATGGATATCAGGCTGCATGCCGGGCTCGGGCTCGACCCGCCCCTCGCGATAGGAGGAAAAGAAATAGGCAGCCCAGCGGGCCGAGGGCGAAAAGTTGAATTCCAGATAGGGGCCGCTTCCGTTGCCAAGGAACAACTCGAAGCAGGTCGTCTGCCAAAGCTCGTCGGCCCGGCCCTTTCCGGCGAAAGGTGGCAGCACCAGATCGCAGCAGCCATCGACGCGATAGCGCAGCATGGTGCGCCCGTCCTTGAGCTGCACCCGCCGCATCGCCACGCCTTTTACCCCGGATGGGGGGTGATCCGGATGGGGGATCAGGCGATACGTTTCCAAGCGCGCTTCTCCATGCTAGGCGACGCCCCGAAATGACCCACGCCATGACCTACAAATCGAACCTGCTCCGCCTGCTCGCCGAGCGCGGATATATCCACCAGCTGACCGATGCGGGCGGGCTCGATGCCCTTGCCGCGAAGCAGATCGTACCCGGCTATATCGGCTTTGATGCCACCGCGCCATCGCTCCATGTCGGCAGCCTTGTCCAGATCATGATGCTGCGCCGGTTGCAGCAGACCGGGCACAAGCCGATCGTGGTGATGGGCGGCGGGACCACCAAGGTCGGCGATCCTTCCGGCAAGGATGAAAGTCGCAGGATGCTCACCGCCGAAGCGATCGATGGCAACATCGCCTCGATCCGCAAAGTGTTCGAGCGGCTGCTGACCTTCGGGGATGGCCCAACCGACGCGGTGATGGTCAACAATGACGAATGGCTGGGCGCGCTGAGCTACATCGACCTGCTGCGCGATGTCGGCCCGCATTTCACCATCAACCGCATGCTGACCTTCGATTCGGTCAAGCTGCGGCTCGATCGCGAACAGCCGCTGACATTTCTCGAATTCAACTACATGATCCTCCAGGCCTATGATTTCCGCGAGCTGGCCCAAAGGTTCGATTGCCGCCTGCAGATGGGCGGATCGGACCAGTGGGGCAATATCATCAACGGAATTGAACTGACCCGGCGGATGGACGGCAAGGAGATGTTCGGGCTGACCACGCCGCTGCTGACCACCGCCGATGGCGCCAAGATGGGCAAGACTGCCGCCGGTGCGGTCTGGCTCAACGAGGATGCGCTGCCGGCCTATGATTTCTGGCAGTACTGGCGCAACAGCGACGATCGCGACGTGGGCCGTTTCCTGCGCCTGTTCACCGACCTGCCGCTGGACGAAATCGCCCGGCTCGAAGCGCTGGAAGGGGCGGAAATCAACGCCGCCAAGGTTGCGCTGGCCAATGCGGTCACCGCGCTGATCCGGGGCGAGCATGCCGCCCGCGCCGCCGAAGCCACCGCTGCTGCCACATTCGCGGGCGGTGGCATGGGCGCGGACCTGCCCGAACTGGATCTGCCGGCACAGGGGATGAGCCTGGCCGCAGCCTGCACCGCGATCGGTTTTACGCAGTCCAATGGCGAGGCCAAGCGCAAGATCGCGGAAGGCGCGGTGCGGATCGATGACATGGCGATGAGCGATCCCTCGCACATGTTGCGGCTCACACCCGGCCAGACGGCGCGCCTCAGCCTCGGCAAAAAGCGCCATGGGGTGCTGCGCGGTTCCTAACGAAAGTTGTTTCAAGCGGGCAGCATTTACCCTTTGTCAGATATTTTGATCGATAGCGGTTCCTGACACGACATAAGAGGGACCGCAAAACAGTGGCCGCAGGAGCACAGCTTTCCGTTCCGGACATGCGCCGGGCAACCCGCCATCCGGTCGATTACCGGGTGATTGCGGAACACCGCACACGCGGTGACGTGATGCTGCATGTGGCCAATATCTCCGCCCAGGGTTTTATGGTCGACAATGCTCCGGGCCTTGCGCGCGGTGATCGGCTGACGCTTGCCCTGCCTGGAATCGGTCGGATCGAGGCCTATGTGATGTGGGTGAGCGAGGAGCGCGCCGGCTTCCAGTTCGAGCGGATCATCCGACTCGATGCCTTCGTGGGACTGATCGACACGATCCAGCCCAATCCGCGCCTGCGCCGTTCACGCTGAGCAGGGTGTCCGCATAATCGGCATGGGTGCTTGGCAAGCGGCCAATCGGCTGTCATGCCTCCTGCGTGCTTGAGCCCAATTCCCCGCTCCAGATCCGCGATTACCGGTTCTTCTGGCTCGCCCGCTTTCTGGCGGTCTTCGCGACCATTTCGATGGTCGTGCTGATCGGATATCAGACATACGACATCGCCCGCTCCGACTATGGCATGGACCGTCCGCAGGCCGCATTCCAGCTCGGGCTGCTGGGGCTGGCGCAGTTCATCCCGATCTTTCTGCTGACGCCGGTGGCGGGACTGGCCGCCGACAGGTTCGACCGACGTCAGGTTGTGGCCTTCTCCAATCTCGCCGATTTCGCCATCGCGGCGGCGATCACGCTGCTGACCTGGCTGGATGCGCTCAACCTGCCGATCCTGTTCGCGCTGGCCGCTGCCCATGGCGGCGCACGGGTGTTTTCCGGTCCGGCGATGACGTCGATTGCCCCCAATATCGTTCCGCCCCGGCTGTTGCCCAAGGCGATCGCGCTCAACTCGATCGCCTGGCAGACCGCCAGCGTGGCCGGGCCTGCCGCGGGCGGACTGCTGTACGCGCTGAGCCCGACGGTGCCCTACTTCCTCTCCAGCGTGCTGCTGCTCGCATCGGCCACGCTGATCATTGCCCTCCCCCCGATCCGCGCCGCGCAGGCCGCGCAACCACTCCACCCCGTCCGCCAGATCGCCGAGGGGCTCCGCTACACCTGGAACGAGCGGTTCCTGCTGGGCTGCATCACGCTCGACCTGTTCGCGGTGATCCTTGGCGGAGCGACGGCGCTGCTGCCGGTGTTCGCCCGCGATATCCTGATGGTCGGACCGGTCGGGCTCGGCCTGATGCGCGGCGCGCCTGCACTGGGTGCGGCGCTGGTGGCGCTGTGGCTGTCCTTCCGTCCGCTGGAGCGCAATGTCGGAGCGAAAATGCTGTGGGCGGTGGTGGTGTTCGGCGCAGCGACCATTGCCTTTGGCATTTCGCGCAATTTCATCCTCTCGCTTGGCCTTTTGTCGCTGCTGGGCGCGGCCGACATGGTTTCGGTATTCATTCGCGGCACGCTGGTCCAGCTCAACACGCCCGATGAAATGCGCGGCCGGGTCTCCGCAATCTCGGGCCTCGCCATATCCGCATCGAACGAGCTGGGGGAAATGCAGTCCGGCGTTGCTGCAGCGATCCTGGGGGCCACCGGGGCGGTTGTATTTGGTGGCGCAGGTGCGATAGTCATCACCGCGATATGGGCATGGCTCTTCCCGGAATTGCGCCGGGCCAGGACCTTCGCCCCGCAATATCGCCAGGCTGAACCCTGAAGGAAGGAAATCTGCACCATGAAGGCCGCCAACGTACTCGCCACCATCGGCAGCACCCCGCACATCCGCCTGGCGCGGCTGTTTCCCGACCATGAAGTCTGGGTGAAGTCGGAGCGGGCCAATCCGGGCGGTTCGATCAAGGACCGCATCGCTCTTGCCATGGTGGAGGCGGCAGAAGCCAGTGGGGCCCTGAAGCCCGGCGGCACGATCATCGAGCCGACCTCGGGCAACACCGGCATTGGCCTTGCCATGGTCGCGGCCGTCAAGGGCTACAGGCTGGTGCTGGTCATGCCCGAATCGATGTCGTTGGAACGGCGGCGGCTGATGCTGGCCTATGGCGCCAGCTTCGATCTCACTCCGCGCGAGAAGGGCATGAAGGGCGCCCTCGAACGGGCCCAGCAGCTGGTCGACAGCACGCCCGGATCCTGGATGCCGCAGCAGTTTGAAAACCCCGCCAATGTTGCGGTCCACGCCCGCACCACCGCACGCGAGATTCTCGCCGACTTTGCCGATACTCCAATCGACGTGCTGATCACCGGCGTCGGCACCGGCGGCCATCTCACCGGCTGCGCGGAGGAACTGAAGCGGACCTGGGCCGACATGAAAGCCTATGCGGTGGAACCGGAACTCTCGCCCGTCATTTCCGGCGGACAGCCCGGCCCGCACCCGATCCAGGGCATCGGCGCGGGCTTCATCCCCGGCAATCTCCACACCCAGTCGATCGACGGCGCGATCCAGGTCGATGCGGGCGAAGCCAAGGAAATGGCCCGCCGCAGCGCGCGCGAGGAAGGTTTGCTGGTTGGCATCAGTTCCGGCGCGACGCTGGCGGCAATTGCCCGCAAACTGCCCGATCTCGCCAAGGGCAGCCGGGTACTGGGCTTCAACTACGATACCGGGGAGCGGTACCTGTCAGTGCCGGATTTCCTGCCGGAATAGAATGCTCGAACGGATCGCATATACCGACCGCGAAACCGCGCTGACCGGATGCCTGGCGCGGCCCTCGGGCCCGGCGCGGGCGGCAATTGTCATCTACCCGACCATCGCCAATGTGAACGCCCATATGGAACGGCGTGCAGGCCTGCTGGCCGAAGCCGGGTTTGTCGCGATGATCGCCGATTTCTATGGCGAGCCGGTGGCAAACGTGGAGGCGAGTTTCCCGCTGGCGGAGCAGCTTCGCGCCGATGTCGGCCATTACCGCGCAAGGTTGTCGGCCGCCATACGGGCCTTGCGCGGGGCTGTGCCCGGGATGCCGATGGGCGCGATCGGCTATTGCATGGGTGGGCAGGCCGCGCTGGAAATGGCCCGCGCCGGAGAGGAGCTCGCGCTGGTCGCCAGCTTCCACGGGCTGCTCGGGACCGGTCGCCCTGCCGACCAACCGATCAAATCCCGTATTCTCGTCTGCCACGGCGATGCCGATCCGCTTGTCCCGCGCGAGCAGGTGCTGGGTTTCTGGCAGGAAATGGACGCGGTGGGGGCCAACTGGCACTTCCACGCCTACAGCGCGGTGAAGCACGGCTTCACCGACCCGGCCAGCGACACGCGCGGTCTGGCCGCTATTGGCTATGACGCCAGCGCAGACCGGCAGAGCTGGGCGGCGCTGATGGGGATTTGCGATGAGGTGTTCGTCTAACCACTGTTCGCTTCAGATTGAAGAAAACAGAGGCAAAATGTCTTTTGTTGGCCGTGTTTTCCGAGTCGTTCGGTGCTTCCACCTCACTCGCAAACACTCTAGGCCGCCACCGTCATCCCTTCATACCGCGCCAGTGCCCGTTGCAGGCGCGGATGGGCCGGGGCCTTGGACGGATCGTAGAACGGGATGAGAATCTTCGCCATGCGGGGCAGCGACCACACCAGATAGCGGCGAAAATAGCGGCGCGCACTCTTGATCGAGGCCTTGCGTTGGGCAGGCGTCATGCCTTCGCAAAACTTCTCGAGGAACATGCTGATCCGCTGGTTCATGTGCTTGTTCAGATGCCAGAACGAGTAGAGCAAACCATAAACGCGCAGGAAGTAATTGCCCGAAACGACCGCAAAGACATCGTGGCAGACCGAGCGATGCTCGAACTCCTCGGCCATGTGCCACATCATCATTTCGGCCAGGCTGTTGCCCTCGCGCAAGAGGTCGGGTGCGGCCTCATAGGTGAAGCGGGCCTGATAAAGGCTGAAATTCTCGAACCCGGCGCAATAGGCGGCCAGCCATTCCAGCGATTTGGTGTTGAGCAGGTTGCGGTAATCGTCATCGCAGGCCTGCTGCATTTCCTCGGGAAACCTGTAGCCGGCCTTTTCGCAGGTCTCGTTATAGACCGCGTGCATCCGGTAGTGGTTCGATTCCTGGCGCACGAAATCGTCGATCTCGCGCTTCAGTTGCTCATGTTCCGGACCCAGCTGCTTGCGGCAGCGCACCAGCACGCGGTTGAGCCACGGTTCAAGCACCGGCAGGATGGTGGAGGATCCATTCCAGATCATCGCCACTTCCGGATTGTCCGCCCACACCACATCCTCGACCTTGAAGTCGAGCCTGGGCTTACGCGCGATCAGGGGGTTGCGTGCCGGGTGCGCTTTCATGATCCTGTCCCTCGATTTGTCCTGTTTGGATGCCTTCTAGCGCCAAACGGACGCCATTTCGAGAGGCTTGGACCGCATGGCCAAATTCAGCCGCATGGTTCAACGTCCGATTGCGCGGATTATGGGGTAGAAGCGGACTTTCCGGATGCGAGGTCAAAGCGGACATCGGTATTTTCTTTGACCAAGTTATCCAAGCAGCGCTATTTCTCGACAATGATGCGAAAAGCTAGATTGATTTCACGTCGCAAAGTGCTCGCTGGCTCGTTGTGCGGATTGCTGCTGCACAGTCCAGCATTGGCCATGCAAACCAAATTGTATCCTTCGCTTTCAAGTCGGTTGAAGAAGCAGCTGTCGAGCGTTGCAAGTGCTGATGGCATCAGCTCTCCTTGCTCAATTGTCACCCACAGCGGAAGGAAGCTGGATCGCGTCTACGTCGCCGCCGCTAACCCTTGGTTTGCGCAGTGGGGTGTGTGGCCGGAAGACGATCCTGGAAAGAAAAGCATCGACATTCGGGACGTTGCCGCCATCAAAGATAGTCCCTCGCGTCTACCGGTTCAATTTGCCCGAAAGCTCTATGAGGCGGGCGAAAGTGGAATGGGATACACTGTCTTCACGATCGCATTTTCAGATGGCAGCTACCAAGCTTACGTGACCGGAAATGCCGTTGATTTTGTAGAGTATCCAGTCGGGCAATCACCCGCGACCGTGGTGAATGTTCTTCCTCACATTGGCCGAGCCGACCCAAATCAACGAAATGGCCCCGATTACTTTTGGTGCCTCTTCAGCGATCAGCCGACCAGCTGAATTGGCAGCTCCCCATAACCTTTCAGCATCAAAGGCCCGTCTTGCGACCGGCTGAAACCAGCCCTTCGTCCAGCATCGCAATTTGCCCATGCGACCTAGCGCGCGAACGCCTCCACCGGCAGTTCGATCATGCTTGCCGCGCCCGCTTCGATCTTGCGGCGCAGCGCGCCCGCGTCGGGGAGGTAGCGTTCGCCGTAATAGCGCGCGGTGACCAGCTTGGCTTCGAGGAGCGCCTTGTCGCCGTCCCCCGCCGCCAGCTTCGCTTGCGCCGCTCGCGCCATCCGCAGCCACATCAGGCCCAGCGCAACCAGCCCGGCGATATGCATGTAATGATGCGCTCCGGCGCCCAGATTGTCGCGGTTGGTCATGGCGTTGCCCATGAACCACATGGTCGCGGCCTTGAGTTCGCCATTGGCCTTGGCCAGCCGCTGCGCCAGATCGGCATAGGGTGAACTCTCGCCCACGCCCGCGCATTCATCGTCCACAAGCTTGAAGAAGGCCCGCACCGCGCGGCCACCATTGGCCGCCAGCTTGCGCCCCGCAAGGTCCATCGCCTGCACGCCGTTGGTGCCTTCATAGATCATCGCGATCCGGGCATCGCGGACATATTGCTCCATCCCCCATTCGCGGATGTAGCCGTGCCCGCCATAGACCTGCTGCATATTGGTGGCGATGTCATAGCCCTTGTCGGTGCCATAGCCCTTGATCACCGGGGTGAGCAGGCCGATCAGATCGTCCGCTGCCTGCCGCTCCGCCTCGCTCCCGGCCTTGCGCGCCAGATCGACCTGCAACGCCCCGAACAGGATCAGCGCGCGCATTCCCTCGGTAAAGGCCTTGGCGTCCATCAGCATCCGCCGCACATCGGAATGGACGAAGATCGGATCGGCGCTCTGCTGGGGTTCCGCCGGGCCGGACAGGGCCCTGCCCTGCCGCCGGTCCTGCGCATATTGCACCGCGTTCTGGTAGGAAATCTCCGCCTGGGCGAGGCCTTGCAAGCCCACCCCGAGCCGGGCTGCGTTCATCATAACGAACATCGCGGCAAGGCCCCGGTTCTCCTCCCCGATCAGCCAGCCCTTTGCCCCATCGTAGTTCATCACGCAGGTGGCATTGGCGTGGATGCCCATCTTCTCCTCGATCGAGCCGCAGCTCACCCCGTTGCGCGCGCCGAGTGAGCCATCCGCGTTCACCACGAATTTGGGCACGATGAACAGCGAAATCCCCTTCGACCCTTCCGGCGCGCCGGGAATACGGGCGAGGACGAGGTGGATGATATTGCTGGTGAGATCGTGCTCGCCGGCCGAAATGAAGATCTTGGTGCCGGTGACGCTGTAGCTGCCATCCGCCTGCGGTTCGGCCTTCGTGCGCAGCAGCCCGAGGTCGGTGCCGCAATGCGGTTCGGTCAAATTCATCGTCCCCGACCATTCGCCGCTGATCATCCTGGGCAGGTAAGTGGCCTTCTGTTCGTCCGATCCGCTGGCCAGGATCGCCGCCACCGCTCCGCCGGTCAGCCCCGGGTACATCCCGAAAGCCTGGTTGGCGATGGTGACATATTCCTTGACCGTGAAGCCGAGGACCTGCGGCATGCCCTGTCCACCGAATTCCTCGGGATGAGCAATGCTGTCCCACCCGGCTTCGCAGAAAGCGCGATAGGCCTCGCCAAAGCCTTCGGGTGTGGTGACGCTGCCGTCTTCGTGCCTTGTGCAGCCTTGCCGGTCCCCGCTCTGGTTGAGCGGGAACAGCACTTCGGCGGTGAACTTGCCCGCTTCCTCCACGATCGTGCGGACGATATCGGGGCTGACATTCTCAAACCCCGGCAACGCGGCATAGTCCTGAAGGCGAAGGATTTCCTCGATCACGAACAGCGTGTCGCGGACCGGCGGGGTAAATGTGGGCATGGCTACTCCTCTGTGCGGAGCAGTGTATCGCCTTCCAGCTTCCGGTAAAAGCAGCTTGGCGCGCCGGTATGGCAGGCCGGCCCGGCCGGAAGCGCTTTCAGCACCAGCGCATCCTGATCGCAGTCGACCAGGATCTCCTGCACCTTGAGAACGTGGCCGGAAGTTTCGCCCTTCATCCACAACCGCCCGCGCGAGCGGGAGTGGAAATGGGCAAGACCGGTCTCGCGCGTCTTTGTCAGCGCTTCGGCATCCATGAAGGCGAGCATCAGCACTTCGCCACTGACGGCATGGGTCACCACTGCGCTCAACAGGCCATTTGCATCGAATTTGGGCAGGAAGGAACTGCCCTGCTCGCGGGCGGCGGCATCGTCATCAGGCATCGGAAAGGGTAACTCTCGGCAACAGGATCGGGGCAGGTTTGTTGCACGATAACCACAGATCGGAACCAAAATCCATCGCCGGAGCAGTTGGCCCTTCTTCAGAATGCCAATTCGTGGGAATTGGTCCATGCAGGCCAACGAGCCGCACCGCCGTAACCGGCGGCGCAGTCAGCGCCAAGGTACAGGGGGTAAGAAGGACGCAGCTGCGGTGCACGCAGCGCATCCGGAATATGAGGGATCGGACCCCAAAGACCGTCAGGGGCGGTCGACAAGGTCCAGAAGATTTCGTCACGCGAACGCCCGGGACTTGTTCCCGGGCGTTTTGCTTTTGTCGGGATTGGCGCCCGGGACTTGTTCCCGGGCGTTTTGCTTTTGTCGGGATTGGCGCCCGGGACTTCGGTCCTGGGCGATTTGCATCGCTCAGCCAGCGATATCGAGCGCCTCGTCCAGCACCCGCGCGAAACAGGCCACGATCACCCGCCGCGCGCCTACCCGCTTCAGGGCCCTGACGCAGGCCGTGCTAGTCGCCCCGCTGGTGAGGACATCATCGACCAGGATGATCTGCGCGCCCTTCAAGGCCGTTGCCCGCTGCGGATTGGCCGCGATCGCCCCCGACAAGGTCCGCTTGCGCGCCTTCGCCCCCAGTTCGCCCAACGTTGGTGTCGCCTTATGCCGCAGCAGGCCATCGACCATCAGGTTAGCAGATGTTCGCTTCGCAATCTCCCGCGCCAGCAGCGCCGCCTGATTGAATCCACGCCGCCACAGTCGACCACGGTGCAAAGGAACGGGCACCAGCAGCCATTCGCCTTCCAGCACCGGTAGCCGAACTGCGATCTGGTGGGCCATCATCGGCGCAAGCGATATCCGGTGGCCGTACTTGAAGCTCAGCACCAGCTTGCGCGAGGCGTCGTTGTAGAGCGTCGCCGCCGCGATCCCATCATGCGCCGGTGGCTCGGCCAGGCAGGGGCCACAGACCATCGCACCGCCGGGTATGTCCCGGGCAAATGGCCGCTGACAGCTGGCGCAGCAGGGGGAGCCCGGAATCACCAGTTCCGACCAGCAACTGCTGCAAAGGCCCGATTGCGCCGCCAGCCCTTCGCCGCACAGCGGACAGCGCGGCGGATAGACCAGGTCCACCAGCGGGGCGAAGGCATGGGCAAGGCTCATTCCGCCATGCTGCCCTGCCCACTCCTGTCCGGCAAGCCCTTGCGCGCCGCGGTCGGGCACGGCAGGGGAAGCCATGGCCAGAAACGCCCCGCCCAGCATCTTCTCGGCAGCACGCCGCAGCGCCGTGCGCCAGCGCCGCGCGGTGCTGCAACGTCACGCCGATGCGCCGCGTTACGTGATGGAGGACATGATCGAGGACGTCCTCGAACGGCTCGCCTTTCTGCGCCACCAGCCCGCGCGCGCGCTGCTGATCGGCGATTGGACCGGCGCACTTGCCCATGCATTGGCCGCGCAGGGTTGTGCGGTGGGGCGGTACGATCCCTCCCCCGCACATGGCGAGGCGCCGCTGGACGAGGAGCGGCCGATCCCGTCCTCAAGCTTCGACCTGATCGTCAGCCTTGGGACGCTGGACACCGTCAACGACTTGCCGGGGGCCCTGGTCCACCTGCGCAACGCGCTCGCTCCCGGCGGCCTGATGCTCGCCAGCTTTCTAGCGGCCGGAAGCCTGCCGATCCTGCGCGCCGCGATGCAGGTCGGCGATAGCGAGCGCCCGGCGGCGCGGATGCATCCAATGATCGATGTCCGCGCAGGCGGTCAGCTGCTCCAGCGCACCGGGTTCGCCCGGCCGGTGGTCGATGGCCGCAGCCTTCCGGTTCGCTTCGGCTCGTTGCGGGCGCTTGTTGAGGACCTGCGGGCCCAGGGCCTGGGCAATACCCTTTCCAGCGCAGGCCCGCCGCTGGGCAAAGCCGCCATCGAGCGCGCCTCGCAAGCCTTCATGGCGCTGGCAGATGCCACCGGAAGAGTTACGGAACGGTTTGAACTCATTACCCTAAGCGGCTGGAAACAAGATTGATAGATGCCTGCGCAGCGGCAAGCCGGGCAATCGGAATACGGTAGGGTGAGGCGCTGACATAGTCGAGGCCGAGCTCTTCAAAAAATCCGATGCTGGCCGGATCGCCGCCATGCTCGCCACAGACGCCCAGCAGCATGCCGGGCTTGACCGCGCAGGCCCGCTCCACCGCCAGCCTCACCAGTTCGCCCACCCCGGCCTGGTCGATCGTGACAAAGGGATCGAGCCGGTAGATGCCCTGCTCGACATAGCGTCCAAGAAAGCGGGCCGAATCGTCGCGGGCGATGCCCAGCGTGGTTTGGGTCAGATCGTTGGTGCCGAAAGTGATGAACCCCGCCTCGCCGGCAATCGCGCCTGCTTCCAGCACCGCGCGCGGCAGTTCGATCATCGCCCCGACGCTGTAGGGGATTGAACGGCCACTCTCGGCAAACACCTCCTGCGCCACACGCTCGATCCGCTCGCGCAGCAGCGTGACTTCGCGCGCGCCGGAGATGAAGGGGATCAGCAGCTCCGGCACCGCCGGTTCGCCCCCCGCCGCCGCGATGGCGCAGCCGGCTTCCAGCACGGCGCGGGCCTGCATCTCGTAGATCTCGGGAAAGCTGATGCCGAGGCGGCAGCCGCGATGGCCGAGGATCGGGTTGTTCTCGCGCAATTCGCTGGCCCGGCGCTTCAGCCGGTCGATCCCGACCCCGATCGCGTCGGACAGTTCGGAAAAATCGGCCTCGCCGCGCGGGAGGAACTCCTGGAGCGGAGGATCGAGCAGGCGGATGGTCACCGGCAGGCCCGCCATCGCCTCGAATATCCCGCGGAAATCCTCGCGCTGCTGGGGCAGCAGCAGGTCCAGCGCGGCGCGGCGCTGGCGCGGGTCCTCGGCCAGGATCATCCGCCGGACGATGGCGATGCGGGCGTGGTCGAAGAACATGTGCTCGGTCCGGCACAGCCCTACCCCTTCGGCCCCGAACTGGCGGGCGGTGCGACAGTCCTCGGGCGTTTCGGCATTGACCCGCACGGCCATACGGCGGTGGCGGTCGGCCCAGGCCATCACCGTGGCGAAATCGCCGACCAGTTCCGGCTCGATCGTCGGCACGGCCCCAGCAATAACTTCGCCGCGCGTGCCGTCGAGCGTAATGATGGTCCCTTCGGGCAATTCGCGCGTGCCGATCCGTGCCACCCGGCGTGCGAGGTCGATCACCAGCGCCGAAGCGCCCGAGACGCAGACCCGACCCATGCCGCGCGCCACGACTGCCGCGTGGCTGGTCATCCCGCCGCGCGCGGTCAGGATGCCGCGCGCCGCGTGCATCCCGGCGATGTCTTCCGGGCTTGTCTCGCTGCGGACCAGAATCACCGCCTCGCCCAGTTCGCTGCGGCGTTCTGCCTCTTCGGAATCGAGCACTATCCGCCCCGTCGCCGCACCGGGCGAGGCCGGGAGGCCGCGCGCGAGGACATCGCGCGGGGCTTCGGGATCGAGCGTGGGGTGGAGCAGCTGGTCGAGCGCCATCGGATCGATCCGGCAGATCGCTTCGCGCTCGTCGATCAGGCCCTCGTCCACCATGTCGACCGCGATCCGCAGCGCCGCCTTGACCCCGCGCTTGCCGCTGCGGGCCTGCAACAGCCACAGGCGGCCCTGTTCGACGGTGAATTCAATGTCCTGCATGTCGCGGAAATGCGCCTCGATCACCCCGGCAAGGCGCTGGAGCTCGGCGAAGGCCTCAGGCATCGCTTCCTCGAGCGAGGCCTCCCGCGCGCCGGAGCGTTCGCGCGCAGCCTGGCTCAGGTAGCTGGGGGTGCGCATTCCGGAGACGACATCTTCCCCCTGCGCGTTGGCGAGGAATTCGCCGAACAGCGCCTTCTCTCCGCTTTTCGGATCGCGGGTGAAGGCCACGCCGGTGGCGCTGTCCGGGCCGCGATTGCCGAACACCATCGCCTGCACGGTGATGGCGGTGCCCCATTCGGCGGGGATGGCGTTGAGCCGGCGGAAGGTCAGCGCGCGGTCGGAATTCCAGCTGTGGCACACCGCCCCGATCGCGCCCCACAATTGCTCATGGACATCCTGCGGGAAGGACTGGTCGGATTCTTCCTCGACGATCCGCTTGTATTCGCCGACCAGCGCTTGCCAATCCTGCGACCCCATATCGACATCGGCGACAAAGCCATTGTCTTCCTTGGCGATCTCCAGCGCTTCCTCGAACAACCCGCGATCGATGCCGAGCACCACGTCGCCGTAGATCTGGATGAAGCGGCGGTAGCTGTCCCAGGCGAAGCGGGGATCGCCGGAACTCTCGGCCAGGCCCAGCACGGTGGCATCATTGAGGCCGAGATTGAGCACCGAGTCCATCATCCCGGGCATCGAGGCACGGGCGCCGGAACGGACCGAGAGGAGGAGGGGATTATCCTTGTTACCGAAAATCTTGCCAGCCACTTCTTCGATGAAGGCGAGGCCGGATGTGACGTCATGACGCAGTGTTTCGGGAAAGGCGCTGTCGGCGAGGAACGTGGCGCAGGTGCTGCTGGCGATGGTGAAGCCGGGCGGCACCGGCAGGCCAATCGCGGCCATCGCTGCCAGCCCTGCCCCCTTGCCGCCGACCACGGCGGGATCGGTGGCAGCGGGGCTGGTCGAGGGCGCTGCGCCGCCGAAAGGAAACACGATCTGGTTCATTCAGGCAGCGATCTTCCTGAACAGGTTGACAAGGTTGACACAGTCCAAAGGCGAAATGTCAGCCCTCGATCCGGGAGAAATCGGCCACGCGGTGGACGGCGTCGCGGAAGGCCGCCAGCAGGGTGAGCCGGGCCGCGCGCTTGTCCTTGTCATCGTCATTGACCGTGACCTCCTCGAAAAAGGCGTCGATGGGCGCGCGCAGACTGGCGAGAGCGGCCATCGCCCCGGCAAAATCCTCTGCCTCCACGGCGCTTGCAGCCAGTGGCGCAGCAGTGGCGAGCGCATCGATCAGGACCTTTTCGGCCCGTTCGGGCGTGTAGGAAAGCGGTTTCGGCTCCACGCCACCATCATCGTCATTCCGGCGAAGGCCGGAATCCATCTTGCCCTCCGCGCCAGAGGCCCGATGGACCCCGGCCTTCGCCGGGGTGACGGGGTAATTTTCCTTCTTGAGGATATTCGCCGCCCGCTTGTAACCGGCGAGCAGATTGGCGCCGTCCTCGGTGCCGACAAAGGCCTGGAGCGCATGGACCCGCGCCAGCAGGCGAACAAGATCGTCCTCGCCGCCGAGCGCGAAGACCGCGTCGATCAGATCGTGGCGAACCCCGGCTTCGCGTTGTTGGACCTTGAGGCGGTCGGCGAAGAAGTCGATGATCATTGTCGGCACAAAATCACGACCCGCGATAAATCTTGAGAAATCCTCTATTGCGGAATATTTTTCACGTGAAACTGGGGCTACTATCTTTCCGGTATCTTTATATACTAAATTATAAATATCCCCGTCTCGCCTCATCGTAACTTCACGACCACCTTCTACTGAATTTTTAACAGATAGCATAAAAACACTGTCAGTAGGGTCAACAAAATTTCTTATAACATGCGCAGCGGCGTCGATCCAAATAAATTCTACTACTCGGCCTAATGGCAATCTAATGTTTTCTTCTACGACTATATTGATTGCCGCCAAACATGCCCTTCTTAGGGCATATGGATCCTTTGAGCCTGTCGGGCGCTCTTGCACCGCAAAAAAACTGATCAAAGTATCCAGCTTGTCCGCCAGAGACACCGCCACCGTCACCGGCGCGGTCGGCACTTCGTCGCCTTGCCCCACCGGCTTGTAGTGATCGCGGATCGCGTCGGCGACTTCGTCGGGCAGGCCTTCGGCGCGGGCGTAATAGCCGCCCATCAGGCCTTGCAGCTCGGGGAATTCCCCGACCATCTCGGTGACAAGATCGGCCTTGCACAGCCGTGCGGCCTGTTCGGCATCATCCGCGCTCGCGCCCTGGACAATCCCTTCTTCGACCAGCCAGCGGGCGAGTTTCGCCACCCGCTCGACCTTGTCGGCCACGGTGCCGAGCTTCTCGTGGAAAGTAATCCGCGCCAGCCCTTCGGCATGCTGTTCAAGCGTCTTCTTCCGGTCCTGCTGCCAGAAGAAGCGCGCATCGCTGAGGCGTGCGGCAAGGACCTTGCGGTTGCCGTCGACAATCGCATGCCCGCCGTCCAACGCAACGATGTTGGCAGTGCAGACGAAGGCGTTGGCCAGCTTGCCCGCCTTGTCGCGGCAGATGAAATATTTCTGGTTTACCCGTGCCGTTAGCTGGATAACTTCGGGTGGAACCTCAAGAAATTCGGGGTCGAACCGGCCGAGCAAAGGCACCGGCCATTCGGTCAGACCGGCGTTTTCCACCACCAGACCTTCATCCTCGACCAGCACCAGCCCGGCTTCTTCGGCCACGGCGCTCGCCCGCTCGCGGATCAGCGCCTCGCGTTCGGCATGATCGACGATGACGTGGCAGACGCGCAGCTTCTGCTGGTAATCGCCCGCGCTGCCGATGGTGATTTCGCCGGGATGGTGGAAGCGGTGGCCTTTCGTGGCGCAGCCCGAGTGGATGCCGCCGACTTCGCATTCGACCAGATCCTCGCCAAAGATGGCGACAATGCCCGACAGCGGGCGGACCCAGCGCAAGCTTTCGGTGCTGATCGAAGCCGCGCCCCAGCGCTGCGACTTGGGCCAGGGGAAAGCGCGGATGATGGCGGGGATGGCTTCGGCCAGCACGTCCTTCATCGCCCGTCCGGGCTTTTCGGTGATGGCGAAATAGACCCCGTCACGCGTCGTCAACTGGTCCTGCGTCAGGCCGGTCTTGCGCAGGAAGCCTTCAAGCGCCTGCGGCGGGGCGGAGTTGCGCGGGCCTTTGACTTCCTCGCGCACCGCTTCGGTCGCCTGCGGCAGGTCGCGGGCGATCAGCGCAAGGCGGCGCGGGGTGGACCAGACAGTTATCGCGCCCGGCGCAACGCCCGCGTCGGCCAGCGCGGCCCGAAACAGCTTTTCCAGATCGGCGCGAGCACCAGCCTGCATCCGGGCGGGAATTTCCTCGCAGCGCAGTTCGAGGAGGAAGTCGCTCATACCGTCCATCCCTCGTATTCGGCGGCCCAGCGGTCCTTGTTCTTTTCGATCCACGCCTGGCAGCTGCCCTTGGCGAGATCGCGGACGCGGCCGATGTAGCTGGCGCGTTCCTGCACCGAGATCACGCCGCGCGCCTGCAACAGGTTGAACATGTGGCTGGCCTCGATCGCCTGGTCATAGGCGGCGAGCGGGATATTGGCTTCGATGCAGCGCTGGCATTCCGCCTCGGCATGCTGGAAGCCACGGAACAGCTGTTCGGTGTCGGCAATCTCGAAATTGTATTTCGAAAGTTCCTGCTCGTTCTTCAGGAACACATCGCCATAGCTGACGCCGTGATCGTTGAATTTGAGGTCATAGACCCTGTCAACGCCCTGGATATACATCGCCAGCCGTTCCAGCCCGTAAGTCAGCTCGCCCGCCACCGGCTTGCAATCGAACCCGCCGACCTGCTGGAAATAGGTGAACTGGGTGACTTCCATCCCGTCGCACCACACTTCCCAGCCCAGCCCCCAGGCGCCGAGCGTGGGGCTTTCCCAGTCATCCTCGACGAAGCGGATGTCGTGCGCCAGCGGATCGATCCCGATCGCGGCGAGGCTCTTCAGGTAAAGCTCCTGCAGATTGGCCGGGTTGGGCTTCAGGATCACCTGGTACTGGTAATAATGCTGGAGCCGGTTGGGATTTTCACCATAGCGCCCGTCGGTCGGGCGGCGACTGGGCTGGACATAGGCCGCGCTCCACGGTTCCGGACCAAGCGCGCGCAGCGTGGTTGCGGGATGAAAGGTGCCCGCCCCCATGCGCATGTCATAGGGTTGCAGGATCAGGCAGCCCTGCTCGCTCCAATAGTTGTGGAGCGCGAGGATCATGCCCTGAAAACTGAGGGGGCCCAAGCTTAGGGGTTGCGCGTTCTCGCTCATGGCGCAGGCCAATGGCGGAAGGGCCCAAAAGCGTCAATGGCGCAGCGTTGTCGAGGCGCTATTCCTGTGCGCGAAAAAGGGCGATAAGAGGCGCGTTCACACTTCGGCAAGCGATGGGAGGGCATGGCCAGACGATGAACAGCCCGATCAGGAAATGCGCAGGCGCTCTTGGCGCGCTTGCGCTCGCCCTTGCCGCCAGCGCCTGTACCACCGGGAAGGAACGGCCGGTTGCTGCCCTGCCCGCGCCACCCTTGGCCAAGGCCGTTCCTGCCAGGCCATCTGGCGGCCCGGCGCTGTGGCGCGTCGCGGATGAGGATACCACAATCTACCTGTTCGGCACCGTCCACGCCCTGCCCAGGGATGCGGTGTGGATGAACGATGGCATCGCCACGGCGCTAGGCCATGCGGATGAGCTGGTGACCGAGGTCCCGCTCGATCACAAGCAGGGCGTGAAGGCCGACATGCTGACCCGCGCGGTGCTGCCGACGGGGCAGACGCTGCGCCAGCTGCTGGGCGAGGCGGATCTGCGTGCTTATGAAAAGGCGATGACCAACCTTGGCCTGCCGGTGGCGACGTTTGACCGGTTCGAGCCGTGGTATGCGGCGATGGCGATGTCGCTGCTGCCCATGGCCAAGCAGGGTTATTCGGCCGAAGCCGGGGTCGAGGCGGTGCTGAATGCGAAGCTGGACCCGGCCCGCCCGCGCGGCGCGCTGGAGACGGTCGAATACCAGCTCGGCCTGTTCGACACGCTGCCGCAGGAAACGCAGGTCAATTATCTCCACGAGGTGGCCGACGGCGTGCCCGAGATGGGCAGGATGATCCAGCAGATGGTCGCCGCCTGGCTGAAAGGCGATGCGGACGGGCTGGCGAAGCTGATGAACAGCGAAACCTCCGATCCGGTGCTGCTCGACCGGCTGCTCTACCAGCGCAATCTCACCTGGGCGAAGTGGATCGAGACGCGGCTGGCGCAGCCGGGGACGGTTTTCGTCGCGGTCGGCGCGGGCCACCTCGCCGGGCAAGGCAGCGTGCAGGACGTTCTGGCGCATGACGGCATAGTGAGCCACCGGGTGCAATGATCGCGCGAGGCTGGTCCGGACTACTGGCGGCGCTGCTGCTGCTCGCCGGGTGCGATAGCACTCCAACAGCGCCCAGTGAGCCGCCAAGGCCAGCGCTGTGGCAGGTGATAGGCCCGGCGGGCCAGACTGGCTGGCTGTTCGGCACGGTCCACGCCCTGCCCAGGCACTATGGCTGGCGCACCGCCAAGCTGGACCAGGCGCTGGCCGCGTCGGGCACGCTGGTGCTGGAAATTGCCGATATAGATGACAAGGCCGGGATCGCTCGGGTGTTCCGGGGCCTGTCGCAATCGCGCGGCCTGCCGCCGCTCTCGGCCCGGATCCCGCCCGCGCAGCGCAAGGCGCTGGCGCATTGGCTCGACAAGGCCGGGATGGAGGAAAGCCAGTTCGCCACCACCGAGACCTGGGCCGTGGCGCTGATGCTGGCGCAGGCCACCAGCGGCGAGGACAGCGGCGACGGGGTGGAGAGCAAGCTGGCGCAGCTGGCGCGCGGCAAGCCGGTGGTCGAACTGGAAGGCGTGCGGCTGCAACTCGGCACCTTCGATACCCTGCCCGAAGCGGACCAGCGCGACCTGCTCGGCGCGGTGCTGGCCGATGCGGATACGGCGGCGGACGACACCAGGAAACTGGCGGGCGACTGGCGGACCGGGCGGGTCGATGCGATCGCAGCTGAAACGCGCAAGGGCCTGCTGGCCGACCCGGAATTGCGCAAGGTGCTGCTGGTGGACCGCAACATCGCCTGGGTGGCGAAGATCGAGGCGCTGCTCAAGGCCGGACGGCGGCCGTTCGTGGCGGTTGGTGCGGCGCACGTCTCGGGCAGGGACGGGCTGCCCGCCCTGCTCGCCCGGCGCGGCTGGGCGGTGCGGCGGATCCAGTAACCCGCGCTTGCCCCGGTCACCCCGCTTGCCTTTGCGCCGCTTTGCCCCTAAGGGCGCCCGTCCCCGTCATGGTCATCCCTGGAGGCGTGGCGGGCAAACAGGACTATTCAACCAAGCACCTCGAAAGGTACGGACCATGAGCGAAGCTCTCACCCTGCCGGCCGAAGCGCGCGAACGGGCTGGCAAGGGAGCCTCCCGTGAATTGCGTCGCCAAGGTCGTGTTCCCGCTGTAATCTATGGCGGCAACGAAGAACCCACTGTGATCCACGTCGAAGAGAAGGAACTGCGTCGCCAGCTCGGCACCGGTCACTTCATGAATTCGGTCGTGTCGATCGAACTGGGCGGCGCAAGCCTTCGCACCCTGCCCAAGGACGTTGCCTTTCACCCTGTGACCGACCGTCCGCTTCATGTCGATTTCCTGCGCATTGCGGCGGACCACAAGGTCCATGTCGACGTGCCGGTGGTCTTCACCAACGAGGAAGCCTCACCCGGCCTCAAGCGCGGCGGTGTGCTCAACGTCGTCCGTCACGAGCTGGAACTGGTCTGCGATCCGGAAAGCATCCCGGCCGAGATCGAGATCGACGTCACCGGCCTCGAAGTCGGCGCATCGATCCACATCAGCCATGTCGCCCTGCCGGCCGGTTCGGCCAGCGCGATCACCGACCGCGATTTCACCATCGCCACGATCGTTGCCCCTTCCGCGCTGAAGAGCGAAGAAGGCGATACGAGCAAGGAAGGCTGAAGCCTTTCCCGAAGCGGGGCACCTGCCCTGCTTGCAATCAAGCGCCGGCCCCGTGAAAGCGTGGCCGGCGTTTTGCTTTTGCGGTGACACACTTTAGGACAGCGCGATGCAACTCTGGGTCGGCCTTGGAAATCCTGGTCCGCAATATGCGATGAACCGGCATAACGTCGGTTTCATGGCCGTGGATACCATTGCCGAAGTGCATGGCTTCGGCCCGGTCCAGAAGAAGTTCCTCGGCTGGATGCAGGACGGGCGGATCGGGGGGGAGCGCATCATCCTGCTCAAGCCCGCCACCTTCATGAACGAAAGCGGTCGTTCCGTGGGCGAGGCGCTGCGTTTCTACAAGCTCGACACCGCGGCGCTGACCGTGTTCCATGACGAGCTCGACCTCGCCCCGTTCAGAGTCAAGGTGAAGCAGGGCGGCGGCACTGCCGGGCACAACGGACTCAAATCGATCGACCAGCATCTCGGCGCGGACTTCCGCCGGGTGCGGATAGGCATTGGCCATCCCGGCCACAAGGACCGGGTAACCGGCTATGTCCTTGGCAATTATGCCAAGTCAGAGATGGACGATCTGGCCGACGTGCTCGGTGCGATTGGTGCCGAAGCAGACTGGCTCGCACGCGGCGACGATCCGCGCTTCATGTCCGAAATCGCGCGCGAAGGCTGAGTCCGCGCCGGGTTCCGGCCAGTGCCAAATCCTGTCGAAAATCCTTACAAACCGGCTAACCATCCCGGGCCGTTAACCACTGGAACGCACAGTTTCAGGGGAATGGCACACCCTTTGCTTTTGATGGCGTCAACCATTTCATGGGAAAAGGGGAATACTCATGCTTCGCAAGTCTCTGATCGCCAGTCTCGCTGTCGCCACCTTCGGGATCGCTTCGCCAGCCATGGCTCATACCCACTCCTGCTATTGCGGCCACATCACCTGCGGCACCTCGACCTCGTCGACTACGTCCTCGACCACTTCGTCGACGACCAGCAGCACCACGGGCGGCACAACCTCCAGCACCACTGGCGGCACTGACGTTCCTGAACCCGGCATGCTCGGCCTGCTTGGCGCCGGTCTGTTCGGGGTAGGCGCCATCCGCCTCCGCCGTCGTCGCAAGTAAGCGACGCCAGAACCAGTTCAATCGTCAGTCAGCAAGGAAACCAAGAGCCATGAATTTCACGAAGAAAATCAGCGTGGCGTTCGCGCTTGCCACGGCGGCCATCGCCACTCCGGCGCTGGCTGACCAGATCACGCTCGACGCCAGCAATGTCGGCCAGAGCTTCAGCCTCAGCTACGATGGCTTCACCGGCGCTGGCACAATCGCCGGCCTCACCGGCACGGCCACCTTCACGCTGACGGGTGTGACTTCGACCGGCTACACCTTCGACTACAGCGTGACCAACACAAGCTCCGGCGGTGTCGATTCGCGCATTTCGAGCTTCGCGTTCAACGTCGATCCGACAATCTCTTCGGCCAGCAGCACCGGCACTTTCGATTACTCGGTGCTGAGCTCGAATTATCCCAACGGTATCGGGACAGTCGATGTTTGCTTCAAGGGTGGCTTCAGCAACTCTTGCGGTGGCAACAGCGGCGGCGTGCTGACCGGCGATACCGGCACTGGCACCCTCACGCTGGGCTTCTCCAGTCCGGTCTCCTCGATCACGCTCAGCGACTTCTTCAACCGCTACCAGTCGATCACCGGCGCGGGTGGCATCGGTTCGGCCAGCGGCACGGGCACGATCACCTCGACAACCAGCAGCACGACCACATCCACCACCAGCACCACTTCGAGCACCACCGGCGGGACCGACGTTCCCGAACCGGGCCTGATGGGCATGTTCGGAGCGGGAGTGGTGGCCATGGCCATGCTGCGCCGCCGTCGGCGACTTGCCCTGGCGGCCTGACCTTCAAGCTTCCATGTTGCAATGGAACGGCAAGAGCCCCTCGGGAAACCGGGGGGCTTTTTCGTTCATCCCTTGCTTGCCTTGGCCAGATGATCTGCAATGGTCCGGTTATCCGGCGCGAGCTGGGCTGCCTTGCGCAGCAGTGCAACGGCCTTCGCGCGATCTCCCCCTGTCTCAACCATCAGCCAGCCTGTGGTATCCAGCACGGAGGCATTGCCCGGTGCGAGCGCCAGCGCCTTCTGCGCAAATTCCAGTGCCCGCTTCTTGTTCCCAACCTCGCTCTGGGCATAAGCCATGTTGTTAAGCACCAGCACGTTCTTGCCGTCTGTCACTGCCAGAATGCGATCATAGGCATCGATCGCGGCCTTCCAGTTCTTGGCCTTGAGAGCGGCATCGGCATTGCCCAACTCGCTGGCAAGGGTCTCCGGGGTCGGAAACCGCGATCGCTTGGCCAGAGTCGCAGCATCGGGATCGCCTGCGACCTTCGCCGCCTTGGCCGCAAGCGCCACTTCATCAGCCGTCGCTTCGGGCCGATCGGAAAGCGGGCGGATAGTCGCCAGCGCACCGGCGGCATCACCACCGGCCAGTTGGGCCTCAGCCAGCAATCGGCGCCCCAGCCTGTGGCCGGGTAAACGCCTCACCAGCGAATTCAGCTGTGCCTGCGCCAGTTCCACCTGCCCGTTCTTGAGCAGCGACTGGGCATAGAGAACCTGCGCATCGGTCCGGTCGGCCAGCGCGCCTTCCATCTTCTGCAGCGTGTTGCGCGCGGCCTTCCAGTCGCCCTTCTCGGCGTATGCACGGGCGAGGAGGTAGCCCACGTCCGGATCGTCCGGCGTATCGCTCGCCGCCACCTTGAGCAGCGGCTCCAGTTCGGCAATTCTGCCGAGATCGCCCAGAACCCCGGCCTTGCCGATCAACGCCGCACGGCTGCGCGGATAGAGCTTGAGTGCCTTGTCATAGGCATCGAGCGCCTGCGCAAGTTCGCCTTGCGCCGAAGTGACCGCGCCGAATGCCAGCAGCGAGTCGATCTGCTTCGGCCCTGAGACCATGGCCTGATCGGCGAGCTTGCGGGCCCCGGCCCGGTCTCCCAGCGTCAGCTTGAAGCGGGCAAAATCGGCGTAAAGCCGGGTCTTGTCACCCTCGGCATCGAGCCCCTTGGCAAAGGCATCGGCAGCGGAGGCCATGTCATCCAGCCCGATCTCGGCCAGGGCCCTGATCCGCATCGCAGGTGCAGTGGCGAGCCCGTCGATCCGTGCCAGCGCATCCTTGAATTGGCCTTTGAGCAGTTGCGCCTCGCCATAGAGTATGGCCCCATCCTGCGGCAGCTTGTTCAACCGCGTGAGCTGGTCCAGCGCAACGATTGCGCCTTCGCCGTCCGCGAGCTCAAGCTGCGTGCGTGCGAGCAGTGCCAGCATCGTCGCATTGTTGGGTTCCTCGCGCAGGGCAGAAGTCAGGTTGATCCGCGCCGTGGTGTATTCATGCGCGGCAAAGGCCTTCTGAGCCTGGGCAAACTGCTCCTGCGGGTTGGCGCCGCAAGCAGTAAGGAGAGCGGCGCCGACCAGCGGCAGAGCGAAGCGATAGGGTTTTCTCATGCAGCCCGATTAGCACGGATTCCTGAAATTTCGGTGAAGCTGGTCTTTCTGCGTCATGCCCGCTAAGGGGCCGGGCCTGTCAATCATGCGGAGTTTTCGATGGGTTTCCGTTGCGGAATCGTGGGCCTGCCCAATGTCGGCAAATCGACCTTGTTCAATGCGCTGACCGAAACACAGGCTGCGCAGGCAGCCAATTACCCGTTCTGCACGATCGAGCCGAATGTCGGCCAGGTCGGCGTGCCCGATCCGCGGCTGGATGAACTGGCCCGGATTGCCGGCAGCCAGAAAATCATCCCGACCCAGCTGGGCTTCGTTGATATCGCGGGCCTCGTGCGCGGTGCGTCCAAGGGAGAAGGGCTCGGCAACCAGTTCCTCGGCAATATCCGCGAGGTGGACGCCATCGTCCATGTGCTGCGCTGCTTCGAAAATGACGACATCCAGCATGTCGACAACAGGATCGATCCGATCTCGGACGCGGAAACGGTCGAGACCGAGCTGATGCTGTCGGACCTCGAAAGCCTCGAAAAGCGCGTTCCGGCCGCACAGAAAAAGGCCGCACAGGGCGACAAGGAGGCGAAGATCACCGCCTCGGTCCTCGGCCAGGCGCTCGACCTGCTGCGCGAAGGCAAGCCCGCCCGGCTGACTGTGCCCAAGGACGAGGAAGAACAGCGCGTGTTCGCGCAGGCGCAGCTGATCACCGCCAAGCCGGTGCTCTATGTCTGCAATGTCGAGGAAGAATGCGCCGCAACCGGCAATGCCTTCTCGGAAAGGGTGTTTGAAAAGGCCAGGTCAGAAGGTGCCAACGCCGTCATCGTCTCCGCCGCGATCGAGAGCGAACTGGTGGGGATGGAGCCGGATGAACGGCTGGTGTTCCTTGAGGAAATGGGCTTGCACGAAACCGGCCTCGCCCGGATCATCCGCTCGGGCTATGATCTACTCCACCTCATCACCTTCTTCACCGTCGGCCCCAAGGAAGCGCGGGCATGGACCGTGCACAAGGGCGCCAAAGGACCGGACGCGGCGGGCGAGATCCACTCCGACATGCAGCGCGGCTTCATCAGGGCCGAAACCATAGCCTATGCCGACTATGTCGCGCTGGGCGGGGAAAACGGCGCGAAGGAAGCCGGCAAGCTGCGGCAGGAAGGCAAGGAATATGTCGTGCAGGACGGCGACGTGCTGCATTTCAAGTTCAATGTTTAGGATTGCGGGCGTATGATTGCGCCATGATACGCAACTGGCTCGCCCTGGTTCTGGTCCTCGCGCTGGCGCTGTCTTCGGCGCTGGTGCCTCATGAGCCTGTGCCGGCGACCAGCCACGTGGCCGCCACGCATATGCATGGCCACGCCATGAACGGTGGTGCGCCCAGCCATTCGCAGTCCGATCATCAGGGCGCGCAGCATGGTTGCATTGGCTGCATCGCTCCTTTCTCCACTCCGGCGATTGCGCCCGCCCCCGTTCGCGTCGTGGCAATGGTGCCGCCATCATGGGTGCCGCATGCCCTGCCCTCGCGGCAGGATGGCCCGGAAACGCCCCCTCCCCGAAGCGCCTGATTGCGTGACGTGCCGCCCACTGGAGCGGCGACCATTCTGCAATTCAGGATCACAACGATGAAACACTCTTACTTGCTGGCGCTCGCCTGCGCCACTTCGCTTGCCACCCCTGCATTCGCGCAGGAGCAGGACCATTCCGGCATGGATATGGACATGCCGGGGATGGATATGTCAGGCCATGACGATAAGAAGTCTGTCAGCAAAAATGCGATGAGGATGCCGACCGACGACGATTGCTGGAACCACGTGCCGGACATCCCGTTCGTTCATATTGAAAAATGCCGTTCGATCTGGCCATCCTCCGAAGGCTCCGGCACGGCTCGCCTGCCCGGCAACGAAGACTCCATGCGCGGCCATCACGTCATGGCCGGTGAGTGGATGCTGATGCTCCACGGCTCCGTCTCCGCGCAATACACCAAGGTCACCGGCCCGCGCGGCGATGACAAGCTCTATGCCACCTCGATGGCCATGCTCACCGCCGAGCGGCAGACGGACTGGGGCCGGGTGCGGTTCATTTCCATGTTCAGTCTCGAACCGCTGATGAAGAACCGCGGCTATCCCAACCTGTTCGCCACCGGCGAAACGGCAGGCGGGCTGCCGATCGTCGACCGGCAGCATCCGCACGATCTGTTCATGGAACTGTCGGCGCGGGTCGATGTGAACGTCGCCGATGATACCACCCTGTTCCTCTACGGCGGCCCGGTGGGCGAACCGGCGCTTGGCCCCAGCGCTTTCATGCATCGAGGGTCAGCCCGTTATAATCCCGAGCCGCCGATCACCCACCACTGGTTCGATTCCACCCATATCACCTATGGCGTGGTCACGGCGGGAATCGCCACGCGGCACTTCCAGCTGGAAAGCTCGGTCTTCACCGGGCGCGAGCCGGACGAGCGGCGCTGGAACATCGAGAAGCCCCGCTTCGACAGCTGGGCGGTGCGGGCGACGTTCAATCCTTCACCCAGCTGGGCGCTGCAGGCCTCCTACGGCGAATTGAAGCAGCCCGAGAGCACCCATCCTGGCGAAAACGAACACCGCACCACGCTGAGTGCGCATTATGCCAACGGCAGCGGCCTGTCCGCCATGGCGGCCTTCAGCGCCAAGAAGCGCGTTCCCGGCACCACCAGCACCGCCTGGCTGGGCGAAGTCAACTGGGACATCGACAACGCCAACACGCTGTTCGGCCGAGCCGAGAATGTCGCCAATGACGAGCTGTTTCCCGACCATGACGATCCGCTGCATGATCGCTCGTTCCGGGTCAGCAAGTTTCAGATCGGTTATGCCCGGCGCGTTCCGCTGGGGCCGTTCGAACTGGCACTGGGCGGCACTGTTGCAACCTACGCCAAGCCCAACGCGCTGGACGCACCCTATGGGCGGCATCCGATGGGCTATACGCTGTTCGCGAAACTGAGTTTGGTGGAGTAGCGGCTACTTGCGCCCGAACAGCTTCTCGATGTCGCCATGGGCGAGCTTCACCCAGGTGGGCCGCCCATGGTTGCATTGGCCCGAACGCGGCGTGCGCTCCATCTCGCGCAGCAGCGCGTTCATTTCCGCGACTGACAATGTCCGCCCGGCCCGCACCGAGCCGCGGCAGGCCATGGTCGCCAGCACATGCTCGATCCGTTCCTCCAGCAGCAGCGCAGCCCCGTTCTGGGCGAGATCGTCGGCCAGATCCTGCAACAGGGCGTGCGGATCGCCCTGTGCCAGCGCGGCGGGCATGGCGCGGACCAGCATGGCGGAGGGGCCAAACCGTTCCAGCGTGAGGCCGAAAGCCGCGAATTGTTCCACCTGCGCTTCCAGCCGGTCGCAGTCGGGTTCGGCCAGTTCGACCACCTCGGGCATCAGCAAGGCTTGGCTTGCAGCCACCCCATCGCCCGCCCCGGCGGCGCGCAACCGTTCCAGCACGAGCCGTTCATGCGCAGCGTGCTGGTCGACGATCACCAGGCCATCGGCGGCTTCGGCGACGATATAGGTGTTGGCCACCTGCCCGCGCGCAACGCCGAGCGGAAAATGTTCCGCTCCTTCCTCCAGCGGCGCGGCCTGTTCGGCCCGGCCGGAGGGTGCGGCCATCACTTCGCCTTCATAGCCCTTCCACGCCTGCCCGGCCTCGCTCACCCGCAGGCGGGGCGCGGACCAGTCGCGACCGGTGAAGATCGAGCGAAGTGCTGGGGCGGTTTCTGCCTGATCGCCCTCGCGCACCCAGCGGTCCATCGCTGCCTGCGCCGGGGCCTGCGTGGTGCGGCGGTCACCGCCCGCCAGCGCCTCGCGCAGGCCGGAGACAATGAACCCGCGCACCCCGACGGGATCGCGGAAACGGACTTCGGTCTTGGCCGGGTGGACGTTGACGTCCACTTCCCCCGGCGGAATGGTCAGGAACAGCGCCAGCACCGCGTGCCGGTCACGCGCCAGCATGTCGGCATAGGCCCCGCGCACCGCCCCTGCCAGCAGCCGGTCCTTGACCGGGCGACCATTGACGAACAGGTACTGGTGATCGGCCACGCCGCGATTGTAGGTCGGCAGGCCGGCCACGCCGCCAAGGTGCATGCCTTCCCGCTCAAGGCCGATCGCCACGGCATTGTCGGCCAGCTCACGCGCAATCAGCTGGGCCACACGCGGCTCCAGCCCTTCCCCGCCCTGCACTGACAGCACGCGCCGTCCGTCATGTTCGAGCACGAAGCCGACATCCGGCCGGGCCATGGCAAGTCGGCGGACCACATCGAGGCAGGCGGCATATTCACTGCGGGCCGAGCGCAGGAACTTGCGCCGGGCGGGCACCTTGGCGAACAAGCGTTCGACCCGCACCCGCGTTCCGGGTGGCAGCGCGGCAGGGCCTTCCTCTGCCAGCGCGCCATGATCGACCACCCGCCGCCAGCCCTGATCTGCTCCAATCGGGCGACTCTCCAGCGTCAGACGGGCCACGCTGGCGATGGAAGGCAGTGCTTCCCCCCGGAAGCCGAGCGTGGCAACCAGCTCGATCGCCCCATCTTCCCCGACAAGACTCTCGGGCAGTTTGGACGTGGCATGGCGTTCCAGCGCCAGTTCCATCTCCGCCGGGGACATGCCGCAGCCGTCGTCGGTCACCTCGACCAGCGAGAGCCCGCCTTCACCTAGCCTGACCGCGATCCGAGTAGAACCGGCATCCACCGCATTTTCAATCAGTTCCTTCAGCGCGGCAGCCGGGCGTTCGACCACCTCGCCGGCGGCGATGCGATTGACCAGGGTCTCGGGAAGGCGCCGAATGGTGGGCATGGCCGGACCCTACGCCGACTTGCCGAAATTTTCGAGACGAGCGGTGCAAATCTGTCGGCGCTATCGACACAATTTTTTGGCCTTTGCGCATGGGTTCCGCTAAGGGACCGACCAGCCAACCCCCAGACAAGCCCCGCGCCCCACAAGGGCCCTGACATCACACGGATCCCCTGATGAGTTCCTTCCTTTCACGGTTCTTCAAATTCGGTTCGCAGAACATGGCCATCGATCTCGGCACGGCCAACACGCTGGTCTATGTCCAGGATCGCGGGATCGTGCTGAACGAACCATCCGTGGTGGCGATCGAGACGATCAACGGCGTCAAGAAGGTGAAGGCCGTGGGCGATGATGCCAAGCTGATGATGGGCAAGACCCCGGACAGCATCGAAGCGATCCGCCCGCTGCGAGATGGCGTGATTGCCGACATCGAAATCGCGGAAGAGATGATCAAGCACTTCATTCGCAAGGTCCACGGCAAGCGCAGCCTGTTCCGCTACCCTGAAATCGTGATCTGCGTGCCTTCGGGCTCGACCTCGGTGGAACGCCGCGCGATCCGCGATGCGGCTTCCAACGCAGGCGCGTCAGAAGTGTTCCTGATTCTCGAGCCGATGGCTGCCGCCATCGGCGCCGACATGCCGGTTACCGAACCGGTCGGCTCGATGGTGGTCGATATCGGCGGTGGCACAACCGAGGTGGCGGTACTGTCGCTGCGCGGCCTTGCCTATACCACCAGCGTGCGCACCGGCGGTGACAAGATGGACGAAGCGATCGTTTCCTACGTCCGGCGCCATCACAATCTCCTGATCGGCGAAGCCACGGCGGAACGGATCAAGAAGGAATATGGCTGCGCCCGCGTGCCGGCCGACGGCGCAGGCCTTGCGATCAGCATCAAGGGCCGCGATCTCGTCAATGGCGTCCCCAAGGAGATCACGATCAATCAGGGCCATATTGCCGAAGCCTTGTCCGAACCGATCGGGGCGATCATCGAAGGTGTGCGCATCGCACTGGAAAACACCGCGCCGGAACTGGCCGCCGACATCGTCGATCAGGGCATTGTCCTCACCGGCGGCGGCGCGCTGATCCAGGGGCTGGACGAATATCTGCGCGAAGAAACCGGCCTGCCGGTCAGCGTGGCGGAAGATCCGTTGTCCTGCGTGGCGCTCGGCACTGGCCGCGCCATGGAAGACCCGATCTATCGCGGCGTGTTGATGACCGCCTAACCGCAGGAGCAGGGCCCTATGGCGCCGCCGACAACCAGGCGCTCGGGCTTCTCGCGTAGGGCGCAATATGGCGTGTTCACCGGCTATGTGCTGGCGGGCAGCGGCGCGCTGGTGGGTGCGATCCTGCTGGGCATCTCGCTGGTTCATCCTTCGGCCTTTGCCGGGCTGCGCAGTTCGGCCAGCGATGTGACCGAACCGGTGGCCCAGGCCACGGCGGCCGGGCGGACCGAGCGGCAGGGGCTGATCGAAACCGTTTCCGCCTATATCGCCGCCGGCAGCAAGAACGCGGAATTGCGTCAGGAACTGAAGATCGCCCGCGTGAGGCTAGCCGAAGCGCGCGCGATCAGGGTGGAAAATGACCGCCTCAAGGCCATGCTCGGGCTGGTCAACGAGGATCCTCACCCGATCGCTACCGCCCGCCTGATCGGCTCGACCGCGTCCAGCACCCGGCGCTTCGCCTATATCTCCGCCGGACGCGAGCAGGGCGTGCTGCCCGGGATGCCGGTCCGTTCCCCTACCGGACTGGTCGGCAGGGTGTTCGAGGCCGGCCGCCACAGCGCGCGGGTGCTGCTGCTGACCGATAGCGAAAGCATGGTTCCCGTCCGCCGGTCGACCGACAATGTCGTCGCCTTCGCCGAAGGGCGGGCGGATGGCACCTTGCGGCTGCGGCTGATCAATCTCGGGATCAATCCGATCAAGACCGGCGATGTCTTCGTTACCTCCGGCGCGGGCGGACTGTTCCGGCCCGGCATCGCCGTGGCAGTGGTCAGCCGGACCACCCGCGACGGCGGGATCGCCCGGGTGCTGAGCGATCCGATCGCCACCAGCTTCGTCGTGGTTGATCCGGTCTGGCATGTCGAGGCAGCGAAGCTGCTGGCCGCCCCGTCGCCCGGCCCAACCACACCGGCCAAGCGCGCCAAGCCAAAATCTGTCCCGGTTCCGACCGCGCCAGCGGCACCTGCTCCTGCCCCGGCCGCGCAATGATCGACCAGCTCAACCCGAATTCGCGGCGCGACCGCTTCGGCAGCAAGATCAATCGTTCTCATTCACCACTGCTGGCCTTTGCCACGCCGTGGCTGATGATCATGGTCGGTTCCTATCTGCCAGTGCTGCCGATGGTGGCGGGTTACCCTTATGTCCCACCGCTCGGCTATCTGCTGCTGTTGTCATGGCGGATGATCCGGCCCGGCGTGCTGCCTTTGTGGGCCGGGATTCCACTGGGGCTGGTTGACGATTTGTTCAGCGGCCAGCCCTTTGGCAGCGCTGTGCTGCTGTGGTCGCTCAGCCTGCTGGCGATCGAGGGGCTGGAGGAACGCTTTCCCTGGCGCGGTTTCATGGAAGACTGGGTCACCGCCGCCGTGCTGGTCACGCTAACGCTGGCCTTTGGCGCAGTCTTCGCGGGAACGGGCGGGCTGGACGACCGATTGCCGCTGATCGCGCCGCAGGTCTTGCTGTCGATGCTGCTGTTCCCCATGATCGGGCGCATGGTAGCCCGCTTCGATCGCCTGCGCCTGCTCAGGATCCGGACCATCGACTGATGGCGCTGGGCAGCAAGCAGCACATCAGTTCCGCTACCTTGCGCAGCAGCTTTGACCGGCGCAGCGTAGTGATCGGCGCACTGCAGGGCGGGCTTGGCGTGCTGCTGGCGGCGCGGATGGGCTATATCGCCGTAGTCGAGAACGAAAAATACCAGATGGAGGCGGAAAGCAACCGGGTGAACCTCGCCCTGATTCCGCCCCGCCGAGGCTGGATTCTCGACCGCAACGGCGCTCCGCTCGCTTCCAACCGCGCGGATTTCCGGGTCGATGTGATCCCCGACCGGATGCTCGACCCCGAGCGGGAAATCCACACGCTGGGCGGACTGCTGCAACTGACCACGATCCAGTTGCAGGATCTGCGCGACAAGATCGCCGGTGCATCCGGTTTCCAGCCGGTCGAAGTGGCCAGCGGCCTCGACTGGGACCGCTTCGCCTCGGTCAGCGTCCGCCTGCCCGACCTGCCTGGCGTAATCCCGCAACGCGGCTATACCCGCTATTACCCCACCGGCCCGGCGGTGGGCCATCTGATCGGCTTCGTCGGTCCGGCCTCGGCCGAGGAATACAGGCAGGAACACACCCCGCTGCTGGTTACGCCCGGCTTCAAGCTGGGCAAGGACGGGCTGGAAAAGCAGTTCGAACGGCAATTGCGCGGCGAACCCGGCGCAAGGCGCAGCGAAGTGACTGCGTCGGGGCGGATCGTGCGCGATCTCGAAACGCGCGAGGATGTGCAGGGCAAGACCATCCAGCTGACTATCGACGGTCCGCTGCAGGATTATGCCGCGCGGCGGATCGGGCTTGAATCCGGTTCGGTGGTGGTGATGGACTGCCTGACCGGCGATCTGCTGTGCATGGCCTCGATGCCCAGCTTCGATCCCAACAGCTTTTCCGACGGCATTGGTCGGCTTGAATGGAAAATGCTGGCGGATGACGATCATGTGCCCCTGCGCAACAAGGTACTGAAGGGGCTTTATCCACCCGGGTCCACGGTCAAGCCGATGGTGGCGATGTCGTTCCTCGAAGCCGGGCTCGATCCGGAGGAAACCACGGTCTGTGCCGGCGGGCTCAGGGTCGGCAACCGGGTTTTCCATTGCTGGAACCATCGCGGCCATGGCCAGGTCAACATGTCCAAGGCGATCTACCAGAGCTGCGACGTCTATTTCTATCATTTCGCCCAGCGGCTGGGGATGGACGTGATCGCGCCGATGGCCAAGCGGCTTGGCCTGGGGCAGGAATTCCCGTTGCCGGTGTCCAGCCAGTTCTTCGGCACCGTGCCCGACCCGGCCTGGAAGCTGCGTAAATATGGCAAGCCCTGGGCCAGCTTCGACACCGTCAACGCCACCATCGGCCAGGGCTACATGCTGGCCAACCCGCTCCAGCTGGCGGTGATGGCCTCGCGGCTGGCCAGCGGCAACAACCTGATGCCACGCCTGCTGCTGGACAAGACACCGCCGCGCCCCGCCTCGCTGGGTTTCAGCGCCGATCACATAACGATCATCCGCAATGCGATGAACGAGGTGGTGAACGGCGGCGGCACCGCCCATCGGGCCGCGCTGCCGATTCAAGGGATCAAGATGGCCGGCAAGACCGGCACCGCGCAGGTTGTCTCGCTCAATGTCTCGAGCGGCAAGGGTGGCGTGTGGAAGCACCGCGACCACGGATTGTTCATCTTCTTCGCCCCGTTCGACAACCCGCGCTATGCCGGGGCGGTGGTGATCGAGCATGGCGGCGGATCAGGCGCGGCCTATCCGATCGCGCGCGACGTGATGACCTTCCTGTTCGATCCGGCCAAGGGCATGGACGCGCTGCACAAGCTCGAGGCTGGCTGGGGCGGCACCGCGAAGGAACGGCTGGCCGGCGAATATGCCACGCTGGCGCAGGAATATGGCGTGGACGTACCGCGCGCTCCGGTCGATGTTGCCGATATCGCCCGCGCCGGCGATGCCGAAGCGCGCGCCGCCGCCGTTGCCGCGGCTGCGCAGGCTGAAGCCAATGTCGAGGCGGCCAGCAGTCCCACCCGGATCGAGGGGGAACCATGAGCTCGATCATCCCCGGCCCGATCGCCCGCAAGCCCTGGGGGATGCTGCTGCCACTGACCGTGCTGGTCTGCTTTGGCGCGACTGTGCTCTATTCGGCGGCAGGCGGGTCGATCGGCACCTATGCCAAATCACACCTGATCCGCTTCGCTTTGTTCCTGGTGATGGCCTTTATCATCGCCCGCGCCCCGCGCGAGTTGGTCAAGTTTGCCGCTTTCCCGCTCTATGTCGCGGTCACGGTGCTGCTGGTGCTGGTGGAAGCGCTGGGCGCGATTGGCGGCGGCAGCCAGCGCTGGCTCGATCTCGGCTTCATCGTGCTCCAGCCTTCGGAATTCATGAAACCGGCGATCGTGCTGGTGCTGGCCCGGTTCTATGACACGCTGCCAATCGCGATGACCGCCAGCTGGCGGGCGCTGATCCCGGCCGGTGCGCTGCTGGCTGTGCCTGCCGCACTGGTGATGCTCCAGCCCGATCTCGGCACCGCGCTGGCGATCACTTTCGGCGCGGTGGTGGTGATGTTCCTGGCCGGCTTGCCCCTGCGCTGGTTCATCGGCGCGGGCGCGGCAGGCATGGTCATCGCCCCGCTTGCCTATCTGTTCGTGCTGCATGATTATCAGCGCAACCGACTGAAGATCTTCCTCGATCCGGAGAGCGACCCACTCGGCACCGGCTATCACATCACCCAGTCGAAGATCGCGATCGGCTCGGGCGGGATGTTCGGCAAAGGCTTCGGCCACGGCTCGCAAAGCCATCTCAACTATCTGCCCGAACCGCACACCGACTTCGTCTTTGCTACCATGGCGGAGGAATGGGGTTTGATGGGCGGGGTGCTGGTGCTTTCGATCTTCTTCCTGATCCTGCGCTGGGGCACCCGGGTCGCCCGCAACGCGCCCGACCGGTTCTCCGGCCTGCTCGCCTCGGGCATGGTGGCGACGATGTTCTTCTATGTCGCGATCAACCTGATGATGGTGATGGGCCTCGCCCCGGTGGTGGGCATCCCCCTGCCCTTCATGAGCCATGGCGGCTCGTCGATGCTGACCAACATGATCTGCATCGGCACGCTGATGATGGTAGACCGCTGGTCGCGCAGGGGCGGGATGGTGGCCTGAACAAAATCCCGCATAAAGCGCTTCCATCCAGCGCTTCAATCGCTATTAGGAGCGCTCCCGCGATTCGCGGGGTCCGGATTGCCCGAATGTTCTGGCCCGGTGTGGACGCATAGCTCAGTTGGTAGAGCAGCTGACTCTTAATCAGCGGGTCCTAGGTTCGAGCCCTAGTGCGTCCACCATAGTTTTCAATGGGTTAGATGGATTTTAGACCGCCAAGGTATTGGCCGGGACGGACATTTGACGGACGTTCCGTGCGAAACAGATAGCCACCACCCGCCTACCTCGCATCAAAGCAACACCCCCACCCCCATCGAAAATCCTACCAGACGAGACCCCACCTACCCGGCACCCCCCGTTTTGCTCAGATGGGACCCACGCTTCCTTCTACATACTGTTTCGCTCGTTGGGTCACTTCTGCTGCCATGCGCTAGCCAGCCGCTGCGCTTCCGCGATTTGCGCAGGTGTCATCTTGGATGCGACTATGTCGCGGTTCTTCAGGGCATCCGCATTTCCTGACGCTGCGCTCAGGTTGAACCACTTATGCGCCTGCACGTAGTCCTGCGCCACGCCTTGGCCGTTGGTGTACATCACGCCGAGGTTGTGCTGCGCTGAGGCATACCCTTGGTCAGCGGCTTTGCGGTACCAGCTTACAGCAGCAGCGTCGTCCTGCGCCACGCCTTGGCCGTTGGTGTACATCACGCCGAGGTTGTGCTGCGCTGAGGCATACCCTTGGTCAGCGGCTTTGCGGTACCAGCTTACAGCAGCAGCGTCGTCCTGCGCCACGCCTGTGCCGTTGTCGTACATCCAGCCGAGGTTGTGCTGCGCTGAGGCATACCCTTGGTCAGCGGCTTTGCGGTACCAGCTTACAGCAGCAGCGTCGTCCTGCGCCACGCCTTGGCCGTTGTCATACATCACGCCGAGGTTGGTCTGTGCGAAGGCATCCCCTTGGTCAGCGGCTTTGCGGTACCAGCTTACAGCAGCAGCGTCGTCCTGCGCCACGCCTGTGCCGTTGTCGTACATCGAGCCAAGGATGGACTGCGCGTAGGCATCCCCTTGCTCGGCGGCCTTGCGGTACCAGCCAGCAGCAGCAGCGTAGTCCTGCGCCACGCCATCGCCGTTGAAGTACATATTGCCTAGGTTGGACTGCGCCATGGCATCCCCGGCTTCAGCCATAGCCGTAAGGGCGGGGACGTCTTTGCGTTCATATGCCGCTGATGCTGTATCTGTAGCTTCTGCCGCCACATCGCCCGGTGAAGCGCTATTGGTTGAACTTGTGGAGCTAAGCCACACCGCAAAAGCGATGAAGGCAACGATAATTAACAAAGGCACCACCCACGTCTTCTCTTCGGGTGAGGGAACTGGCGGAGGTGGCGGAGGTGGCGGAGGCGGCGGAGGAGGTGGCGGCGGCGGAGGTGGCGGCGGAGGCGGAGGCGGAGGTGGCGGAGGTGGCGGAGGCGGAGGAGGTGGCGGCGGCGGAGGTGGCGGCGGAGGAGGTGCATTCCCCTGCGATCTACTCTGCGACCGCTTCGCATCATACTCACGTCGCTGAAGCGGACTTTTTAGGACTTCATAGGCTGCGTTAATCTCCTTGGCCCTGTCAGAAGCCGATGCTGATATGTTGGTGTCAGGGTGGTACTTACGCATCATCGCCTTATAGGCGGCCGTTATAACCTCGGTTTCAGAAGTCGGGGAAACGCCGAGGATTTCGTAATAGTCTTTCATTGTCTCGCCCCTATGTCGGCGAGCATAGGCAAAGGCTCACCCAATGCAACTATGCGACCGCCAGTAGCGATCCCAGCGCAGTGCCCAGCCACCCTTGACCATGGCACAGGATACATCACCGCCCACCGGGGACACGCACCAAGCCGCAGTCCTGTTCCCAACGCCGTTGCCGACTGAGGTGCAGCGCATAGCGGGACCATTAAGCAGCACGTGTCCTTCCATACTGCGTCCGGTTGGCACACCGAGGAATCTGACAAGAGCATCGCGGGCTTGGGCAGCAGTGGCATCGGGGCATGGCTGGTTCGAACGGCACTGCTGCAAGGAGAAGGAGGGCGCTGAGCATGCGGGCGATAGTCGCTGATTAATTGCAGCTCATGTAACTGGCTGCGGCGGTGTAGGTGCAATAGACTTGATCACCGTTCGGGGTTCTGATGGTGTAGTTCTGGAATACGGGAGGAGTTGGAGCCACGGGTGGCGGACGCGAAACTGAGTAGCCGCCTGCGGCAGCTAGACCATCATTCAGCCCACCCAAGAAAGTGGGCGACTGGGAGCCCATCATGCCCAATCCCATCCTCATGAGCGCTTGGTTCTTTCGATCCCTTCTCGCCTGCTTGCGCTCCTCCTCTTGGGCGGCGACCTGCTGCTGGTAAGCCGCCATCTGCTGCTCATACTGCTGCTGCTGAAGAGCGAACTGTTGGGCTTGGGCTTGAGCTTGCTGCTGGGCCGCATCGAGCTGCATGACGCACTCGGAAAAGGCCACCGTTCTGCGCTTAAAGCCATAGCCAGCGCAGGTTTGCTCATTGGGGGCGAGTGCTACAGAAGGGGGCGGCGACTGCGCAACTCTAGACCTAACTGAGCGTACTGGCGTTGTTCTGGAGGCTTGCGAATTTGGGCCCCGTCCGACCAGTTCTATCACGCAATCAGCGAAGGCCACCGTCTTCGGGCGGAATCCAATATCTCTACAGGTAGCCTCTTGCGCAGAGGTATCCCTAACCCCTGCGCTGACGTCGTGGCTCCACCCCAACCCGGTTACTACGACCGCAAAAGAGCATGCGAGCTTGAGGATGTGGTGCTTGTAGCTCACGTTCCGCTCCTACTCAGACACTTTGAGGACGCACTGACCGAACTTTGGCGTACCACGAACGAAGCCGAGGTCGGCGCACTTCTTTTTGGCATCGTCGATATCTGAGCTGGCTAGCGGCTGCACATTTGCATCAGGTGATGGTTCAGGCGCGGGTTTAGGCGCAGGTAGTGTGATTGGAACGGTCTGGTAGGTGATGTAGTTGAAACGGTTGGAGCACATCTTTTCAAAAATTACTTCTTGGCCCGAAGCGGGGATGACGGGCGACCAATCAGTTGTCGTGATGCTATTTACGGCTTCCATAAATTCACGCTTATCGCATTTGACAAACCAGTCTGAGAAGTTGGCTTGGGTTCCGCCTAATACTGATAGCATTAAATGCGTACGTCTTAAATTTGGATCATCTTGAGATATTTCTACTACATTTTCTTTGAACCATATCTGATCTATTATTCCTCGGATTTGGTTGTCTCTGAAGTATGAATATGCATAGTAGTACATTGATCCAGAGTTACTCACACCGCAAACATAATCTTTTGCAGTAAATATTATAGTATTCGGAACTAATTTTGTATACTCTGGACCAAGAGTCATACCCAAAGGGCCGTGATATAGGTTAAAAACCCCATTAACCCGCCAGCCGGCTGGGGAATAGTAAGGTCCCTTGCACAATATCCTATAAGTAAACGTACTATTTGGATCATACTCATTATTATTATTTATAGATGTTAAATTTATATCCCAAACCCTATCCTCTACTTTAAATATACTGTATGGGTCTATATACACAACAGAGTCATTTGATAAATTTAACGGGGCCCATAGCTTCGTCGTGTTATAGAGATTCGCGGCTTTTTCACGAACAGAAGCATTCGCCGATCCAACCACGCCGAAAAGCACAAGGCACCCCAAGCTCGCGCTCACAAGCTTAGTTATTATGCGAGCCATGTCCGCCCCCTTTTGGTTTCCTACCTCGCCAACGCGGCGTACCTTCAGGCACCAGCCCATATGCGTATGACAGTGCTTCGAGGTCGCGCAACAAGATAGCCATCTGACGGTCACCCTCGCGGGCTTCCCGAGTGGCTTTGCCATGGCGAAAATTGGGAGAGCCAGACCCAGTGGGATACAGGGATCGCCGTGGGCCGTGCATTCTGCACACAGAAAAAGGCTTCTCCCTCCACGACACCACGCAGGGGTTCAAACAACGTACCCCCGAGCGCTTAGATCGCGCAGTGCACTGACGTTTCAGGCCCGGAAGTGGCACTTCATTGTCCTAGCGTTGCATAGGCCAGAGGGCCTCCTCAGGCAGGCGGGTGGAAATTCACCGAATACCCCCATGCAAATGCTCACAGCAATCCGTGCCGCTCACAAAAAGCAACGGCCAGATCAGCTATGTCCAAGGCTTCATTACAGATGCGCATCAGTTCTGAGTTACCAGCCTTCATGCCGTCGTACTCACCTTGGATAGACCGACTAATTTCCGTCTGGATTGCGTCGCAGTCGACGAGCAGCTGATCCACCTGTGCTTTGATAGACCCGATGAAGGTAGCTATATCGCCGGCGGGGACACCTTCGACGGTTAGGGCTTCGATCGCCGGGATTAGGTTGTAACCAAGCTCGCGGGCGATGATGTGGGGGGTACGCTTCAAGCGGTGAGCCTTATCTTCCGGGGTGCAGCCCAGAAGGGTGCTGCCACGGCGGTCACTGGGGCGGGCGCGGAGGTACTCCGCGATGGAGGCGACGACGGCGCACTCGCGCTGCAGGTTATCCCGGCTCTCCCTGACTTTATACGCGCTGATCTGGGTGAAGGGGTAGCTGGTCTCGCGCTCGCGCATCGCGGCCATGAACGCCGCGTGACAAGCCTTCCTGCTGCTCTGCCCAGCTGGGAGGGGGTTTGGGGTTTGTGGGGGTTTAGTTCGCCCTGTTCCTATATGCGTATACATATCTTTCTCTATTTTCCTTCTTAAGAATAAGCTCAGACAAACCACCTTAACCCCCGTAACCACCTCCGGCGCCCGCTGGGAAATTACCCGGCAACTGTTTCGAGAACCCAGAGCAGTTGCCCACCGCGAGTGGCTGGGGAGACAAACTTCCGGCCGCCGACGACCCGATCCCGATGCTGGGCAAGCCAGTTCCCCAGCCGCCTGCCGTTGATCCTGCCGCCGTCGCCAGCGACAGCGAGGAGCGCGTCACGGAAGACAGCGTGTTCATACCGGCGGGGCCCGTTCACAGGTGCGGCCTCCTCCAGCTCATCGGCGGTGTCGATCACAAGCGACGTAGTTACCCGACCCTCTTCGAGTACGCTCGCCCACTGCGCCATTACGGCCTTGATCGAAGCCAGAATGGGGTCGGCCTTGCGCACCTTGTCCATTGTGAGGCAGGGGTCAGCGCAGCCGAGCCAGATGAGCGCGCTACGAACCCAATTTGACCATTCCACAAAGGAACCCAGCGGCGGCACTTGGAACGGCTTGCCAGCAACATGGTAAGACCGAAGTATAGTCAACACTGCCGCGACGAATTCGCCGCGCCCATCTTTCATCACCTGCACCGGGTCGAACGCAAACTCGCGCAGTTCTGGCCGCTCAACGCCCGGATCGAGTTGGCAAAGCAGGGTGCGGCGTCCCATATCGCCGACGAACCTCAGGTTGTTCCCCGTGGCAGTCACCATCGTAGAAGTCGGGACTTCCACCATCACCGACTTCCCAAGCGGACGCACCTTGAGGCTGGTCTGTGTCATGAGCTGGCACAGGAACTCCCCGCCCAGTGGGGTCTCGCAGTTGTCGATCGCGATAACACCTTCGCCCTCAAGTAAGAGCGCCCCGAGCCGCTTCTCCAACTCCTCGGCCGTCTTGCCCTGCGCGATCGGCGCCGCTTCGCGCCCAGTGCGCAGAATGCTTGCGAGGTCGACAAGCTTACTTTTGCCCGATCCGGCAGTGGTGGCAGAAAGTCCGTGGAGTGGCGCGCTACCAAGTGCAGGGCGGCACACCGAGGTCAGCAGCGCCGACAGCGCAACGGACCGATCCGCTTCGGTGACAAAGGGGAAGTCCGCCAGTGGCTGCAATAGCAGGTCGAGTGCCGCCACCGCGTCCCCCTTTGTCGGTGAGGCCGGTATGGTAGGAAACGCCTGCATGCTCGGAACGAGCAGCAACCCCGTCGCTCCGTCGTAGCCTGCTACCGACAGCAGGGACCCGTCCGGGCGCAAAGTCGGTACGTCGATGACGCCAGCCAGCGGAGGCAGCCTCCATTTCCCGACGCGCGCGAGATACGTCTCGGCGATGACCGAGGGACAGTCGGCCCTTATGTCGCCCTTGGGTCCGGTGCGCAGCCATACTGCGGCAGTCGTGAACGCCTCGCCAATTTCAGCTTGGCCGACTTCTATCAGACGGGTGCGGCCAGCTCCCCCTTGAAGCTTTGCGCCCGGAATGACCCCCACCCGGACGATGCGACCGCCGGACTGAAAGTAGCCGAGATCCGCCACAAGCAGCGCCTGCTCGGCAAGGTCGATCGTGTCGGCAAGCTCTCCGGGGACGATCCTAATCGTGGGCCTGTTACTCGGGGAGGGGGCCTCGTCGCCGAATATGGATTGGCCGGGCGGAAGAAGATACCGCTCCTTCGCGCGCGTCAACGTCCGCACGGCAGCACGCATCGCATCCGCCTGATCGCCGACATGGGCGCACCCGGCATTATCCGGATTAAGGAGGATGCCAAGCACCTCGGCATTGGAGTATCCATCATCCACCATCTGGCAGGCAATGCCGTACGCCCAAGCGGAGCGATCTGAGTTCCGGAAGTAGTCCTCTGGCGTATCGAGCATCTTACGAAGCTTAGCCGTGTCCCCTTGAGACAAGTCCCCGCTAGTCAACAGTTCGACATCGTCCGGTACGACCACTGCCGCGCGCACCTTCGCCTCTGATACAGCAGCTATCGGGAAGCAAATTTCCAACTCGTTGAGCGTGTGAAGCCGTTCAGGGTGGTAGGACACCAATCGGGACATCACGGGGACACAGCCTCGCTTGAGCTTCGCCGCGTTGGGGTAGTTCACAGTACCTGGCACTCGCATCAATTTGTCGATGTTGAAGCCGCTGTCTCCCGCAAAGCGCTCGATGAGAGCCCTGTTGATGACCTCAACGCGCTCAAAATCACTGCTGTCCTCGGCAAACCTCCAGAGCGCCTGAATGCCGTTCCCGCTATCGACGATGACACTCGGTGGCAGGCTGCATGTCTCAAGGGTACTGATCGCCCCAGCCTTATCGAAGGGAGAGCCGTTCTTCGGCGGGTCGATGTCAACTTGCGAGAAGCGGGCCGAGAGAATTTCCTCTTTGCTAGGCTTGGATCCCACCTCTTCGTCGCACCTGTTGGCAGTCCAGTATATATTGCGGCCTGATACGTTGTACTTCACCGCCCGATCGACGGCAGCTTCGACGTCGCTGCCGAAGTAGGCCCCTATATTCGTCCCGTCGGGCTTAATGGCAGCAACATGGATGTCGTCATCGATGACTTCGGTAAAGAAGCGGCGGATCACCGCTTCGTCTGGGGCGAGCTCGAAGGGGATAGGCATCATCACTTCCCCCCACGAACGGCTGGGGCGGCATCAACTCGCCGCTGGGCTTCAGCAAGCAGCTCCTCCGTGTCAGCTAAAGCCCGGCCGTTGATCCGCCGCCACAGCAGAGGCCAACGTTCCAGCGTACGCGAAGAGACAGGAAAAAAATGGGTGGAAACAACCTGAGCAGCCAGCCGACGATCAAGGCGACGCGGAAGATCAAGTAGTTCGAGCATGGCGGCTAGTTCCGTCTTAGAGTTCTAGCGAACGCTAGCGGAACCTACTGGTCACCTTCTCCTGCTCAGCCGTGACCTGACCAATTGGCGCGGTTCAACCCTTTCTCCCAACTCTTAAGCAACGTCTCGTCGATTTCCCGTTCAATATCCCCTACGGGCCATTTCCAACCCTCTGACTCAGCTAGATTTGCTACTTCCTTGCGCGCTCTGGCTTTGAAGTCTCTTAGCCCCTCCATTTTGTACTGCTCAGCTTTGGCGCTGACTGCAGCCAAGAGGGTTAGCCGCATTTTCCGGATTGTGCCCGCAGGGCTTCCTCCTCCCGGCTGTGGGTATAGGCGAGGGTCAGATTGCCCGACGTCCAGAGCTTGAATGTGGGTGATCAAGTCGCCGAGCACCTCGGAGGCAAACGGCGAAACTTCGGTTTCCGGCCCAGTCTCCTCGCCCCCCACCGTATCGAGAAAATGCTTCAAGCAGCTAAGGATCTCGACAGCCGTCGACCTATCCCAAGCGCGGGGAAATCCAATCGGCTCGATCTCTTTCAGCCTCTGCATGAGCACTATCATTGCCGCTGTGCGTTCCGTCGTGATCCCCGCAAGTACATTCAAGCCGCTCTCATCCGCCATTAGACGCCTCCGTCGCTTGCAACAGCATCTCGCCCCATTGCTGCATTGCCTGCACCTGCTCCGGCCATCGCTGTGCCCGCTGGTAAACCCCCAGCACGCCAGCACGCGTGGCTGCCTGCCTGTGGTTCAAGATCCCATCGAGCACAGCCTCGTGAACGCCAGCTTCAGCCAGCGCGGTGACGAAAGATCGCCGATGATCATGTAACCGCCAATCCAGCTTAGTTTTCAGCGCCGCATCCACCGCCTTCTTGGCCTTACCAAAGGTATCGATGGCCTTGCCCGAACGAGGAGCCGGGAACGCGTAACCAGCCGCAGGATTACCAGCAGCTTCATGCCTGCGCTTCAGGACGTCGAGCGCCAGAGGTGGCAGGTGGAACTGGTGCATATCACCATTCTTCGTTTCTTTGCCCGGTTGGGTCCAGATAGACCCCGCAAGGTCGACGTCTCCCCATTGCATCCCTGTCGCTTCACCACGCCTGCACGGCACCGCAATGAGAAAGTGCAGCAGGTCTCGATGCACTTGGCGTAACCCATCCGCAGTCTCGATGGCTTGCCATAGTTGTCCTAGCTGCTTCAGGGTATGAAATGTCGGGCGCGGTTTAGGCGGCCTAGGGCGCCGTGCTTTAGCCAATTGACCGCACGGGTTTGCAACAACATGCCCTTCGTCCTGCGCCCAGTCATAGAACCTCGACAAGGCACCGAACCGATGGCGCGCCGTAGCTGGCTTATCAGCCAGTCCTTCCAGCATACGTCGAATATCCGCTCCGCTAATGGTCTCAGCAGACTTGTCGGGCGCATTCATGGCGAGGATAGCGGCAGAGGTGTGTGATAGTTCCTCGGCGACAGCACGATCAGACAAGGTCCCATGACCGCCCCGCAGTTTCGGACGACTAGGCAACGCCAGCTGATACAGGTCCAGCAGCCGCTTCAGAGTGCCCGCGCGCTTGCGCGCA